>JAQCNF010000027.1 GCA_028275165.1 Haloquadratum sp.
GACTGGAACATGTTCCGGTGGGGCGTGGGCAATATCAGGGACGACCGCGACTACATGTTCGTGCTGCCTGAAGAGAAGAAGTCGCGCCTCCAGCAAGAGGACTTCGACGACCCGACCGACGCGCTGACACAGTTCTACACGAACCGCGACCCGCGCGAATTCGCCACTGATGAGCGTAACGGCGCGGAGGTTCTGGCAGAGAAATTCCGGCAGAGATGGGGTGTAGAGACCTCGTACCGCGTCATCAAGAATCGGTTTCTGCCACAGTCAGGATCGGGCCAGATTGAGCACCGACAGTTTCTCTTTG
This sequence comes from Haloquadratum sp., assembly GCA_028275165.1. Classification (GTDB taxonomy): domain Archaea; phylum Halobacteriota; class Halobacteria; order Halobacteriales; family Haloferacaceae; genus Haloquadratum. Next base: position 308 of record JAQCNF010000027.1, read on the forward strand.
GGTACGCCGTACTGCTGTACAACATGTGGACGGTGGCGAACGCGATAGCAGCCGACCGCGACGACGACCACGACCTCGGGAAAGACGGAAAGTACTGGAAAGCAGTCGTGTTCCTGAGTAACATGATTGACGATCCGGCGTCACTCGAAATCAGGGACGTTCCAGAGGGGGAATTATCAGAATTCAGTGAGATGATTCGGAATGATTATTACCGGAAATTCAACGTCTAAAAGATGTCCTACATGCCTCATCCCCGAACTGAATAACATTCCCCAAACTGCCAGGGACTGTTATACGGACAGCTCAGAATGTCTGAAGACTGTGTAGTACATCACTTGCTGCACCGGAGTCAATGCTTGCAGTTGCCATATCCAGTGCTGTGTCAACTGAGTCGGCATCTCCGCGGGCATATATGCGGAACGCAGCATTGACTTCTACTGCATCAGCAAAGTGATCAGTTCGTGTTCCGTCTATGATTTCCTCGGTCAGTGTTGCTGAGACACCCGCAATATCGTCCGGGTTTATTTTGAGGTCGTCATATTCGAAATCCATTCCATATTCCGGTGTTTCGATCTCGAAATCAGTGAATTCACCATCGGTTAGCTCTCCGACCTTTGTATACCCAGGTCGTATGTCATCATACCCTTCCATGCCTTGAAACATGACTACCCGATTCGGGCTCTGTGTTTCCATTTGCTCAAACGCGTCGGTCATTTTTTTTGCAAAGGGAAGATGATAGAATGAACCAAGATGGACATCAGCCTCAGCAGGGTTAGCCATCGTTTCGATTGTGTTGATGAAAGTTCGAACTCCCATTTGATCGCGACGGTGCCATAGATTGTCGATATGTGGAGCGAATTTCGGCTGATAGTAGAAACCAAACCCAGTTTCATCAACCATGGTTGCACTCTCGGCTGGTTCAATCTCGGTTCGGATATTTAAATCGTCTAATACATGTTTGTATGCATCCTGCTTTTGTGTCGGGACACGGTCTCCTGAGTGGACGACAACGGGCGTTCCTGCACCGGCAGCCACGATTCCTGCCGCAGCACCGAGGATAGCAGTTTCACCCTTCCCATCGTAATTTGCTCCGCAGTCGACGGGGTCGACCGTCGGAGCAGCAGTCTTGACGTCTCGAGCCATCACATCGGCGTAGGCAGCGAGTTCCTCGGCAACATTGTGTTTCCAGCGGTTTGCCAGCCAAAATGCTCCTAATGTTGTAGGATCTGGTTCGCCAGCAATAATCCGCTCCATTGCTTCTGTTGCCTGCGAACGAGACATGTCAGCAGCAGACTTTACCCCCGACCCAACGACAGCAGTCATGAGTCGTTTGAGAGGCCATTCACCAAACTGAGTTGACTTTGGCGTTTGAGACATAAACCTGCTTAATTGGCAGTGAACTAAAGTGGTCTGTTTAGCTGAGAGAAGTCGAAATAGATAGGCACCTCTAATCCACAGCTATATCAATGAACGCGTTAGCTGATGACTGGCGCAATCAACTCGATCCCGTCGATGCGAGTTTGATTGATGAGTATCAGAGCGAGTTCCCGATATGTGAGCGACCATTCGCTCAACTGGGGGATATGTTGGATATCACTGAACACGAGGTACTAGAGCGAGTCAAACGACTTTATTCACAAGGCATCTTTCGACGGTTTGGTGCAGTATTGAATCCGCCGGTTATTGGGAGTTCGACACTCGCTGCGGTCAAAGCACCGGAATCACGATTCGATGCAATTGCAGAGCATATCAACACGTATCCGCAGGTGAATCACAACTATCGGCGCGAGCATGCATGGAACATGTGGTTCGTTGTCACGGCTGGTTCCCAAGATCGGCGTGATTCGATTCTCACAGAGATCGAATCGGGGACAGACTGCACAGTCATGTCACTTCCGATGCTTACTGACTACTATATCGATTTGGAATTTCCAGTCGTAAATCAAGATACGTTCGCTCGAGAGAGCCTTTCACAAACAACAGTCGATGCAACACGTATCTCTGAGGAGGCCACTGGTGATTTACGTTCACTCGAGGTGTCGATATTGCTTGAGATCCAAGATGGATTTCCACTCACACAGACCCCCTACAGGGACATTGCGAAGGCCGTCGGTACAGATACTGAATCAGTGATTCGAGCAATATCACGTCTCTGCTCATCAGGATGTATAAAACGTATCGGCTGTATCGTCAATCACGTCATGACTGGCTTCAGCTCAAACTGTATGATTGTATGGGATGTGCCCGATGGAGAGCTAGACGAACGGGGCGAAGCAGTCGGGAAACTCCCATACGTGACGTTGTGCTATCACCGCCCACGTCGACCTGCGTTTAATTGGTCGTATAATCTGTTTACCATGATTCATGGACGCCAGGCGACTGCAGTCGATCGAAAAATCGATGAATTAGCGGCTGAGTATCTACCGTACGAGCATGAGCGGTTATACTCGACAGAAACACTGAAACAGACCGGTGCAAGGTATGAGGATTTAATCGAAGAGACAACATTGGGTTAATGAGAAAATGGCGTCAAGCTACCTGCATACCGCACAGCACCCACCAAGCCAGCCTGAACTACCGACCCGGTGGTGTATAACCCACGCTTTGCATAGAAGCGACTCTTTCGAATACCAGCGTTCAGGTAGTGTTTACTTGAGGTTGGGATTGGAGTCCGTCGGCCCTGTATATCAGTCGCTCCCCCACGGATTCCGGCAAGGACAGCGTCGGCGGTAATTGCATCTCGCCCACGCAGTTCAAGTTCAAGTTTTGTGTACGCTCGACCCACGTATCCAACTTTGTGCGCATCACTTCCTGCAACTCCTGGATACTCATGCTGGATAGCATACCGCTGTGCGCGGCGGTTCCGTAGTCCGCTAAACGCCCACGAGTTGTACGTCTCAATTGCGTCTGGACGGACGTTATCGAGATATCGTTTCCGAATCCCGTGGCGACTCCGCTGAAATGGGTGGGGGATAATTGCAACCCCACCGCGCTGCCGCACCCATTGAATAGTCGTGTCCATTGGGGCCCCGCGGGGCGGTAACTCAGTGATCCCGATTGCTAACAGGTGACCATTGGCCGTGGAAACTTCCACACCAGGAATCCCGACCAAACCATACAGCGGCGCAAGTTCAGCCGCACGAACTGACTCATGTATTACATCATGGTCAGTCACTACGATACCGTCCAACCCAATCTCAGTCGCCTGTTCAAGAAGTAATTCAGCTGGTTCTTCACCGTCGTAGGAAGCACTGGAATGTACGTGGGGATCGATTCGGATCGTAACTGTCACAGACTCATCTCTCTCGGCAGTATTCAATAAACTATGTATCGAATTGTGTGACACCTGCATCTGTTGATGACATCCTCCCCGCGGCGGACAGCGGGATTCTCTCGCTGTCATAGTGGCCTCTCCGAGGAGATAACCTCCCAAAGAGAGGCCAGGGACAGTTAGGCGAGAACATGTCCAAGCAACTGCACAGGGCTTGACCCCGATGTGTTCACAAATGATAGTCGGATCAAGAAGCTATGTACCTGTGAGGGACACGTTATGAGTCCGAAAGAGACGGAAGCACTCGTGTCGCGACCAGCATTTTTGAGATGAAAGTCATTCACTGTGAAGATTGTCGCGAATACAGATCAGGATATATGCTCACGATAGCACTATCGCAAAGAGACCGGTGTTGACAGGATCCAGAGGCGTCATTTACAGATGTGCTTCAGCAACTTCACTCGCAGCATCATACCCATTCCAAAGAGCTTCGTTCACACGTCCGCGCCCGGCAACCCAGTCACCAGCGATATACAATCCGGCCTGCTGTCCGTACTCTGTCTGATGAGTTTCGATTCCGTTGTTAGGCAGAGCATATCGCCAGCCCTGATCATCAGCCCAGTCGTACTCAAGATACCGGGCATCGTCAAGAAGCGCCGCCAGCTTTTGAGCCGTATCGTCAGCTGCTGTCTCAAGAGGGGCATCATAGTGCTCAGTTGACCAATCGGGGCTCATCTGCACGATAAACAAGCTCTCACCGTCAGGGACATGATTTGTTTTGCATTCTTCGCGTGAGGCCCATCCAATCGGGTGGTTCTTATCTGTGTTTACCAGCGCATACCAGGGATATGATTCACGGAAGGGGTAATGTAAAACAACCGTTCGAATCGTTCGATAGTCGATATCACGAACTGCTGTAATAAGATCCTCTCGATGAGGGTCATTCCACTCACTCTGAGCTAAGATATCTGCAGTCTGTGGAGCAGGTGGTGTGAGGAGTACGACGTCAAACGCACCGTATCTTGTTCCTTCAGTATCGGTAATACTCCAGGTATTGTCAGAAGAGCTATAAGAAAGCGATTCAATCCGGGTTTGGTTCTGGACAGATGCTGGGGTCTCGGCCAAGAGTCGTTTAGCGAGCTGTGTCATCCCGTTTTCCCATGTCCATTTGTATTCCTCTCGACTCTCTCCACTCGATATCTCCTCGTCTTCTTCAAAAGTCCAGACGGGTTTGCCAATGTCAACGAGGCCGTCTGTGCCGAGCGTTGGAATGAGCTCTGTGGTTCGAGCATCGGCATCTTTGATGTAGTTTGCCCCATGGTCGTATCGACATCCATTCTTCCGACGTGTCGCTGCTCGGCCACATACACCCCGACTTTTCTCGAAGATACGAACCTGTGCGTTCATATCCCTCAGTGCATATGCTGCCCCAGCTCCGGCGACCCCCGCACCGATAATCCCGACCGAGATTGCTGATTCGCCGCCATCTGTGCGTAGATTCGATTGGAGTCTCTGGTTTCCTGAAGAAGTCATATCCAAATGTTAGGGCGCATGGGTATGAGCGTGATGGGATATCCCCGATAGATGCCAGGAGATCGGTTCCTGAACTGTCCAGTTACCTGTCTGAGCGACGGTCAGCAGCGACCGAAGACAGAAAGTTGGAAATAAGATCGTGACCAACCCCGGTCAGCACTGACTCGGGGTGAAACTGTACGGCCTCAATCGGGTGTTCGCAGTGGCGGATTCCCATCACGAGTTCGGTTGCTGTGTCACCTAATGTATCAACTGCAGTCGCCGAGATATCGAAACAGTCTGGAATCTCTGTTGCAATGAGTGAGTGGTATCGTCCCGCTTCAAATGGATTATCCAGCTCAGTAAATATGCCCTCTCTATCATGGGTAATAGATGAGGACTTACCATGAATTGGAGCCGGAGCATGTCCGACTTTGCCACCATAGACGTGAACAGCAGCTTCAAGTCCCAAACATACACCGAGTGTGGGCGTACGTGTCGAGACTGTCTGTAGAAGTTCGTTCGTTACACCTACATCACGATTGTTTTTTGGATGTCCTGGTCCAGGACTAATAACGAGAGCATCCGGACTATATGCCTCGATTTTATTCACTGAGGCAGTATTTTTGAATACTTCGACGGTAACAGGCTCTCCATCTATGTGTTGCTCAGAGAGATATTCAACGAGATTATATGTGAATGAATCGAAATTATCGATAACACAGACACGAAGACTCACTGTGAGGCTTCCTCCGAAGATTCTGTTTCAGAGAGTGTTCTCAGCGCAGCTAACACACCATCCATTTTCTGCTCAGTCTCAGTATACTCAGCCGTTGGCTCACTGTCAGCGACGATCCCCGCACCAGCTTGCACGCGAGTCCGGGGCACGTCCCGACCTGTCTCGACGGTTGCTGTTCGGATCACGATTGCAAAGTCTGCATCACCAGAGAGCGAGAAGTACCCCACACCTCCTCCGTAGACACCTCTGGGGTTTTGCTCTAACTCATCGATGATTTCCATTGCTCTCATCTTTGGCGCTCCGGTGAGGGTGCCAGCAGGGAATGTTGCACGAGTGGCATCAAACACATCGGCATCACTTGCAAGCGTCGCTGTGACTGTTGATTCGATATGTTGAACATGACTATATTTTAGCACATTCATAAATTCTTGGACTCGAACACTGCCAGGTGATGCAACCCGTCGAACGTCATTACGGGCTAGATCAACCAACATTGTATGTTCTGAGCGCTCCTTACTATCAGCTAACATTTCACCAGCTAACCGGCGGTCCTCAACTGGGCTGCTCCCTCGTGAGCAGGTTCCAGCAATTGGATTCGAGACGAGACGGTTACCCTGTACTGAGACTAGCGTCTCAGGGCTTGCTCCAACGATATGCTGATTATCATGCTGAAGCAGATACATATACGGTGAGGGATTCACATCACGCAAGGCAGCGTAGAGGTCAATTGGGTCGATGGGTCCAATTGCTTCGCGAACACGGGAAATGACGCCTTGGTAGATATCACCATCAAGCACACGCTGTTTTGTTTCGCGCACAGCCGCTTCGTATGCTGATTGATCACCCACATTCTCCTCAAATGAGTCGAATCCGCCCATTTGAGACGTTGAGGCATTCGCAAGTGTGTCAGCAACAGTGGCTGCTTCTGTTGCCAATGTGTCATAGGTTACCTCAGGATCTTGGTTGGAATCAATAATTGGCGTAAACATGATCGTGACGGTGTCATCACGATGATCGAACGAGAGGGTCTTGGTGGTCAGGAGAAACTCTGCGTCTGGCGTGTCGGTCGGTGGTCGGTGGACGCCAACCTCCTCAAGCCAGATATCGTATACTGCCTCGTATGCGAGAAATCCGACAAAGCCACCACGGAGTTGATGACGTTCACTCTCAGGAAACCCGACTTGTTCGTACTGCGGGAACGCTTCACGGAGACGGGTTAACACGTCACCATCAGTATTACTATCGGTTACTGTCGGCAACGGGACTGGTGGGTTCTGCAGGGATTGAACCGAAACACCGCCTGGGTCAACTGAGATAACAGCTGCTGGGTCATACCCAACAAAAGAAAACCGTGCATGACGGTCGGTATTCGTATGCGCAGGAGCGAAAGCCCCATTCGGGTCGCTTGAGGGAGTCTTTTCAGCACTTTCGAGAAGAAAGCTGTAATCGCTCCGATCTGTGAGAGCCCTGTAAGCAGTGAGGGGAGACACTGACGGAAGTGTCGCCTCAATGTAACCAATCACCGGTTTTTGTTGCTCACCAACTTCGTTAACGAAGGCGCTCTTGGATTTGGAAAACTCAAGATTATCTCTCATATCTGTTCACTTTCCGTGAGTGTGTTGCCATGAGATACGTTTCGTGCATTAGTCACAAACTTCGTCACAGCATCCTGGTCTTTATTTGGACTGTGTGTTTCAACACCACTTGCAACATCAACGCCGTATGGATCAACTGCATCAATTGCTGGGCCGACATTCTCAGGAGTAAGGCCACCAGCCAGAATGACGGGGGTCGAGATTGCCTCAACAATCGCGGCCGTCTCAGACCAATCATGTGTTTCTCCAGTTCCACCCCCACCATCGCCCCCAACTGAGTCAATGAGCAGTCCGTCAACTGAAGATGCGATGCGATATGCCCGAGAGGATGAAGACGCCCCAACTACCCCGACGATTGCACTTGGGATAGCCGAAGCGAGTTGGCGGTATTGAGCCCCAGAGAATTCAGTGTGAATCTGTACGACATCCGGTTGGAGACTGAGTCCTAGTTCGACTGCCGACTCAACAGACGCAGGCATTGTAACCAAAACAGTTGACAGATAGGGTGAAGCAGCATCGAACAGTTCTTTCGCTGTTGTTTCAGTCACAGCTCGTGGTGTATCCACGCTCACGTTGCTAATCACACCCATTGAATCAGCACCCGCAGCTTCTATGATTTCGACATCAGTGTGCGTCGTTACTCCACAGATCTTGACACGTATACTCATGAACTCACTGCTCCGTGGTGTATGATGTTGAGCAGAGCCGCTCAAGAGTACGAGCAGCTTTCCCCTCATCAATTGCTTTTGCGGCTACCTCCACACCGTCAGCCAAACTCGTCGCCTCGCCACCAATGTAAATCGCTGCTCCAGCATTTGCAAGAACAATCTCACGTTTGGGCCCGTGTAATTCACCGGTTATGATTTCTCGTAGGTCATTAGCGTTTGACTCTGGTGACCCACCAGCGACCGCCTCAACTGGGGCCGATTCAAGACGGAGTTCTTCCGGCGTTATCCGATACTCCTCGACAGCACCGTTATCAACCTCCGCTACGACCGTTGGGCCATGTAATGCGATTTCATCCATACCACTCCCGTGAACAATGAGGGCACGATCAACTGGTAACTGTGTCATTGCTCGGGCGATAATTGGGACCAGATCTTTACTGTAGACACCGACAACCTGTGCAGTCGCTCCAGCAGGATTGGTCAACGGCCCCAAGACATTGAATATGGTTCGAAGCCCGAGTTCCTGTCGTGGACCAATGACAGCCTTCATCGCCGGGTGAAAGACGGGGGCTAACATGAACCCGATGCCCTTTTTTTCGATCGCCGTTTCGACAGCTGGGGGCTCAGCGTCAACTTCTGCGCCCGCCACTTCGAGCACATCTGCACTTCCGCTGTTGGATGAAACTGAGTAGTTGCCGTGTTTTGCGACAGCAAGGCCGCTACCGGCAGCGACAATCGCGGCTGTCGTTGACACATTTATTGTATCGTATGCATCACCACCGGTTCCACAGGTGTCAACGAGCGGTGATTGACTTGGTGAGATCGTTCGTGCAGCATCACGCATTCCGTGGGCAAACCCGGCAATTTCGCTTTCGGTTTCACCCTTTGCGCGGAGAGCAGCTAACAGCCCTCCAATTTGAGCGTCTGTTGCCTCCTCAAAGATACGATCAGCCGCCTCACGAGCCTCTGCGTATGAGAGATCCTCACCATCAGTTGCCTGCGCAATGTAATCTTGGAGTGTCATCGTGCTCACCAATGTACGAATCCGTGTTATAATGAACAAATCAGTTCATTAGTATAAGCATATCGAAGCTTAATACTGGGTGGCAATCTGACCGGCGTGCATATACGAACTCGTAATTACAGTGCGTGAGACGCCAGTGTGGGTGTTGGTGTTCCGTGTGAAATAAACAAAAGAGAATCACATGCCAACAAGTGTGAAAACACGAATGCTCTCGTGGGCTCTCAGCCTCTCTTCGTGTCGAAAGCATAGAAACGAAAGGTTCAATTACACTCCGTCAGCAAAATTTTATATGTAGATGAATGGGTTGGTGGTCTAGTCTGGTTATGACACCTCCTTGACATGGAGGAGATCGGCAGTTCAAATCTGCCCTAACCCATCCTACAGTTCTGCTTTATTTGTCACGAGAAGCGCCAGACTCAGTCGAAGAGTGAACCGCCTCGGGGTCAAGTGGTTCAAGATGCTCCGCATCTCGTCATCACGGAAGACTCACTCTTCCGTCCGACCCCGGAGCTTCTTCCCGTGGATCAGTCGGACACGCCTCGGATACCATCGGTCTGGTCGCCTCGAACGGTATCACAGGCCACGGTCGGGCCGTCCACAGGCCCCAATGCCTGCCGTCGCAACTCCCACTTCCGCACCTGCGGGAGTGTGTTGAGAGCAGGCACATTTCTGTCCTCTTGCTTTCGCAGCCACTCCTGTGCGACACTGATACATGCCACGGTCGGCGTGGTCTTGATGCTCGCACTCACAGCACTTGAACCGCTTTTTGTGGCGGTTCGCCCGTTCTGTGTGTCCACAAATAGGGCATTGCTGGCTGGTGTACTCTGGGTCAACATCGTCTGAAGGAATCCCCCTCCACGCGGCTTTGTAGCTGATGAAATCTCGAAGTTTGGCGAACGGAAGCGAGTGCAGACGGCAGTTCATTCGAGCCCCGTATTCAATGTCATCTCGAATGTATTCGAGGTCTTCGAAGACAATCACAGGACTGTCGAACCGTTGAATCCACTCGACCACCCGCCGTGACACCGTGTGCAGGTGGTCGTGAACGAACTGTTGCTCCTTGTCGCGGAACACGTCGTTGAACACGGTCTGTCCGGCTTCCTGCATCCGTTTCCGCATCGTGAAGTACCGATGTCGCTCTTCGTTGATTTCTGGGTAGTCAATGACAACAGAATCTTCGATACCACTCTCGGTCAGTGCCGATAGCGCAACACAGTCTTCGTTCATATCGACACCGATGACTGTTTCTGCTACTATTTTTGCACCGAGTTTGGCAGTTTCGTTCGTGACGGTGACGTGCAATTCTTCGCGTCGTTTCGGCAGAGTGCTTCGGCAGTCACAACGTGCCAGTCATCGTCTTCGATTGCCTGTGCGAGCAGGTCGAACCCCGATACTGGGTGTGATAGAGGACTCACTAGAATCGAGTTTTCGAGAGGTGTGCGACAAGTATAATTACGAGATTCTGTCGTTACACATCTCACCCGACCACGTACACCTGTTCTTATCGGCACATCCCAAACACGCTCCGAGCAAGATTGTACGGACAGTCAAGAGTATTACAGTACGAGAGATGTGGCAACAACACGAACTCCTGTTGCAAGAATACCTGTGGGGTGGTGGGTTCTGGGAAGAATCGTACTACGTGGGGACGGCTGGTGACGTTTCGACCGATACAATTGAACAGTACACCACGCAAACGGATCACGTTTAAGTTAGCTTACGGCCTTCACCCCCGGAGTCAGCTCAAAGCCCCGAGGCACTCGGCCTGCTCCGCCTGTGGATGATACGTCATACGCCCGTTGTGACCGAAGTGGCTAGCCGTCTATTATCGATTTCACCCGTTAGAAATCAGTTTTACTGCCACTTTCTGTAATGGGCTGCTCGCTATCCCCTGAAAAGACGGACAACCTCATCAGAAATATCCGCCCGAACGGCAACAACATACCGTGACTCAGGTCTTAACACCATTTCTGGGCCAGGTAGCTGATTATTATCGCGTCCAGCGACAACGAGAGCACCGCGTGGGAATGAAACCTCCTGAAGCTCTCGGTCCGCCACGGGAGCGTCTGTCGAGACAGTGAATTCAACTAATGTAAGATCCTCAGTTACCTCACTCACAGTCTGAACGCCTGCACCTGCGACATGCATGATCTCATTAACCGCAGCGTGGCCCGCAAGCTTCTCAGGATATACGACCTCATCAACGAGTCCATCGTACTCATCAATATTCCCATGATCGATTCTGGCCACAGTCCCAATATCTGGCTGCATTTGTGTTGCCATCGTGCAGATGCCGACGTTAGTCATCGCTCCGTAATCGGTCAACGCTGCGATAATATTACTCCGCTCAAGCCCAGCCTGCTGCAGGATCGACCGTCGTCCGCCATCACCCTGAATGACAGTTGCATTGTACTGGTTGCTGAGAAATTCAACCCGGCTTGGGTCTTTTTCAATAATGACTACATCATGCCCGCGGTCCGAAAGCTGCTGAGCAGCGTGATGGCCAACTTGTTTGCCGCCAACGATAATCGCTCTCATATCGGAACTCGTGCTCATGGCTGTGCTCACATCTGCATGCTCTATCTGTAAATAATTCCCCAAATCAGCGAATATATCATATTTTACTAATCCAGTTTTAATTGAAGCAGTTCGACGATACCGCACCGCTGATCTGGGGTCTGAGAGCTGCGGTCCATTATCTCTGACCGACCCTGGAGTCATTGGAAATGGCATGAACGGAGGCCTCAGTCTGTGCCAATCAGTTGGGGCTGTCGTTGCTATCTGAGGCAGGCGCGGAGATTCATTGTCTCATCCTCTATGTAGGTCAAGCTCGTATTCTACCTAGTTATCAGTCGTTGAAAGCACGCGAATTCAGCAGCCCCTGCCGAGAACCAGTCGGCGCTTGAGGTGCTCCAACCCCCTCTAAGAGGGTCGTAAAATGCCTGTCGTTCTGGAAGTCCGGTCGAAATCTGGACGTGGGTCGCCCTTGATGGCCTGCATCAGCTCTCCAGCAGTCAGTCGTTTGCCCTCACCCAGGGATTTAGATAATATCAAAGCGAATACCATGGAGTCGTTCGGAAATCGAAGATTTCCGTTCCTGTGATGACGCTCTGCGTCTCGAACCAGTTGAGTTGACCCCGGGGCGGTTGAGCTGACTCCTCGACACGGGGGATGTTTGCCACCGTCCAGATGTTGTACAGGTGAGCCGAGAAGTTGACATAGAACGCCCGAAGCGCCGGGTTTCGAGACCCACACTTGACGAGGGACCTTTCGATGATCACGCAGAAGTCTGTCTCGATGCCATACCGACGGCGGTGCGCCTCTCGTAACTTCCCTGGCGGCACTTCTTCGGGATGCACGTTCGTATAGAAGTATGTGTAGTCGTCCATCGGGTCATCAGTATTTGACTTGCATAGTTTCATCGTCTTGTCCGACTTTAGCCGACCGCACAGCCGCTATCTTTCAGGATCGCACGCAACGTCTAAGGGTCGTGCGACGACCGCAGATTGCTACGCGATCCCGTTCAGGAAGTGTTTGACCGTCTTTCCTGCATCCACCAGACCAGCGTTTCAGTCTCACTCGCGTAGTTGTGCCGCGTCTCGTCGTCCGCTCTGGCATCCGGTTCAGCGTCGGCTGACTCACTGAGTCCCCCATGCCCAGCGCCTCCTGGATATCAGGGTCGTTAATGACGCGAGCGACGTCCGATGGTTGAGCGCCAAGAGGTCGAAGAACAGATACAGCCGCGTGCGTCCTCTCCGTCGAGATTCTCCTTGGCCGGGTTTGACCAATAGTAGGGCGGAGGCGAACCTTCCCAGGCGCCTTTGCGAGCCGATGCTCGGGCGTCTCCAGTTCGTCGTACCGGTGTCCCTCTTCGGCCCAAAGGATAAACGCGAAGCCCTCGGACTTGATTGCCCCCCACAGCGGCGGCATATGTCCTTGGCCGGATTTTGGCCCAGGAATCCCGTGCACGCTCAGGGTCATCGCGCGGGTCGCTGGGCAGTTTCCTCTCGGATTTGGAGTGGGCACGGGCGACGACGAATCCGTTGGAACACTGGTGTATGTCTCGGTTGAGCAGGTAGAGACGCTGGCCGTCGATCTGCTTGAACAGGCGCACGCAGCAAGAAGAGCGAGGATGCAGATCGGTGACGCCTGTGTGACGGCTCGCATCAACCTCACTGAGGATGTCGAGATTGTTCGCCGAGCACGAGGTGGCGGCTCTCTGGACGCGCTGGAGAGTGCGTTGAACGCCTGCTGACCCTCACCAACAACCACTCCCGATACGGCTTCGGAGAACACGGCTGAAGCCCCCAGCGAACAGTATCAAGAATCAGAGAAGTAACCACTAACTGGCCACTGATCAAACACCAGAATCAGGATGAATCGCGCGAGAAAAATACAGCGGTACGGAGTAAATAAAGAAATCGTATTATCAACAATTTTTCTTATAGGTAGTTACTGCATATATCGAGCGTTAGGATTACTGTACAAGAGGAAAATCTAATACAGTTCTATTTATATTGTTCATATGTCCAATCGTGAGGAAATCACAAGTTCGTAACCAACTTTTCGAGTCTGACATATGAGTGGCCACGACCAACGAGAACCGGAGGCAGAGCTCGGTCTCTTAGATGCGACGATGATTGGAATGGGTGCCATGATTGGTGCTGGTATCTTTGTCCTTACCGGCCTTGCAGCAGAAATATCTGGACCAGCAGCACTTCTGGTATTCATGCTTAACGGAGTCGTAACTGCTTTTACTGGCCTTTCATACGCTGAGCTTGCATCGGCGATTCCAAAGAGCGGCGGCGGATATGCGTTCGTTCGCGAAATATTCAATGACTTCGGGTCGTTCATCATGGGCTGGATGCTCTGGTTCGCCTATATGATTGCTGGAGCTCTCTACGCACTTGGATTCGCACCAAACTTTCTTGAATTGTTGCACGTGTATGGAGTCGTAGCTCCACCCGATCAGGTTGGTGCAATTGTACTTCCAATTATCGGCCTTGATCTCCCGGCGAACTTCGCACTTGCATTCATTGCAGTCGCAGGCATCGTTTTGCTGAATGCTGCCTCGACAGCCGCTAGCGGAAGTGTCGAGACAATCTTTACTTTTATTAAAGTTTCAATACTGGTAGTATTCGTTGCTTTTGGCTTCCTCTCAGCAGGTGGCGGCGGGGAAACCAGCTTTACATTCCAAAACTTTGACCCACTATTTGCCGAAGGGAGTGGTGCGTTTAGTATTCTGCCTGCAATGGGACTTACCTTCATTGCGTTTGAGGGATACGACCTCATTACGACCGTTACCGAGGAGGTAGAAAACCCTCGTGAGAATATTCCGAAAGCCATTTTCGTGAGTTTAGCCGTTACGGTGGTTGTCTATCTACTCGTCGTGACTGTCGCAATCGGCACACTAGGGGCAAGCGAATTGGCAGCAGCTGGTGAAGCCGGTATAGCAGCAGCAGCAACCTCGTTCATGCCAACCGGGGTTCCGATAATTCAGAACGGTGGTGCCCTCATCGTTTTCGGAGCTGTGTTTTCGACGATTACTGCGCTCAATGCAGTGGTAATTGCATCATCCCGAGTAGCATTTTCGATGGGTCGTGAAGGACAACTGCTCCCATCAATCGGAAAGATTCATTACCGATTTGGAACGCCGCTCGCAGCAGTATTGTTGAGTGCTATCGTGATGCTTGGATCAGTTGTTCTTCCAACTCAGAGCGCAGGGAACATGTCAAGTTTGTTCTTCTTGTTGTCGTTTATTATTGTTAATGTTGCAGTGATTCGGCTTCGCCGAGAACGGCCGAACATGAACCGTCCTTATGAGATCCCATACTATCCGATTCCTCCAATCTTAGGAATCGTCTTGAATGCAGGACTCGCGATTGTCTTAATTGGCTTTTTAATCCAAACAGACCGACTCGCGTTGATTTTGAGTATTAGTTGGTTAGCTGCAGGCGGTGTCATGTACGTTATTCTCAACCGATTCCGTGACCGAGGAACGGCAGATACGAGTGAGGCTGATATTGCCCAGCCAGTGACAGAGTCACCTGATAACGATTGAATAGAGGCGATCATAACAGAAGTAGGTGACCGATGGAGTTTGTTGTGCAGCACTCGTTTCAAGCCCCACACATTTGATGTGGGACTTATTCGGGAGATTCATTACTGGACAGAGGCTCGCTTGATTAACTGTGTAATTGCTTGAGGTCGTGGTATGATAGCCAGTGAAGCATCAGTGATAAAACGAATCTGGCTTCAGGTCAACCCGATAGCTCCTCAGGACAAGGTAACAAAGTATTGGCTATGCTATGCAACAGTCGACATCGCTAGTTGTGGCGAAACTGAGGAGTACCCCATACCAGTCGTTACTAGCTCAATTGAAATATCCACATCAATGGCTTCGAAGTATGGAACAGAGACTGACAGTTCCTATGGCGTCAACTACTCAGTAGCGGGTGAACTATACTCTTTAATTCTGAGCATCACTTAGATTGATGCTCTTGTACGGTTCACTCGTGGGATTCCCCAGGAGGGATATGAATATCACACGTTTCTTGACTCCTCACATGCGCTTTCATGTGGGATTTCAACAGTCGCCACTCAATATCGGGCGTGTGCTTTTCAGTATAGCATGTTCGCTTGCACGCTCGCGTGCAAGCACATATCGTATTAGACGGCACACCAGCTGAGATGGTATATTAACTGAGATGCGTGTGAGATGGAATATCCAGTCACACCCCCCAACAAAAACTGATCCTCAGTTGTCGACTTCATCCTACGGCTAAACTGGTTCGGGTCGCCTCCGGGAGTCATCGAAAAGCTCTGACTGCTCTGTAAGCGAGACTATGCGGGAACTCAGGCCTGTGCACCGCACTCATTTCTGTGATCTCGGGGGTATCTGTACAGAGAGCGATGACACTCGCCAATTAAGAACGAAGTTTCAAGACGATTGCTGAAATAGATTGATGTTAGAGGTATTCTCACCATGGACATTACTGAGATTGTTGCATCTGAATATGTGGAAGTGAATGCCAACGAGCGACTTGGCAAGATTCGATCCATCTTTGAGCGTGAAAATCCTCGAGGGCTGTTGGTAATCGAGAATGGAGAGTATGTCGGCGTTATTGGCGAAAAGCAACTCGTTCGCTCACGGATGGGGGATGATACGAAGGCCTCAGTCGTGACAAAAACTGCCCCGCAGATCGATAATCATGAAAATATTCGCGAGGCCGCTCGGATGCTGGTTGAAGGCGATGTCTCTGTGGCTCCAGTGTTTCGTGGCGAAACACTTGAGGGAATTATCACTGGTGATGGGATTCTCGATGCAGTGCTCGAGAATTTAGATGCAATTTCAGTTGCTGATATCTCGACTGAAAATATTGTGACGATCAAAGATCAAGCCCGCGTCGGTCAGGCGATTAATCGACTCCGTGAACACGGCATCTCCCGGTTACCGGTCGTTGATGAGACTGAGTCATTAACCGGTATCGTCACAACTCATGATATCGTTGAGTTCGTTGTTCGTGATGACACTCGGCAAGGTCGCGGTGATCGCCGGGGCGATATCGATCGGATGCTTGACTTACCAGTGTATGATCTGATGTCCGACCCAGTCATCACAGCAGACCCATCAGAGACAGTGCAGTCAGCTGTCGAACGTATGTTTGAAAACAATATTTCTGGGTTAGTCGTGAGCTCTGAGGCAGCGCCAATCGAAGGGGTGTTGACGAAAACAGATGTTCTTCGCGCGCTTACGTTCACTGAGGAGGAATCGATGGACGTGCAAATAACGAATATAGGTCTCTTAGAAACATTAACTCGCAGAGAAATAGTTGAGTCGATTACGAATGTGGTTGACAAATATCAGGAAATGCAGGTGCTGCACGCTCATGTTCGTCTTCACGAACACAAAGAGAAACTCCGCGGCACACCATTGATGCAATGTCAGGTTCGACTCAGAACTAGTTTAGGCCAAGTCGCTGGGAGTGGCGAGGGATACGGTTCAGAGCAGGCTTTCCACGTAGCGTTAGATAAACTCGAGCGGAATGTGCTCGAAATGAAAGGGATAAATGCCGATGAAGAGTATCGCGGTCAGCTGATTAGAAAATTAGGTGATATTTGAGGTTCGGTTCGCACGCAGTGAGACCAGACTGAGTTTTTCTATTTCCGACTGCACCAATCGTATGTTTCGCCCACTATGTGATTTAGTGAATAAAGTGTCTTTCTGCTCAATTGAGAGAGTGGACAGTGAGTCATACAACGTGGAAACCAGACTGACTAATTACACAGTTCAGTCAGATATCTGCTGGTTCGATTCCTGATGCGGTGATTTTGAACGACTCTGAATTCCCGGCCGGGTGTGATTGATGCTTTTCGAGCGTTGCTCGTCGGATTCCCCCACGAAATCGTTCCAATCGAAGAACTACACCTGTCCAGTGCTCAAGCGTATACCCTCCAAGTGGGCGTGTACGGTCTGTCTCTGGGTCAGTGTATACTTGATTTGTGATGATGACCGCTAAATTATGCTTACGGGCAATCGATAGCAACTGTGTGATTTGACTGGTCAGTCTGCGCAGTGACTCACCTGAGTCATCTTGGTCATCTCCAACTGTTCGTTCAAGTCGATAAAAGCCAGTCGCGCTGTCAACAACAATCAGTGACACATCATCAGCCATCGTAGTGGCAGCTCGGATAGCATCCTCTTGCTCAGCGAAGTCATGTGCAGCGCGGAAGAGAATTTGCTCAGTGATTGTGTCTCGCGATACACAGTCCGTTGCTGTGGCTGAGGCAATCTGGTCAAGTCGGTCGATCGATACACCTTCAGTGTCAACATAGACAGTTTTCTGTCGATTGATTGCTGTTGCGACAGCTGTCGAAAGCGCAATATTTGATTTTCCAGCGGCTGGGGGACCATAGATTTGAGTCACGGTTCCGCGGTCAAATCCGCCACCTAATACCACGTCAAGCGAATCGCACCCGCTGGAAAGGGCTGATTCCACAGTGAGTATTCTGAGAGGTGGGGAAAAAAGCTCTCGATTCAGCTATCTTTCTACGAGGAGAGAATCCCAGCGCTTACGCCGGGAGTGAATCCGACAAAACGGCGACAATCCATCACCGACGCCAGGCCGGATATTCCATGCCGTAAGTAAGTTTGTTTAGGTGACGTCCTCGTCCGCCGTAAACGGCGGGGCTTCCCTTCCACAGCAGCGAACCCGGTCGCTCCGGTTCGGTTCGGTTCGGTTCCGTCTCTCCCGGCGTGGGCGGGTCCCTCGGCCGGGAGCGTCCTGTGGCACCGCCACACGTGCTCCCATCCGCAAGCGTGTCATCGTCACGCGGTTTCTCGACGTGACTCTCACCCAAGCGGTCGAACCTCGCGGTTCCGTCCCGGCTCCGCTCCGCTCCG
>JAQCNF010000032.1 GCA_028275165.1 Haloquadratum sp.
TCTTCGATTTCCACATACCAAGTGTATTCCTCGTTTCCACTCTCAGTTAATGTTCTGAAGACCACTGTGTCTCCTTGAGCGAGGACAAATGACTCATACTCCTTGTTTCTCCGCTTCCATATCTGCCAAGCAGATATGAACGAATCATCCGAGCCAGCGAATACTTTAGTCATTTTCTGGGCTATAATACCGTTAGGCATATTGAAGTATTTTATTATGACGGGTGAGCATTAATTGGTTTTTGATTATATCACGGATTAACACAGGTGACAAATTAAATCCAAAACGAGGCAAAATCAAACATAGATCTACCCAGAGCGCTGGCCTCTTAGATTGGTCAACACGCAGCTCTCATCGACCGGCTGTTTCAGTCGATAATATGTCTGAAGAATAAACTTTCAATAGGGGCGTAGGAGCGTATCATACGAATTAGTTACAGTCAACAATTTTCTTATGTTTCTTGCTGCTCGCTAGGGTGGTGAGTGTTGCTTGAAGACGGTATGGTCGTGCTGTGAGTCTGTATTTGGCTTTTCAGGGACTCTACCTGCGTTTTAGAGTGGGAGATGGCTAACCCTTTTAAATAGAGGTTTCATACGGGGTGTGCGATGCCATACGATAAGCAGCAAGCGGTTGACTCTGGAACTGAGCAGTCTGATCGCAGTGGATCGGCCGGTGATGTCGAAACGGATACCGACCCTGTCGACCCGCGTTTCTTAGCGATTGACGAAACAGAAGTTGACAAGTTACGTGAGATAGTCGCACAGAAAATCGAGGATCACCGGTCGAGAAACGCTTGGAAAGAGATTGGTGAAGAACTCACGACACAGTCTGAGTACATTGGATCTGAGTACATTAGATCTGAGTCCATTGGATCTGAGTACCAGTACAAGATCATAATCGAGGCGTCAACAATCGAGGAGTTACAGGAGCTACAAGCGGAACTCGGGATCGACGAGAAAGCCATCCGAGCGCGACAGGCAGACGCAGGGATAGGACGGCTGTACTCGTCACGGCGGAAACAGTACGTGAAGCAGGTTCTCGTAGAGCAAATTGAGTCACGAGCAGCGGCACGTATCGATGAGGATCGAATTCAATGTGAGGCGAACGAAATGATCGCTGAATTCTTTAATCGGACGGGCGGTACCGTCACATTTGGGTGGACACAATCTCCTTACGGATCATTCTCCACATGTCAGTCCAATAAAGAAGAACCGGATCTCGTTGCGACGTTCCAGCATGCGACCGCGGAGTTGTCGGAGCTACCGTTACCAGGGCACACGGCTGATGTTGTCGTACTTGAGGATGGGGCGCGTGTTGATGTCGAATCGTCGTTCGGGTCGAGGTCGTTTTCGCTTGAACGCGGGGCTTACAAGATCCGACCCCGCTCAGTTCGTGCGCTCGCGCAGGATGCCGGGTTAATTGACGTGGAGAAACGACCCGGGTCGTGTATTGTACGTGATAACGGGACGCTTGATATTGATGTCATTGAAGCTGAGAACACGGCACGTGTCGTGGAACCTCAATCCGGTAGTGGTGGGTACTCTAAGTGGTACACTGGATCGTGGACAAAATACCGTGATTTTGATCCTGAACGAGAGATGGTGCTGATTACGACCGGGGAGAAATCGTACGATGAGAATTCGCTAGGTAGAAGACAAGAGCGGACCTGGCTAGTTGGGCGTGATGAAGGCCAAGTCTGGTCGCATCAAGTGTACAACACGCACGACACGATTGATGAAGCGCTTGCGTTTATGAAACCGGCAGAAGTCAAGCGGTTCGAAGCGAAGGGTCGACAGGTCGTTCGGCAGGGTGATGCGTATTTTGTTGAAATGTGTCGCCACTCGAACTTCGACGCATTAGACGGGACACGGCATACTGTCGTACAGAGCAGTGACGAGCGGGTTGTTGTTGAGCATCCAGAACATGCTGATCTTGAATTACTCGGGGAGTGGAAAGCAATCCTGAACAACGACGGGTCATAATCACGCTCATCACAGCTACGGTAACGTCCTGCCCGGGACTGACACCTGACAGGTTCCTACCTGCTGTGGCACAGACCAGTAGCAGCGCAGATGGTGCGTTAGGCGTGTTTTGATTTCATACAATACATGCTGTCGGAGTCCAAACGACTAGAAGCGAACACTTCTGAACTGTCGGTTGATGTGCGCTTTACATAGTCGAGCGAAATTGTTGGTGAGAAATAAACACGGAGTAGGCGTTTCAGTTTCTGAAACGCAATATCTTTCAGATCCTAACGGAAGTTGCTCACAGCGCATATACAGTGAGCACGTTCTATCTACCAGTTGATTCACTCGATATTGACTGGAATCTATACCTTGTGAAGACTTCTATGACACCTTGTACTACAGATAAAATTACTGCATCGCCTTCTGATAATCCACGACTAACTGATCGTCATCGTCTTCGACATAGTCCATTGTTTGCTCAATACGAGCATGACCGGCAAGTCGTCTCACTTGGTGTAGATCTAATGACTCACAATCATTAACCCAATGCGAAATCGCTGACCGGCGAATTCGGTGCGTCGTTACGAACCACTCTTTAATTTCGTCATTAGGTCTTGGGTTAGCCGGACGTAGCGGGCGTTGTACTCCTGCATTCTGGGCAGATTCCTTGACAACTTGATTGATTTGTGGACCCGCCATTTCGTCGTTATGAGTTGTGACGAGGATTTTTCCAGAGTTCGGTTCTGCCGCCGCTGAAAAGGAATGCCGAACCCTCGTACACCACCGTTTGAGTTGAACACGAAATTCTTTCGGGAAGTAAACATCCCGCCGAATCTGCCCACTATGTTCTTTTGGGTTCAATTTCGCGCTTCTAAGATTGATGCTACACTCATCCCAGTCAATATTCTCGATACGTAGGTTCGATAATTCAACACTTCGGCAACCAGTGTACCAGTTCAGCCGTACCGCAATCTCGTTCCGTTCCCTCGTCTGACGTATCTCTCCCGGAACCGAATCAAAAAGAGTCTTTATCTGTTCCGGCTTGAGTGCTAAAATTTCATCTGCGCCTTCCCGGACTCCATCGATGTTGTCCGCAGAAAGGTCATGTTGTAGTTTGTACTCCGCTTTATTCTCGTGGATGTCGTAGTCGTTTTTCAGATCAATGGTATGCTTATCCCGACATGGATGTCCATTAGTGAGTTCCAGTTGGTCGTCTGCTGCATCGTTTTCAACGATAGAATAGAACGACTGTACCGATCGATAGTACGATCCGAGTGTCGTATCAGCTAGGTCTGTGTTCACCTGAATGTATCCTTTGACATCATCGGTTGTCGCGGCGAGTGGATCAATGTTGTTCGATTCGCAGAACGCCAGCCAATATCGGACTTCGCGGCGACGTGTTTCGATCGTGGAATCTTTGGTTCGATTTTTTTGCTGTTGTAGGCTGTTGATGTACCGCCCAAGGAGCTCTTCCATCTCCCCCGAGATCTGCTTGTCCTCTGGACTGGAGTACTGTCCTTTCTCGTTTCTCATAGTCGCATCCAGTGC
The DNA here is from genome assembly GCA_028275165.1 of Haloquadratum sp. GTDB lineage: Archaea > Halobacteriota > Halobacteria > Halobacteriales > Haloferacaceae > Haloquadratum. The sequence continues at coordinate 3,516 of JAQCNF010000032.1, forward strand.
CGTTTACCGTCCACGAGAGCGCTGTGTACGTTCTCTGTCGTATTGTTTTCGAGGTAACAGAGCGCTTCTCTGACGAGATAGGTAGGCTCTTTCAGTCCGCTTGAGAGGCTCTGAGCACTTCCGTCAATAGAGAGCCGAGAATCTTCACGGCTAATTTCCACCATGTCTGAGATATATTCTTGCGGATCTTTGTCTTCGATTCCACCCGTCCCTTTGAGTGCGTGTTCGGGAATGTCGTTAGGGTAAGTAGGGAGATGTGGTAGAAGATCCATAGCGAGTTCTTCAATATCTGTGTCTTCACCCTCACCTGCTTGAGTAGTAGAAATGGTATCGATCTTGTGTTCGACAGAAGTCAAGGAGCTTTGAAGCCCGTCGAGCTGATCAAGGATTGGGGACAGATTAGCGGAGCCTTCGTCAGCGTTGCCAGTGAAATCTTCGAGCGCTTTTTTTGGAACATACTCGTTTTTGACCTCTTTGTCAACGGATCGACGGACGAGGGAAGAGAGCGTTTCGTCGTCATCAAGCGCGCCTTGCCACTCTTCTTTTTTGTTGGGAGTGACTCGAACGTTGAGTTTGACCTTCCTGTGAGCGCCGTCGGACATACCCCCGGCTACACAGACTCAATAAATAAATGCTGGGACCCCAATGGGGTCACTCGTTGCCGAACATCTGGCGCATCATCGGATGCATCTCCATCAACTGCTCCTCGGCGATCTCCTCGTACAGCTTGTACGTGATCGAGACCGCGAGCAGCAGGCCGGTTCCGGAGACCTGTCCGATGGTGCCGAGCAGGTTCGCCAACACCGCGAG
>JAQCNF010000036.1 GCA_028275165.1 Haloquadratum sp.
GAGCTGGCAACACCAACCGCAGCGACAGGTTGGAGCAACGAGAGTGATGTCGTGTCGAACGAAACCCGATCAATTGCAATGAGAGACATAACAGCAACGACAGTCATGATTACGACCACTGCAAATGCAGTCGGTTCTGGAGTCCGCTCGTTGACAACATCGCTTGAAATCTTGAGTACTGTGAAAATTCCGACAATACCGACAAGAAAAATTCCTGGCGGCCACGTCCAGATATACAGTCCTGTGAGAGCACCCCCAATGAGACCCCACTTGAGAGGCATCTTAATCGAATCAATTTCACGATTATCAAACACTTCTTCACGGACCACTTCCCACACTGGCATTGTTGCTTCCGCCTTCTGGAAAGCAACTACAATTCCGAAGACAGCAATAGCCAGCATGAGTGGTTCAACCGCATTATGATCGGCGACTCCGACGAGAGTGCGATTGAGGAATGTTCCGGAGAGTAACATCAACACAGCGGCAGCAAATATCCCGGCGACACGTCCAGAGAGCGATTTAGTGATAAAGAATACTGGAATCGCCGCCAATGCTCCTGCGACCGCTGGAGCGATCAGTAATGTTTTTCCAATCAGTGTTTGCGTTGGCGATCCAACTCCTAATATGAGAGCGACAGTCGCAATGATTTGGTCATAAGTCGTTCCGAATTGACCAACCCACTGCCCATATGGAAACCCCGTCCATGCATCGAATGGAATCGGAAAGGGCCAATGTTTTGTGATGTAGATAACCTCTCTGAAATGATACCATGCGTCATTTCCAGAGAAGAAAACCTTACCATCGCGAATAAAGTTTGAGTACGTCTGCATTCGGATAGCAAACATCGCACCAACGATGAGGAGGAGCACGGGAAGATGATACCAGTCTGTGAGTATGTCAGGGAGAGACTGATTATCTCCACTATCTGCGTTACTACGCGAGCCCATTATAAGACGAATGATTCGGAAAGCGTGAATAAACCTTGTGAATTGATGCGTATTCTGGCTGATCTTATTGAGAAGCCTTCAGACTGAGAGAGCTTCAGCGCACTCAGATGCATCACCCACCACCACCACCCGACGTTCGACAAAAACTATCAACAATCCAATATTTTGCCGGATATTCGTCTGTCAATATCTGGTTCTTCACGAGCCTTCGGTACACAATAGCAGTTCTCGTTTTGCGGCCTGCGGTCAGATTAAATGAAACGCTCATATGTAGAAGTCGGTACTCAAGATTTTCTCGAACCAACAATCAGTGTTGAGTGTGAGGCTGAGGAAGTCCAGATAGCCCTGTAAGTGGTGTTTTGAGACACCTCGGAACCTTCGCAACCAGTTGCGAGGGAAACTGTGGCGGTTCTCACAGCTGTTCGTGTGAGCATCTCCGACCACGTAGTGATCGTCGTGATTGATGGCGAGATGCCCATCAATCTCGTCGTGCTCGTCGGTTCCATCGTAGATGGTGTACTGATCCGTACAGAGAATCGCCGGATCGTCTTCATCGCCGTATGCGACGATGTCCTCGTCTACATCTTCGAGATCCTCACAAACGAGAAATCGAACTCATCCGTCGCTAGTGCTCCTGAAAACTTGTTGAGGAATCCAATCCAAAATCTTGTCATAGAGTAGCTGCTGGTACTGCTGCGTAGGACCGATGGTTCAAAATGCTTCACGGAGTACTGTTCGACGGACGAGTGTCACGACTGGCGGTTTGTCTGACTCGAAGGTTCCGCGTCCCTTTCTCTGAGTCCGCGTGAGCGCGGACTCGCTTGCTTGGTGCCTTTCTCACCCGCGACGACGGAGACTTCATCAGCCTCACAGACCCCGGAGAGGTCAAATTCGGGGTCTTCCTCCAAAGCGCCTTGGAGTTCATCACGAAGTCCAAGACTGTCTTGTACGTTCGATCAAGTCCGTGACAGATGTCGTTTGTTGTGTGCGCTTCCATTTTGCTGATAATGAGGGTGTCATAGCAGTACTTCCGAGGTTTAATTCTCGCAGTTGATTTTCAGGCACAGGACGAGTTGGCTGAGCCAGGATGACCAGAGTAAGACCAAAGCAGGCCGAAGGGCTACACTTTCTTAGCGACTACCAAACAGCATTCACAACTCGTGCAGACGGATCGTCGTGGTCAAAACATGAACGAACGTGGCTGAATGTAGGCCGGTACTTCCGGGGCCTGCTGCGCCCCGGAAGTTCCAACACCGTCACTGACATCGCTGAGAAAATGCATATCGATCAAGAACGACTCGAACGGTTTGTTCGTGAGAGTCCGTGGGCA
>JAQCNF010000099.1 GCA_028275165.1 Haloquadratum sp.
TCGAACGCCGTGATTTCGATCGTATTAGTGGTCCCAGCGACGATCTCATCCAGATCGGTACCGGCAACCTCTAATCGCTCGGCGCTGTCGAACTGTGCGTTCTCGTCGACACCCCGAAGAAGTACTCTGTCGACATCGGTTCGCGGGTCGTCGGCGGTGACGATCTTCCACGTATTCTCAAAATCGAATCCGGTGTTCGCGGCGTCATTACCCGTAACCTGATCCGCTGATCCGTAGTTGTTTGATCCTCGGTAAATCGGCAAGCCCTCAACAATGTTCACCTTCGGGCACGGTGCGTTTCGCCCCACTGTTCGAGAATTACCCGCAGATCTCCCGAAGAATCTTGATGTCGTTTCTCCGGATGCGAACGAGTCGGATATACTCGCCTCGCCTGCGATACCCACGAACCCACCGCGACCCCCACTGACGTTTCCGGAAGCATATGAATTTGAAATAGACACCTGACCGCCGATCAGGTGAGATACAACGTACTTTTTATTGCGGTTCTCGCCGGTAAAGGGGTCGCCAGGACAACCCAAACGCGCGGCTCGTTGTGCCCTCACCACCCGGCCGAATGCCGCATCAGCATAAGCGACGTAATCGCCAGCCTGTCCGACAAAACCACCAACATTACCGCTACCACTTACGTTCCCACGCGCGAACGATCCCGTAATCTCGCCTCCCCCCATGGTCAACTCGCCCACGAACCCACCAACCTGTGAGCCACCCTCCACTTCTACGTCAGCGTACGAGTTGCTGACAGTCGTTGACCCCACCTCTCCAATGAGGCCACCAACTCGGGTGCTACCGGTCACAGTTCCGGCGGCACTTGAGCCATCAATCTGCCCGCTACTGTACCCGACGAGCGCACCGACGTTATTTCGACCGACAACACTCACATTGTCCAAATGAACGTTCGAGATGCTCCCGTCCGGCTCAATACGACCGAATAGACCAACGGAACTCGTGCCGGACCTGTTGATAGACAGATCTGAAATGTCGTGCCCATTCCCATCAAACGTACCGCTGAACGAGTTGATCGGATTGAACCCATTGCCCCTGTTCCATGTTCTGGTTGCGCTTGCGTCAAGATTGGTGCCTAATTCGTAGGCGTAGCTTCGGGTGGTGCTGTTTTTGTCGACCGCCTGAAGATCGACGAGCGAATCGATGACGTATGGGTCACTCGTCGAACCGTTTCCAGCGTATGTTCCAGTCTGGGTAGTGCCGTTAACTTGGAGGCTCCATGATGCCTTCTTTTCCTCAACGGCTGCTTCACCGGCGGCACCGACAGTGACAGTGGCAGTGTCGGTAATATTACCACCGGCGTCGGAGAACGCGACTGTATAGTTATCGACGGTAGTCTCGTTGAACGAGAATGTCGCGATGCCCGTGCTGTTTGTCGTTGAGTTGATGCCGGCGAGATCACTGAGGCCGCCAGCGGACGTAATCACTATACTCTCATTTGTGAGTGGATTGTTGTTCGCATCAATCGCCGTGACAGTGATTGTGGCGTTTGTTCCTGCCGTCGTCGTCGTATTGGCCGCAACGATTGAATCAGGTGCTTGTGCAGATGCGACTCCAAAGAACGGAGCCGTAGAGAGAAGAACACTCAACACGGCACAGAAGATGACAAACTGAGCCAGTGTCCGTGTCCAATTCACGTGTACACCACTGTATTGCCGTTACAGACGATGCCAGCAGTTTGGCTGTGGGAGTCTGAGTCTCTGCGATGACGCCACTCAGCGTTATCACCAGAATCAACAGCGCCCTTGCGCTTCCAGTTTCTGAAAGGATCAGTGTGAGAGCCACAGTCGTTCTGAATGAGACGACTGGTGCGTTTGCTGGCCCGCTCGGTGGGCAGTGAATCGGCACTGAGATGATATTCAGTCGTGTCATCAACTGTGCGACGTGGTGAAGAACTCAAGATTCTCACTCGGGAGTGTCCGTGAGCGGAGCGTGAGTTATGTGGGCTTTCACACTCACCGCGAGCGGTCCTCGTGACGTATAGCAACTGAAGGGACGCGAGTGAGAGGCTATCGCTTTGTGTTATTGATAATCGGCTCCATCCCCTTGCGTGTGTGCGGAGTGATTGTATAACCCGAACAGAAATATAGATATCGCTATCATCAAGATATAATTGGGTATGCTCAAACTGCGATTGTAATGGTATAGCTAAATCGCCGACTACTGAGCCGACCGCTGTTCGTGTCAGACGTAGTGAACAGCAGCTATCTACTGTCGGCTGTGACTTCTCCAGTTCGTGCCACATCTCGGTAGATGTGGTCTTCTTTGATAATCTCAATGAACTGTTAGTTTATGCCATTCCGCATTTTGAGTGCTATCCTGCCCGAAGAGAGTACATCAAAAACCGCGATGACTGAATTCATTACCAGATATCGGATACAGGGGATATTAAATGACAGCTTACTTATATGAAAGCCACAGACTACCCGAATGTGAGCATTGATCAAACAGCAATCGTGTCAACAAATTGTAACCAAACTTGACTTTAGAGGGAAACTCAATCGTATGATAGAATACTCCGTGTGCGACAGGTGGCCTACGGATCCTCATAGTTCAAGCGAAGTCTATTGCCAGGCAGTTTCACTGACCCGCAGATGAACGGCTTCCAGTTGGGACAAGATATTCATCATCTCAACGTAATTTGTTGATCTCTTAGGGCCGTGCAAAGGGACGTGTATGAGTGAACTAAAACTCGCTCCTGAGAGCGGAAGCACAACCGATGATCTCTCACCTGTTGAGTTTGATAGCACAGTCGGAGAGCACATGCCCAATCGCTGTATCTGACACGTTCATGACAGATATGTACTGTCTGTGCGCTTCTCGTTCGAAAGACACAGTTTCGGCGCAGAGACCACTTCCTGCACGCCCTCGCCGAGCATATGATTGACCACTATCTCGCCACAGGGCAGGTCGCATCGCTCGTTGCGGCGTGGATAACATTCAAGCGAACAGCGCGGAGCACGTGTGGGAACGAGAACGTTCATATCAAGAAGTTTGACCCCGCCATTGCTCCGATACAGATAAGAACGACACCGTATCGTCATTGACCGAAAGAGTGAGCGCGAGATCTTGAAGATGTGCTGCAGCTGTGCTTAAGCGTGAAGTACCTCGCAAGCGGTGAGTGACTCGGGTGGGATAGCTCACGTTTGTCACCAGAACTTGCCGCTTTGATTGCTTGCTGGATACCATCTGGCGACAGGAAGAATGTTACCTCAGGAACCGACAGTTGTCAGGATTAGTCGGCTTAGTTCCTCAGGCAAAAAAAGCTATCAAGACTGCCGGCAAGAGATTGTCATAAAGATCCGAGGAGAATACTGGTGGCGTTCGCCACCAGATGAATCGACAATTGAAATCACAAACGTCTCGAAATACGTGCGTGGAACACTGGCAGTTGACTCGGTGTTTGCCACGGTGAGAGCCGAAACCAAACAACTGAGCCGACCACTCCGTCGTGAAACAATCAGATAACTCGAATCCCCTTACAGGGTACGAGTCCCGGCTTCATGGCAGAGCCACTGGCTGACTGTCCAGCAAACCTTCGACTCTCAACCTTCGGGATTGACCTGCCCGGCTGGGTGGGAGGCCCGCGTCTTGAGCCGCGGGAGGATGTCACGTACGACCTTCCCTGATACTCTGCCTGGCGAGCCTATCGGCCTCTCTGTTCTGATGACTCGGAATATACCGCACAGTGACTGACTGAAAATATTCTTCCACCTTTTGAAATCTGGAGTACCACTTGTGAGTCATTCGTGCAGATGGTGTGCTGCTCCCATCTGCAACAACTGCGACGCTATGGCTATCAGTATACACTGTGACGGAATCTGCGTCACGGTTCAGTTGAATCCATGAGAGTGCGTGTACAATGGCGAGCCACTCAACTGCTGTTGATGAGTGATATGAAACAGTTGTACTATGTGAGGCATCGGGTTGTGACTCAGCTTTTAGAATCCAACCGATTCCTGCTCTATTTACAGACCGGTCTACGCTGGCGTCGGTATGTATAGTCACTTCGCCCACAAATCAAATTATATTCTGTCTGAATGTTAACTCTTCCCAGTGTCCCGCTTGGATCAAGCCAATCAAGTGGCTCAAGAGAGTCCTCACCGGCCGGCACATACAATTCTATCGTGTCGAACGACCCCAAAGCACGTGCGCTATCTCTCTGGTAAGTATAATCCAATCACAACAATGAGCACAAATCAAAGACTATCGCGAACAGGTCATCTGACGGAATGAAATGTACCCTCTCGTTACTCGGTCGCCGTTTCTGTCCCTATTCGAGTGCGATATTGATTGTTTTCGTCTGTGTGTAGTGGTCAACAGCTTCTTGACCGATTTCGCGGCCGATACCTGACTCTTTATAGCCACCGAAGGGCTGTCCTGATGGGAAGTCGTTGTATGTATTGACCCAAATCGTTCCAGCTTCGATATCTTTAGCACACTTGTGTGCCTTGGTGAGGTCCTCAGTCAGGACACCACCTGCGAGTCCGTAGTCGACGTCGTTTGCCAACTCGATCATCTCGTCGTAGTCATTCCAGGTGAATACTTCCTGCACCGGCCCAAATATTTCTTCTTGAACTGCACGGTTGTCGTGATCAATCTCGTCAATCAGCGTTGGAGTGACAAAGCACCCATCTGCAAGGGCCTCATCATCTGGGGCATCTCCACCCGATACAACTTCTGCACCGGCATCACGTGCCTCTTGGATATACCCCATCGTCCGCTCAACCTGGTCAGATGTCACCTTTGGCCCGAGGTCTGTTGACTCCAAGAGTGGGTCACCGACCTCAATGTCCTCTGCAGCCTCAGCCAGCTTATTCATGAATTCACTCTTGATATCCTCGTGAACGAACAGCCGTGACCCGGCACAGCAACACTCGCCAGTGTTGAAGAATATCGCTGTGATCGTTGTTTCGACAGCACGGTCAAGATCTGCGTCTGGGAAGACAACGAGTGGTGACTTGCCACCGAGTTCCAGTGTTACATCTGTGATCGTGTCTGCGGCTGCCTTCATCACAGAACGGCCAACTTTCGTTGAGCCAGTAAATGCCAGCTTCCGGATATCATTGTGCTTCGACAACGGCTCCCCTGCATCTGTGCCAAATCCAGTCACGACATTGACTGCGCCATCAGGGATTGCATCACCTGCCTCTTCCATCAGCTTCAGGATTGAAAGCGGTGTCTGCTCGGCAGGCTTGAGCACGGTTGCATTCCCCGCTGCGAGCGCTGGTCCAAGTTTCCATGCAGCCATCAAGAGTGGGAAATTCCATGGGATAATCTGTCCGACTACGCCGTAGGGCTCCTGAAGTGTCTGGACATGTCGAGAGTCATCAGTATCGACTGTCCGGCCCTCGTGCGAACGGGCCATTCCAGCAAAGTATCGGAAGTGATCGATGACGAGGTCAATGTCAATCCGTGCCTCAGTAATTGGCTTGCCATTGTCCAGTGATTCGAGTCGAGCAAACTCTTCTTTTTTATTCTCGACGCGGTCAGCCATTGTTTCCAACATTGACTGTCGGTCGGCTGATGACATTTCCGAGACACGCTTATCGTAGCCCTCCTGTGCTGCCTCGACAGCACGGTCGATGTCTGCTGCCACTCCAGCTTGGACCTCAGCTAATGTCTGTCCGGTGGTTGGGTCCCGAGTTTCGAACTTTTCTCCGGATGCACTCTGAGTCCACTCCCCACCAATATACAGCGACCGATGGCTTGGCATCACTTCGTTTGCTGCCTGCTCGTGTCGCTTTCTGATTGCTGACTTGCGCTCCGCTGGTGGTTGTGCTTCATTTTCAGTTGACATATACAACTATTATTATTGTTTGTTAACATTAAAATATTCCGCCGGGATACAGAATGCGAGTGCAGCGGGACGACGACAGAATGTGTGGACTCATATCCAATGTCGAATTTAGAGAGATTCGGGCTCAAGACACGCTTGAGGCACGGAAGAAATTGGACGGCAAAAATGCTCCAGTCAATAGTTTTGTGTCACTGACGCTTGAACAAGCGAGGTCGAATTTATTCCTGCGATACAGAGCAAGGCTTTCTCGTTGATTCTCCGCTGTCGATTGATCTCTGAAGAGCTTCTCAGCGAAGCGTATCTAAGTCACTGACAATCCTGTGCGCAAAAAACGTGCGACCTGCTCTTCGCAGAGCTATGCAAGCAGCCTGCAGGGAGCGCGCCAGATTAGACTTCTTCGATACCAGCTTTGAGTGTCTCAACAGTGTCGTCGTCAAGTGTAAGATCCGGATGAGCATCGGCAGCATGCTCCTCCGCTTGCGCAAGAATATCGTCTTCTGTTTCACCGCTGCACGTTGCCTCGCATCCCTCCAGTGGGCAAACTAGTTCAAGTGCCATATGCAAATAGAGCGGTCACACAGGTTTATGTTTGGCCCCGAAATGGCGTGGGAACGGCCTTCTATCGCAATGATAGCCAAGCGAATGCCGACGACTCTGGCGGTCCAATGAAGGTGACGCTTTGATGATGTGCCAACAGGATATATACTAATTCAGGAGAATTATGTTTGAGCACTCACGACGACAGGTTAGTCTCTCAATGAGCGGTTCGTCGCGATGGTTTTTCTGGCGTGACCGTCACTCAACACACATGTCTGATATGTCTCTGCAAGACACTCAAAACGAGGACTCTTCTGAGGACGACGAGATGAATCTTGAGTGGCTCACGCTTGAGGATAGCGAGTCAATTCGGTGGGCCAGCACACCACACAGATATAGCGTCGCGCCCGCAGTCGTGATTGGCATTCTGTTTTCGGTCGTCCTCATCGGAATTCCAATCATCGTTGCTTCGTATTTACAGTATACGAACACGAACTACGTTGTGACCGACCGAGGACTCTACAGCAAGCGTGGGATCCTCTCAAAAAATGTGAAACAGATCGGGTTCGATAAGGTTCAGAACATTTCATACTCACAATCAGCCCTCGGGTCATCACTGGGGTATGGCTCTGTCGATATCAGTACAGCCGGTGGCTCGGGTGTGGAACTACAGTTCCGTAACATTCCAGACCCAGCGTCAATTCAAGAGCTGATTGCAAGAGAGATCGATGCACAGCAACAGCCCACACCAGACGATTCGACCGATACCGATGCGGTGCTCAACGAGATTCTATCCGAACTTCGGGCAATCCGCTCAGCGGTGACTGGTGAACCTGTCGAGGAGCCTCCCAGCGGCACTCGAACTGTGAGTGATGAAAGACCAACTGAGCGATGAGCGACGAATGAAGCAAAGAGCCATGAGTGATAAGTGGTGGTTTCAGGCCGATAATGAAGCCATCGTCTGGCGAGGCCACCCGAAACTGTCGGCGGCAACTTCTGGAGTGGGTGCTGGGATTCTGATTTGTGTCCTCGCAGCCGCTGTGGCAGTGCTCGTGAACCCATGGGTTCTGGCAAGTGGGATTGTCGGGATCGGCATCATACTGTGGGCTGTCGCCCGTGTCCGACGAACCAAGTATCTGCTTACGACGCGGTCGGTGTGGCTAAAACGCGGTATACTCAGACAGACCGTTCGCCGAGTCGGACTCTCAAAAGTACAGAACACGGCTTACTCACAGTCGATCACTGGGACAGTGTTCGGGTTTGGCACCGTCGAGATTGAAGTTGCTGGCGGTCGCGACCTCCGGTTCCAGCGAATCGATACTCCTGAGTCTGTCCAGACGGCTATTGCTGACCGTGTCGGTCGCACAGAAACTAACATACCCGGGTCGATTGCTCAGTGGCGCTCAGTGCTGACGTTGGTCCGGGATATCAGGACTGCGGTTGAGTGACATGACCGAGTTCACCGCCGTCTCAGATTAAGCGCATCGAGACACAGCGTTTGAGTGCAGGGACAGAGCCTCGGATGTCATTCTCTGCATCTAAAGCAGGATGAAGAGTCAAATACAGATATACACCCGATTTCGCTGTGAACTCTCTCGCCGATGAGTGATTCAAGAGACGAACTCGGAGTCATCACGGAAGACACGGAGCCCTCTATCCGGTTCTGAGGCTCTCGCTTGCCTCTGTATAGAAGATTCGATACTTAGCGGAGACTGTCGTGCCAACAGCTCTGATGGCAATACGCTGGCCAGGTATGTTTGGGTTCTCGAAGCGCGCGAGAGAGACAACTGTTAGTGTTGGGTGTCCCAATTGTGGATATTCGTGGCATTTGACCGAGACACATTTCACCGGCAGGCGGTCAAGACACCTTCCACCGACGATATTACGGAAATGCGCTCTCTCGTCATCGAGGCGCTCACACAGGAGGGATATCATCCTGAGAGAGATATGACCGGCAATGTCGTTACTACCCGAGAGGCGACGGACTCCGGTGGCACGCACTTAGTACTCAATACCCACATCGACACCGTCCCACCGCATCTTACATTTGAACAGCACGGCGATATTGTCCAAGGACGGGGTGCGTGCGATGCAAAAGGCGCGTTAGCGGCCCTTATCGACGTCTTCTGTACGGCATCTATCGACGCTGGACGACTGACACTTGCAATCACGCCCGATGAAGAAACCTCACAGTTTGGCGGTGAACATCTCGCTAAAACGCTCTCTGCTGATGGGTACATCGTCGGCGAACCAACTGGTCTGGATGTGTGCTATGCTGCTCGTGGAGGGTACGGTGGTCGGATTACAATCCACGGAGAGAACGCACACGCCAGTGACCCGACAGACGGCACAAACGCAATACGTGGGGTCACACCGGTGTTGGAAGCGCTGGATCGATATGACACTGAGCGCGGGCCAGGCAAGCACGAGGCGCTCGGCAGCCCAACACTGACACCCACTCATGTTGAGGCAGGTGGACCGCTCAATCAAGTGCCAGCGGAGTGTACAGTTAGTTTTGATCGCCGCTCTGTTCCTCCTGAGACGACACAATCATTCTTTCACACCCTTGATTCACACCTCGCTCAGTCACTGCCGGAGTCATACGAATATGAGATCCACCCTGCGTATCCAGAGAGTCCAGACCCAGACCCATTCGTCACTGACACTGACACTCAACTCGTTGAAGAGCTTGCCGAGGCAAGCGGTGGCAATATTCGAGCATTCGAGGCGACAACTGAGGCATCCTACTTTGCGAATGACGCCCCCACAGTCGTGTTTGGGCCTGGTGTAATTGCTGATGCAGATGGGCCAGTTGCACATGCCGAGCGCGAGTACATTCACCGCTCAGAAATAGCAGCCGCCACTGAAACCATTCGGTCGACAGTCGAAACGATACTGTCATAGGAGAAAAGCGGAATTTTGTCGCTCACTCGTCAGCCTTCATACGTCCACTCAGAGGGCGTGCTATGTGATTCCGACGTGTGAGTTTCCTACATCATCACATACATACGGCCTCATTATCGAGACAATTGTGATCGTCGAAGATTAACGAATTCGAAACCCCTGAGCTGGCGTCATCAAGGAGGCCGACACCTCTGTTCGGCCCCAGACTCTTTTAGCCTCTATGCTGTCCACTGGGGACTCAGAATGAGACCTCATCGCCGGGATGGCGGAGGTCGATCTCACTTGCATGAACGGTCTGCGGATTATCAGCCAGACGGCGGTATGTGGCAGCAACTTCGTCAGGATCCATCCACCGTTCGTGTTCAGGGTACTGCTTACGCAGGTCTGGGTTCTCGATCCAGCCATCGATGACAACGTGAATTGTCTGGACCCCACGATCACCAAGGTCACTTGCCATTGACCGAGCCATGCCACGGACTGCATGACGGGCAGTCGCAAACGCGAGATTTTCGCTCGGGATAATCGCCGATTGCGACGTCGTGAAGAGAATCGTTCCACCGTCAGTGGCGGCCATATCTGCAGCCGCTGCCTTCGCACACCGAAACTGCCCAGCGACGCGAACTGCCCACGCGCCTGCGAGATCGTCTTCACTCATCTCTAATATGCCACCACGTCCTGCCTGACTGCTGGTGACATTGTTGACCAGTACATCCAATGTTCCGAATCTATCGTGAATTCGGCCGAATGCGCGCTCGACTGCGTTGGCATCGGTGATATCTGTCGGAATGGCCAGGGCAGTGCCTGCCTTTGTCTCATTGATCTGCTCGGCTGTCGCCTCAAGAAAATCTGCTGATCGCGCTAACAACGCAACATTCGCGCCCTGACTTGCAAACTCACGCGCAACTGATGAGCCGAGTCCATGACCAACACCGGCGACAACGACCGTCCGTGACATACAGATTGCTACGCGATTCTGATACGTAGCGGTTACGCGGTTTGACAGCATCACCGCCAGTGGACATGTCCACAGTCAATACTCTCACGCTCAACTGAAGTGGTTCGTGACCCCCAAAACGTCTCGCTATCACAGGAACTCACATCTTCGATTTCCGAACGACCCTGTGGCATCCGCCTCGGCTATTCTGTGAATGCCCAGGATTCACTCCTGGGTTCACGTGTGAGCGTGAGGCTTGTCAGTGGCTTCTTCGTCTTATCTATTCCAGGCGCGCTCACACGGTGTTCCTGGCCCTGAGTGCAGAGCGTATTGAAGAAGGCTGATACCGAATCTCTCAGCGTGCGTTCACCTCACCCTAACTCATCTCATCTTACAAACTGCTCGCGGCTAACTCCCAGCGATATTGATATTCTTCGACGTCGACGCGAAGCAAAGGATGAGACCAAGCGAGTCTCTGAGCGATCTGCTCTTCTCACGAGCGGTCTGCAACAGAGAGAGCATAGGTTCCAGTCGTCTCACCACTGTCGCGGTCCTCAGTCTGCTGCAGATTAATCTCAACTCGACGGCTGTCGTCCTCCATATCGACAATCCAGCTAAATAGGCCGGCTACTGTTGAGGTCAAGCCCCGAGGCATCCGCGTTGAGTTTTGATGAACTGTGGGTCTCCAGTGAGCCGTATTGTTGAGATATTAGCCGGGAATGTACTTCCTCAAAAATCGCTTGCTGTATCTTAGCTGATGAAAGCCGAGTTCGTTCACTGATCCACTCCACCGCATCAGACTTGTTGACACTTCCTGACTGTGTCGTCGGGAAAGCCTCTAATTGTATCTATGCATCATCATAATTGGAATCATTTGTCATTGTCCTTCTTTTGCTGTCGTGATCCTTCGGTCAGTTATCATGTGATACTCTCGGAAAACTACTGGTCTGTCGTAGCTTCCTCTTCGGTGATAAATTCGTTCACTCGAAGCGAACTACCGTCATCGCAACCCGACTTTTGATACCGACATTAGAGAGGACGATTGGTAATGAGTCCTCAACTGCCTGACCGCAAGAGCAGAGAGGTTTCAGCCCTCACACGTGAAGTGCCTCTGAGTCGACAGCCACGCTGACGTGCATGTATCCCGTAGGGGCATCACGAATCGGTCGTATCGGATGGATTCAGTTCGGGCTCTTGAGCGTTTTTCGACTGACAGAGCGTTTTGAGGAGTGACTGTTCCTGATTTATCGACTCATCCCCCACAGACTGCATCTCTGCGGCGAGGTACTCACGAAGAGTCTCGAACCGACTGGCGTATTCGTCTGGAACCACGAGAGGTACCGACTCGCGTTCGTGCTCTCCACGCTGACTCGGGAGGAGCCAGTCATCGACGCCAGTTGCATTTTCAGCTCGGTCGTGAACATCTCGGGCCCATGCACGAAGCTCTCGAGCATACCGAGCGAGCGCGACAGCTTTGCGCACACCTTTGTGGGTAAATGATTCCCCGGCATCAGGGAGAGACACTGAGACGTCTTCACTTTGGTTACTCCCATCTCGCTCTGTCCACGATGCCTGCAGGGTGAGCGTCCCATCAGGATCTGATTCAGCCAATCGAACGAGAATCACACCACCGCGGGCTTCGCCATCTCGTTTGGCTGATGGAAAGAGCGTTCCAATGTGCATCAATCGTTCACCCGCAGCGTCTGCGACTGGAGACCCATGAACAGCCTCAACGTCATATCCGGTCGTCTTCAACTGCAGATCAAGATCGTATACGAGTGGTGTCACCATGTAGTCGAATTCCTCCCCCAGCCGTTGTTCAAACTCATCCGCAGAGTGGATGAAATAATGATTCGCCCCCCGAATGCCCGACACAGTGTTGGCTAGTTCAGCATTTGCGTCCAAACCCATCCCAATAAACGTCGTGTGGATACCATCGGTTGCTGCATCCTCGAACAGACTGGTTAATGCAGTTGTGCCAGTCTCGCCCATGTTTGGCATCATGTCGGTCATGAAAACGACACGGCGTTCGACAGCATGGTCGGTCGTCCCATCGGCCAGCATGTCGATAGCGGCTACAAATCCATCCTCCATATTTGTGCTGCCGCCGGATTCGATCTCGCGGATATGGTTCCGAATAGCGGGCATGTCTGTTGCACCAACATCGCGAAGCGGTTTTGCAACATGTGCACGGTGGTCATATAAGACGATACCCAGACGGTCTTCGGGGTGGAGTTGCTCAGTGAGTGCAGACAACGACTGCGTCGCAGCTGCGAGTTTTGTCTCACTCTCGCTTGCAGCCTCGTGTTTGTTCCCCTGTTCATCATAATAATACTGGTCGAACTGACTAGACATCGACCCAGAGATGTCGAGAACCGCAACGAGGTCGAGTCGAGGGCGCTCGAATTCATCAGTGGAAAGTCTTGAGTCTAACCCAACCGAGAGATACCGCTCAGTCTCAGTAGAGAGTGGATGGTCGCTTACGGCTGCTGCGTATCGCGGCGCAAACAGCGACTCCGTTTCTGTCCGGCTACCAGTTTCAAAATAATAGTCATAGAATAGGCCTTCATCGCTAATCGCCTCCGGTTCCGGCGTATATCCATTCGCGATGTTCTCACGGAAGTTAATCACATCTTTGGCCCCACCGGCTGCGAGGGCAACGGTGTCACTGGCCGCCATGTTGGTTCCGTCATTGAAATTATTGCTAATATCGTTCAACACGCTTAGTTTGGCTGGTTCGTCAACTGCAGACCGGCCTCGCAGTTCGAGCGCTTCAACGTGGCGACCACAAGAGGGACAGACGTACTCAGGGGCAACAACTGGGTGCTGGTCCTCCATTGGTTGCCAGTCGTCGACTGACGATGTGTCACTTGAGGTATCGATTCGGCTGAGCGACGAGGTCGAGTCAAAGATGAAAATGCGCTCGTCTGCGTCTATGTTACATGTTCCTATCGCGTCTATTACAGCAGACCCAGCTGCATCGATGAATTGTCCGTCTCGGAGGTGATCACCACAATGCGGGCACTCCCGAGTTTGATTTGAACTGGAACTGACTGGATGTGCACTGAATAGATTTAGGAAGCGGTACGTTGCGTCGGTTTCGACATCGTGGGGCAAGTCGCTGTCTGGCGTGGCGAGCAGATTGGACTGTCCACCTGTCTGGGTAGTAATACGCAATCGCACCAGTGTTGGGCCATTAGATTCGATTCTGTGTCTGGAATTTACTTTCGCCTCAATGGTGCGCCGTGTTGCAGATCGTGCGTCGGGGGATTTTCTATTCATATGTCACAGTGGCCGTCATTTACCCAGACAGCCCACGGGTTCTCAACTGCCATCTCGGTCTCTTCACTGGATGTGCTCGATTAAACACCATCGCAATGGTGCTTTTGAGTCGCTTGCTCATATCAGTATGCGCTATCATGATTTAATTGTTTCGACAGTATACATCGTATCTTGGACAAAATATATAATACAAACATTACGATGTAACTTATAACCACAAGCGAGGAGAGTTCTCAAAAGACATCTGTCGAGCACGTAAAGAATACGTTACGGTGTAGAGTAAGCAAACGTAACAATCATTGCAATGGCACTCATCTCACAACAAGAATCTCATGTCTCTCGATGCCGGCGACGCACTCGTTGAATCTCTACACACACACAATCAGTGGTGGGATGATGGTACCGACGCGTTTCATCTTCCTGCGTGGAGAAAAAGTGAATTCGACGCTCTCACACAGCTATACACCCCTCATGAGGGACACCAAAGTCAGCGTCTACTTGGTCTCGTTGGTCGACAAGGTATTGGAAAGACAACATTACTTCGACAGTTTATCCAACACCGAATCGACGCTGGCGATTCCACGGGGCAATTTCTGTACCTTCCTTTCGGTGCGGACCCACTGTATCAGCTTCAATCTGACGAGCAACTTGCCCGTGCGATCCGATACTATGAGAGTCGGGTTCATGCTCGAGGCGTCGACAGCGGACCGCAGTTTATTCTCCTTGATGATATTCACCTGATCGAGCACGCTGATAAACCAACAATCGACGGATGGGGAACATCCGTTGGCAGACTTCTCGATGACACACCTGATCGATATATTGTTCTGACAGCAAGCGCTGAAGTGCAGATTGAACGAGAACTGGCTCATACTCATATCGAAGATGAACAGTATAGGGTTCAGACAGTTCTTCCCGAACTATTTCGTGAATATCTATTCGCTGTACACCCTGATCTTGAGCAGGGTGGAGTAGACGTCAATCAAAACTCAACTCATGAGAGCGACCTCTTGACCGCGATGGCCGATGGAGACACATCGATGGTCGCCTCAGCACTTCAAGAGAGATATCAGAAAGTGGCTGAGAGTGAGCGTCGGTTTCAGTCACAGGTCGTTGAGTATCTTGCGATTGGGGGAATGCTGGGTTATCGACACGCTGGTGCTATCGAGTCGGCACGCGAACTGACCGACGACGATTACACCCAACTTCGAGAGAGTGTTCAGGCGGCGTTATATCAGGACGTGCCTGGAGTAGAGTCGGTCCAAACAATCGCTGACTTGGAACGCTTGTGTGCACTCGCTGCCCAAAATCGCGCGGCAACGTCGTTTCGATATCAAGAACTCGTTGAACTGTTCGATGTCGACCGCCGAACGATTGCTGATAGCTATCTCTCAGTGCTTGCTCATCTCGAGATTCTCGCTGGTGTCACCGAGTACGATAACAGTCGCCCGCGCAGCGTCAGGCTCTATCCTTGCGATACGGGCCTCATCGCGGCGCTTACAGACAGCAATGCGAGTTCAGTTCGAAGCAATCTCCATCATGAATCAGACCTTGCCCGCGTCGCAGCCTTCAATCACACCGTGCGACTGACTCGCAAGATTAACGCCGCACAGGAGCACACTGCCAGTCCATCAGTCCAGTACTGGCGTGGTCGAGAAGGGGAGGTGGATTTTGTATTTGAACTTGACGGCACCCCTATTCCAATCGAACTCGCCTACCGGTCGCGCGACTATGATGTAGCTCTTGAGACTCTCGCAGAGTTTCAAGATACATATGATGCCCCAGTCGGATTTGTCGTAGTGGGCAATACGGTTCGTGGCGACACCGCGGTTCAACACATTAACGATAGAATCGTCGAGCTTCCATATTGGCTCTATCTCTTGCTTTGCTGAGTGCTCACGCTTTAGTCCTGAAAATGAGGATATCAGATCGATGTGACATTTTCTCCGAGGATCGTGAGTGACCGGCTTGAACTAGTGTAAGGAACTCTGCATCAGGATCTAATTTTCACTGCCTCTCGCGAGTGCAGAGCTATCTTGAAAATTGCATTGCTATGCTGTGGCCGTCTGATTACACGGGCTACAGGAGAAAGCCCACGGCTTTCGCCGTGGGGTGAACTCATAAACGACATACGAGGTATTACCGTAGCCGGCAATACCGGAGTTTTCACGCTGAGAAACGCCGTCTTCGATGGCACTAGAGCTTCGCTCTGACTTCTCGCGTCGTGACAAATCTGACTGAACCAATCTACAACGTAACGGTTTAGCCGACGCGAATCGTGGCACTGTGCGGGCTGAATACCCTGTCGTGGAGTGACGAACGGTGTTCGTCGCATCCGCCCGGCGCGTCCGGGACGGAAGGCCCGTTTGACCGGGCTGTACGCGCTGTAACGCACTCCCTCGGTCATAATTGGGAGGCAACCGCTGACGCGGGACGCGAAAGCGTACGTCGCTATCGAGGAAACGCGCACTCTTTAATTCCCCTTCGGGAATCCCACGAGTTTGGTCGTGGGAGAAGGTCAGACCTGGATTAAACTACAATCGTATTTACCCCCTGACAGACTAGCTCGAATTTGAGTATGCTGAGCTTGAGCGGAATCCTTACCCAGAGAGCGAGACATTCTCAATGCGTGTTTTGAGATATGCTTGCAGTTTCTCATCACAGCAGTAGAGATAACATCCATCCATTCCACGCGTCATGAGCGTTCGATACGTGTTCTTGATGAGCTCTTCGGCTATCTCGGCTGCCTGTGTGGGGGTTTCGTCGAACATTTTCTTGATACCAAACAGTGACCGGTCGGTACTCGCTCGCTCTTCATGATCAACGACAATCTCTCCATCGCGATACGTCAAATCCTCACCGATAATTACACCAACATAATCAAATTCGAGTCCTTGGCAGGTGTGAATGCATCCAACCTGATCGATTGAGCCTTCTGTAATTGCCCATGGATCGCTATCATCGAGATTCCAACTGCGCTCATACTCACCAATTTTGATATCGGTCACCTCCGGATTGGCGCGACCGTCTTTTTCCCATTCCCAACAGTACCCTGCCACAACCCGGGAGGTTCGCGTCTGTCGGTTTTTCTCTTCGATTGCGGCATGTAACGCCTCTGGAGAGTCACATACCCGGAGATCAAAGTCAAGATCGAACCCATCTGCGTTGGCAGTCTCCCGGATCTGTAGTACGTCATCAACCCAGGCGATATATCCCTTTGAGCCGTTGCAACGGAATTGAGACTCAAGTGTCAGCTCTTCAACTGAGGCTCCTAAGTCAGCTGCATGTTTGTGGATTTCTTGCTTAGACCCGATATCGTCGATATGGACACGCTGACTTTCATCGATGAAAAAGACGCTGAACGTAGCGGCATTTATAATCTCCATGATCTGGTTTTCTCCGCGGCCAAAGAATGTTGACTCCTCATTTAATCGGTGAGCTTCATCTGCAATCAGTGCGGGAATTGCATTTGTGTCTGTTTCAACGAAACTACCAGCACCTGTGAATAGGTGTTCAATCTCTTTGACGAGTCTGTCACCACGAAGTTTCTTTTTATATACTTCACGCGGCGCTCGATTCTTTGAGACATACTGAGCGAGCATATTCTGTTGTATCAACTCTGAGAGAATGTTGATCGCCACCACAGTTTTCCCCGTCCCAGGGCCACCATCAACGAGTAAGACACGCTTCTGTCCATCACGACGTGATCGATTCGCGAGTTCGATTGCTCTCTCATAGACCACTTTCTGTGAATCTATCAGCGTGAATTCATCACGGTCATCCAACATTTCGACCAGTGAATTCTGCAGAGATTTAGCAGGGCGAATCTTCCCATCGTTCAACGTATGCAGACTCTCGCGATCATCCCCCATGTCAATTCGAGACTCCAGAGATGAGCGAAGTTCTCTCGTATCTCCACGGATATAGATTGGTGCCGCATCAATGTAGGGTTGATAAATGTCGTTCTCAATTATCTCACGATAACGTGACTCAAAGTTGTGTAAATACGCCATTGGGTGTAGATCAATCGGCTCTTCACGGATACTTGCATTAAAATCTCTCAGTAGTTGGGCGTATGAAACAGCCTGATAGCTTGGATGCGTCGTTTCGCGGATACCACCACCAAGAGCGGTTTTGACGATCCCGTCCTTGTTCTCGACGACCTCTGTGCTGGCACCATCCCATTGTTTGAGTTCGACGACAGCAATATTCGCTTTTGCTGCTGTATCGTATCCAGAAATCAAAAAGTCGATACGACGAGATGTGAGCGGGATTTTGAACTCGATTGCGACTCCTGCACTCTCGGGGATTGAGCTACCATTCAACACAGTGTGCATATACTGCAAGGAGTTCTTCCAAGCCTGAACTTCACCTGGCCCACCCATTGCAATTCCCTGCGACTCATACCCCCGCCTGATCTCAGGCACTAATCGACCCTCGATGACGTCGTCTAAGAATCCAGATTTTGTGCTCTCGTAGACGAGCATTTACAGTTACTCATCTGTTGTTTCACCTGCAATGATATATTCGTTTGCTGGATATCGTATGTTGTTCTTCAGACGTTTGCTGATGTGTCGTCTCGGACGAGATAATATATCTCCGTGAATATACAGAATAACACAGTAGCCGTCTCATTTTCGATATGCCTTCACGTGTCCAAGTCATCTGTTGAGTTCCTCTTGGCGCTCAAATGGGTGGACTCTTGGCGTGGATGTGTAAGGTCTTCTTGATTGTGGAACTCACTGTGAGCACTTTGCTCCATGATATTTTTCTCTGGATCTGACTGCTCATGTGTTCATCTGTTCCTCTCTTATTCACTTGGCACCCGATCGATGTGGTGCTATATCGCCACGAAGCTATCTGAGGAGAGCAGACAGCTTAGAGTCCGGTGAGCGCAGGGAGCACTGAGTAGTACAGTTCGTGGACTATAACGGCGACAAATATTGTTATCCCGCTTGACAAAAGCGCTGTATTCCACCGTACATCATCAGCAGTACAGAGCCCAAGCGCAGGAGTCCACGAACTGAGCGGCCACAGCGGTTTCACTTTGAACCCTCCTCCGACAGTGAGAGCGTCTGTCGCGATATGAGTCAACAGCGATCCAGCAACGACTCCAACTAAGAACATCCACACCATGGTGGGTACCATTACCGTAGACGAGAGCATCTCATGCTCGACAGCGAGTCGCTGACCAACGTGGAGTGGATACGTCACTGTGCTTGCGGTAACGAAGGCGACGACGAGAGCAAACAGAACGCTATGCGTCGGCCCACGATGCCCAATAATATTCGCTGGAATATACTGGTCTTGATCTGGAACGTGAGTGGCTCCGAGCATCAATACAGTCGCGATGAGTCCAGACGGAAGGCCGAGCCCGAGTACCCAAAGCGCTCCCAAAATTAGGGTCGTTCCGTAGTGTCCCTCTCGTTTCATCGTCTCTCAGTTCGCGTCATCATACTAGTCTCCAGGTGCCAGTCTGTCGTATGTATCGGACCCCCGAAAGGATAGCGTTCGTGGACGTGGTTTGTGGTCCGTAGTAAGGGCTCACGGTCTGTGGATGAGATAGATCCGAGTCTCCAAAGCGGAACACAAAATACGTGCGACGACACACGATCCCGTACAATTCATGTCGACGACTATCATGACTCCCGACGCAGATCAGGTATGTATGTACTGTAAGTCACAGATCTTCAATCACGACCCAATCTGTGTCCGCGACTGCGAGAATGGCTGTGGATCGCCAGCATATTTTTGTAACTATGCTTGCCTTTCAGCACATATCAACGAACAGGGACTCATGATCGGAGATACGTGTCAGTGGGATTCTGAGGAGTGTTGCTGAGGAGATAGTGACCAAATCCAGAGATTTTCACTCGATATCACTGACTGAGTTCCTCAGCGGTTCAATCCTGTGTCGCGCGGAGACTACTTATTTCATCCTCAATATCCTCAAGAATCCCAACTTGCTCAGTCATTTAGTCCTCATTGCGGGTGCTCATGATAGAAGAGACAAGATTGTCAAGATTCGAGCCAGGTTCATCAAGTATCTCCTCTTTGAGTATTCTGGCCCCGCCAGCCCCATATCGCTGTAGAGTTTCGATTTGTGCCTCTGGCTCAAGAATCACTTCAGCTTCGTTATGATCGGCGTATGCCAACGCAGCAACAATCACTGACAGCCGTTGATACTGCAACTCGTGCTGTTGGCCTGCGATATCTGCGAGCTCTCCAGCGACAGCATCACTTCACTGACTCTCGGTAACTAAGACGACCACCTGATCTGCCATGAGGAACACAACTGTCTCAACAGAGTCGTCGCGGTCGTAGCCTCGATTCGTCTCTATGGCTCCAACTGCATCACTCTCAATCCGATGTGATGCGGTTACTTTGCCCGCGTGACTGTTGCTGAAAAACAGCAAGGTACGGGTCGCCGGTGTTGGTGTTCGGACACTCGGAAGTGCGTTCAATGACAAGCGACTCGCCGGCAATATCCTGCCCGATGAGACCTAATTCGACCGGATACGATTTACTGCTGTAACTGAGCACATGGTCATCAGACGTCGATTCGACGGTGAGGTCACTACGGACTGGAATACGCCCGTCCTCATTATCATCAGGCCGGTACTCGCTCCAGTTACCCGCTGTACAGACCTCATACTGCGGTTCTTCGACACGCTCAGGCAGTGGGGTTGGGTTGGTAGCGACAAGAGATCCAACGCGGACTTCGTTGTTGCCTCCCTCTGGAATCGCAATTGTATCATCAAGTTGGAGATCATACCTGGGACCACCGGTCGCGACATCAGTTGTCAACACAATCGTCGTGATGAGTGCAAATACGACAAGTGCATATACTGCCTGCCGGCCTGTGATGAAGCGATCGTCCGAGTTGAGAGCAGACCGGGAGGCAAAGAGGATGGCTGCGATAGCAAGCAGTCCGACCACGGTCACCTCGCTTCCGAGATCGAAGGTACCCACAGTCTTAGCAAAGAGCATGAGGAGCGAGATGACAATGACGCCGTATGCAAAAAACACCAACTGCTGGTCTTCTGCCCGCTGTGCAAGTCCGAACACGCCAGTCAGAAAAGTGGCGACGATCAGAATCTGCGATGCATATGAAATGCCGAGTTTGACGCTGAAAATGAAGATGCTTACTGCAATAATTGTGACGACGGCTGCAGTTGCGTTCAATAGCGTTTCTGAGTCGAATCCGAACATAGCTACATTCTTCTTATCCACTCTTAAGTAGTCCCTGAGCGAGTACACAGACCGAAACACGTTCTCTGCAGTCGTGACAGGCAACCCATTGCATATATTCGCTTTTTCGTAGAGCGTGGATGACACCGCCATGGAAACCAGTGTTCGTGGCGAAGCCCCAACTCACCTCCCGGGGGACACTGTATCGATAAGCCCAAGATTGAGAAGAGGAGAAAATATAAACGCACATAGAAGCTTGACCGGAGTGTCGTTCAACACTCAGACAACGAGCGTTTACCCACGACCACGTAGCGAAGCCATTGCTGACAGTGAGAGACTCACAGACTACCTTTGAGTTGATGAGTGTGTTCGATTGCATGGCTAGACTGTAGCTATATAGCTGGGACCTGTCGCCACGTACTGAATGACAGGCACGTTGATTGTGGGCGGAGAGTGTCGCACTCAAGTGAGCGAGCATCAACGATGATCGATGATAAAAAAGACGGGATGACGACCGGCAGCTATGCTTCAATTATCATTCCAGTGATAGTGATCATGTTCGGGATTGGAACTCTTGTTGGAGTGGTGTATGCAAATGCGACGACTGCGACACGACACGATTATGAGTCGATTCAACGCAATTGTGGAGAACTAGCCGATACCACTCGTCTCGTTGACGGCGGGGTTGGTTTGACACGCCAACAACTGAATCAGACGCACGTTGCGATCTGTGAAAATACCAGCCATGCTGAGTATCATCATCAGCGGGTGGACTCAATGCGGACGACACCGTTCAATCCCATTCAATGGATTCTGTATATTGGTGCTGGCGGCAGTGCAGTGATTGGCGGGGTTGCACTCGGAAGACAGCGCAATTGAACTGTGATTCTATTGGGTGTGATGAGAGCAGTCCAGTATCGCACTCATGACAACGTCCGACATTATCCTGATGTTCACCAACTGCCGTACACGCATGACCAACTGTGGCGAAACCCTCGGCATTCAGGGCGTGAGGTCGACGGTGACGGCACAGAGAGCGTTCCAACGAGTGTATGCCTCTAAGTTAATGGAGACGTCGTGACTGCGGTACTATTTTGTCATTCCCTGAGGAAGCAATAATTCTGGGTCTGACTGTGTGAACACGACCTGTCGATCATTGCTCAGTGGCCGAAGGAAAATATCGATCTCACCACGTGAGAGGGCATGTTCAGCCATCAGTTGTGCGTCATCTGCTCGGTAGTACAGTGGGACGAACACAGCGATATCATGTGCCGATGATTTGATCGCGGCAACAACGAATAGTATGCTCCCAACCTCTGCTCGAAAGGACTCATAGCTATCAAAGGTGGTGCCGCTGGTCGCTGCAGCGACTCTCTCGAACTCATTAGTGGGAACGATGACATCTAAGCCAACGCGTGTGTCATCTATGCGCTCATCGGAATTCGTGTTCATCTCGTCAGACGGATTCTCATCGTCGTCCTGTGGGGTAGTGATATCGGTCACATCAGTCCCATCCACTGGCGGTAACGGAAGTATATCACCGGGGTGAACTTCGACAGTCTCCCACCCCGCCTCGCGGTACTCAGTCGCCGTTGCTGACATATCCTCAATGACTGTCTCCCAGCGGTCGTTCCGGCCGCTTATCGGGTGGTTGGTACCCCCACCTGCATCGTGAGGCGTTACGTCCACCTCTGTTTCCGAATTCACCTCTGGATCTTCGTCTGCACTTGTATCTGTATTCTTCATGTCGTTGATTCAACCACGAAGCTGGAAATAAATATTCTCTTGAGTTGCCCGATCACAGCATCGACTCAATGTGAGTTCGATCGAGAAACACCTCTAAACGCTGTATCGAATGGCGAAACTCAGAGACGAACCAGCTGAAGTGAGAACAGCAATCACTGATTCCGAATCTCACCCCTGTTCATGTATCCCTGATGGTCACCTCCGGTTGTGATAGATACTGAACAGCGCATCACAGCTGAGTGCCCGACACCAACTAACGGACGTGCGATGTGGCAGCATAAGATGTTTTATTCCATACATACATGTCTGATTCAGCGTGTATTCTAGCGAGCGACATACATTATCTCAGCATGAGTGCGTCGTCGTCGCTGCAAGATAAGATATCATCCAACAAAGTCAGGGCAAAGCTGAGCTGGATTGGCCTGGGCTGGGCTGGGCTGTGCAAAGTGCTTTTCAGCAGAACCGACAACGATTGTAATATGTCTCCGGTTCTTTCACTTTCAGATCTTCGAACACAGTTCTCTACTGAGCGCGGGCAGGTCAAAGCAGTCGATGGTGTGTCGCTCGATATCCATGCAGGCGAAACTGTTGGGCTTGTCGGCGAGTCTGGAAGTGGAAAAAGCGTGACCGCACTCTCGGCAATGGGACTCGTTGATGACCCTGGCCGTGTCGTGGGGGGAGAGGTAACGCTGCAGTCTGCATCACTTGCAGACACATTTAGCGCCCAGTACGATTCGCCCTCGTTCGTCGATGGGGATTATATTGAACTCACGAAGGCTCCCGAGGAGGCCCTTCGATCAGTCCGTGGGGCTGAGATGAGCATGATATTCCAGGATCCGATGACGTCACTGAATCCTGCCCTGACTGTCGGTGAACAGGTAGCAGAGTCACTTCGACTGCATCAATTCGATGGACGTCACAAAGATACATGGATAAATGCCGTACGTGAGTTAGTTGGCCGAATCGGCTCGGATATCGATGAGGAAGTTGCTGAGCGGACGATCGATGTGCTCTCTGAGGTTGGTATCTCAGAGCCGGCCTCACGGATTAATGAGTACCCACATGAGTTCTCTGGTGGCATGCGACAGCGAGTTCTTATTGCAATCGCACTTGCTTGTCGGCCAAATATCCTCGTGGCCGATGAGCCGACGACAGCCCTCGACGTAACCATCCAAGCACAGATTCTTGAGTTGATCAACAATCTGCAGAGTGATCTTGAGATGGGGGTATTGTTTATTACACACGACTTGGGGGTCGTTGCGGAGACGTGCGACCGTGTTGCAGTAATGTATGCCGGTGAGATCGTCGAGGAAGGGCCAGTCGAAGAGATATTTGCGAATCCGTCACACCCATATACGTACGCACTGCTCGAGTCTATCCCAACATCCGACCGCGAGCGGCTGACGCCGATTGATGGCAACGTTCCGGACCTCATCGATATGCCCGAGGGGTGTCACTTCGCTCCGCGGTGTCCGTGGGCAAAGCCAGAATGCCGCCGTGGCGAAATTGAATCTCGCCAGCACGGCCCAGCGAACATTGACCACAAAGCAAAGTGTGTGCTTGATGACTTCGATGAAAGCGAGTACGGGACAGATACGGACCTTACCGCCGAAGCCACGATGCGAACCGATGAGCCAATTCTCGAAGCCGAGGGGCTTGAAAAGCACTTCTCACGCTCAGAGGGGCTTGTAGATGAATATCTGGGTCTGAATACTAATCGGGTGAAAGCCGTCGACGGTGTTGATCTCACTGTGTATGAGGGAGAAACGCTTGGACTCGTTGGTGAGTCTGGGTGTGGGAAGTCGACAACCGGTCGAAGTATTCTGCAGTTGCTCGAGCCAACAGCCGGGCAAGTGGTGTTCGCGGGTAACGACCTCACCGACCTCTCGAAAGATGAACTTCGTGAGCGGCGACGCGACCTGCAGATGATTTTCCAAGATCCAATGTCCTCTCTTGACCCCCGGATGACTGTCGAGCAAATTGTTTCCGAACCGCTCGTCATCCATGACCTTCCGGCGGATGGCGAGGGGTCGGACAGAGACCAGCGTCGCAAACGAGTGACTGAGTTGCTAGAGGCCGTTGGATTGGATCCTGACCAACGTGACCGCTACCCTCATGAACTCTCGGGTGGGCAGCGACAGCGGGTTGGGATTGCTCGTGCGATTGCTGTCGACCCAGACTTCATCGTCTGTGATGAACCGGTCTCAGCACTCGATGTATCCGTGCAGGCGCAGATACTGAATCTGCTCAAGGATCTTCAATCAGAGTTTGGACTCACGTTCTTATTCATTGCACACGACCTCAGTGTCGTCCGACATATCTGTGACCGGATTGCTGTGATGTATCTGGGTGAAATTGTCGAAATTGCACCAACACACACGCTCTTTGAGGCACCACAGCACCCGTACACACGTGCGCTGCTGTCTGCGATTCCCGTTGCCGACCCAACTGCGGAAACCGACCGTGTGATTCTCGAAGGCGATGTGCCATCACCAACGAATCCACCATCGGGCTGTCATTTCCGAACACGGTGTCCAGAGGTTATTCCACCCGATGATATTGAGATTGAGCAATCGACGTATCGAGATATAATGACTCTCCGTGAGCGAGTGTCCAATGAAGCAATCGATATTGAGGCTCGTCGAGAGGAGACAGACCTGCAAGGGAATCGGAGTTTTGTCGATGTGCTCCGCCGTCAGTATATTGATGGCCCGCTCACTGGTACGAACCGACAGGTGGTCGACACAGCGCTCACAGCTCTGACGAATGGAGACTTTGAAACAGCATCTGAGGAGCTCCGAGAGCGGTTTGAAAGCGTCTGTGAACGTCGCGATCCAGGATTTAATGAGTCTCGTGACACGGTATCGGAGGCTGAAAGA
Source organism: Haloquadratum sp. (assembly GCA_028275165.1). Lineage (GTDB taxonomy): Archaea > Halobacteriota > Halobacteria > Halobacteriales > Haloferacaceae > Haloquadratum. The sequence continues at coordinate 25,298 of JAQCNF010000099.1, forward strand.
GCAGAGACAGATGCAATGGCCACACACTTGACGGCGTGTCACCGGTATGATGAGACCGCAGACGGGGATCCGATTGTCACCCCAGATGCCGTCACAACGTCCTCAGCGGGGAGCGCCCCTCAGAGTTCAAATACAGACTGAATAATTGTGTGGGTCGAACAATTATCGACTCGTGCAGAGCGGTTGCCGCACCCACAACGTGGTGAGTATGAATACTAACACAATATTTAACCACATCTCTCGATGTATGTTCATATATCTATGTCCTCCAATATAGATCGGCGAACGTTCCTCACAACTGCAGGGAGTGCTGCAGCAGCAGCGACTCTTGCAGGTTGCTCGGGAGGAAGTGACGATGCCAGCAGCGATGACGGCACAGACACGACGGATAGTGACGAAAGTAGCGCCGAAACGAGTGGGACACTCGTGTATGCACGGGGTGACCATCCACAAAACTACGACCCACAGCAGACAACAAGCGGTGAGGTTGCTAAAGTTACGAACCAGATATATGACCAGCTTGTCGGGTTTACCCCAGGGAGTGGAGGTCAGCTACGCGATGGACTTGCAACCGAGTACAGTCTCGAGGGGACGACAGCGAAGCTGACACTCCGCGAAGACGTCACGTTCCACAATGGGGAGTCATTCACTGCAGAAGACGTCCGCGCGACGATTCGCCGATTTACTGATAGTGGGTATGAGCATTACCTTGGTGATGAGAACCGCTCAGGATACGGGCCGTTCACATTCGGCGATTGGGTCGACACTATCGAAGCGAGCAGTGAATTCGAAGTGACAATCCAGCTCACACAACAGTATGCCCCGTTTTTGCGCAATCTCGCGATGTTTGCGGCTGCGATCCTCTCGAAAGCACAGATTGAGTCTCTGGAAAACCAGGTCGAGCTCGGAACGGAACCACAGGGAACTGGGGCGTTTCAGTTTTCGGAACTCGATAACGGGAATCAGCGAGTCTTGTTATCAGCGAATACTGATTATTGGGGGAATGGTCCGAACGTCAGCGAAGTTGTGTTTAAAACGATCGGCCAGAATTCCACGCGGGTGCAGGATGTGATCAACGGGAATTCGCATATCACCGACAATCTTGATTCACAGTCCTCTCAGCAACTCGAAAGCGCTGGGTCAGCGCAACTCGCCTCGAAAAATGGAATCAATGTCGGGTACATGGCAATGAATCAAGCCCGGCGTGAGGAGTTCCGTGACCGCCGGGTTCGCCGTGCGGTCTCATTCGCTGTTAACACCCAAGCAATCGTCGACAGTATTTATCAAGGCTTTGCGACAGTCGCTGACCAGCCGCTCCCACCGGACGTTCTTGGACATAACGACGACCTTGAGCCGTATTCGACCGATAAAGATGAGGCTCGCCGTCTGCTAAACGAGGCTGGCTATGGCGATGGATTCGAGCTTGAGCTTGCAACATTTTCAAATCCACGTGGATATAATCCAAGCCCAGTCGAAACCGCCAATCAGGTTCGTTCGGATCTCGAAGAAATTGGGCTCACAGTAAACATCAATCAATTCTCGACGTTCTCATCGTATCTTGAGTATACCAACCAGGGGAAGCATGATGCCGCGTTCCTCGGATGGTACACCGATAACGCTGATCCGGACAACTTTATGTATGTCCTGCTTGACCCGAAAGTTTCGATGGATGCTGTCCCAGACGGGCAAAGTTGGGTGAGCTTTGATACAGAAGGGTACAGCACACTGAACATCTCAGGATTTGCCAACTCAGACTATATGTCACTTGTGCGTCAAGCACAGCGGAGTTATGACGATGCGCAGCGTGAGGAACTGTACGCGGAGGCGAATCGAATCGCGAACGAGGAAGCACCTTGGGTGTTTATTGACTACGCGCAAACACTCCGTGGGGTAAACGAGGCTGTGGTTTCCGACAGCTACACCGTCTCATCTGTTGGTGGTCCGTTCCTCAATACAGTTGAGTTACAGTAGAATACAGTACACGCATACGATGGCTACTGATAGTTGTTGTCGGGTCAAGACAAAAAGAGGCTAACGAAGCTCACGTACACGTTCAGACACTCATATGGTCTCAAAGCGATTCCTCCTTCGACGCGTGCTGCTGTTAATCCCTGTTCTTTTTGGAGTTGCAACGCTCGTCTTCTCGATCCTCCAACTTGCACCAGGTGACCCAGCCCGAATCATCGTTGGCCAGCGTGCCTCTGCGCAGCAGGTCGCCAAAGTTCGAACTGAACTCGGACTGAACGACCCACTCTGGGTGCAGTACGCACGGTTTATTATCGATGCAGCCACGTTTGACTTTGGTCAATCATACAAAATCGCGCAGGGAACACCAGTTCGTGACGTCCTTGCTGACCGACTTCCTGTGACACTCGAATTAGCGATTTTCGGTCAAATAGCAGGGATCCTGCTTGGCATCCCACTGGGGGTTATCTCAGCGGTCAAGCAGGACTCGATGACCGATCATCTGACACGGGTTGGAGCCTTGACTGGTATCTCAGTGCCAATCTTCTGGTCTGGTCCGCTTCTCATCCTTCTGTTTGCGACCTTTCTGGGTATCTTGCCGACCAGTGGGCGTATCGGGTCGACAATCTTCCTCGCAGAGAGTTGGACACTCTTTGGCACAGAACTACCGCTGACGGGACTAGTGACAGTTGATACGCTATTGCTCGGCGAGTTCGACGCCTTCGTTTCGGCAGTTCGGCATCTACTGCTTCCGGTGTTAGTGCTCGGTATCTATCAGATGGCACTGCTCTCGCGAATGATGCGCTCGTCGATGCTCGAAGTCGTGAGACAGGACTACATGCGAACTGCGCGAGCAAAAGGACAGGGCAGCAAAATAACTATTCTCACACACGGATTTCAGAACGCGCTCATTCCAGTTGTGACCGTGATCGGCATTCAATTCGGAACCTTACTTGGTGGGGCTGTCCTGACTGAGACCGTGTTTGGAATCGGGGGGATTGGGACGATGCTCGTCAGCGCAATCGGTGCCTCCGACTATCCGCTCGTTCAGGGGACTGTCCTGACATTCGCGCTTCTGTTTACATTCGTCAACTTTGGTGTCGATGTCACATACAGTTATCTTGACCCACGGATCGACCAATGATGTGTCTGTACACTCACGCTCACGGCTGGTTCAGCTCTGAGTTCGAATGCGGATGCGGATGCAGTCAGGCAGGCAGATATATTCGTGGCCCCGTTTCGACGTGTCGTTCACTTTCGAGTCTCTTGGACGTTGTGCGTGCAGATCCTCGTTCGCTTGTGTCGACACATGCAATTGCAGGTATCGGTTCACGATCACCGATGATCGCCGACGTATCTTTCCGTTCAAAACTCACCTATGGCAACTGATTCACAGAGTACGACCACTGACACGCGCGATTTTATCGACCGACTGTTTGCATCGCCATTCGTTTCAAACCTGCTATCGAATCGTCTTGCCGTCGTCGGTCTGAGTATTATCCTTGGGGTGTTCGTGATTGCGCTCGTGGCTCGATTCACTCTCGATCTGAGTGCACTGACTGGGTCCCGACTTGGAGCAGGAATTCCAGACCGACACCCACCTGGATGGGTAGGTCCAGCATCGTGGAATCAGTACTTGTTTGGAACTGATGTTGCTGCTCGTGACATCTTTCGGCGGACAATGTATGGGTCGTGGCTGGCGTTAAAATTCGGCACAATCGCAGTCGGAGCATCCACAGCGCTCGGTGTCGGATTAGGGATTATTGCTGCATACTATGGAGATGTCACTGATAATCTCATCATGCGGACGATGGATATGCTGCTGGCATTCCCATCGTTGCTTCTTGCGCTTGCACTCGTGGCTATCTTCGGTGCTGGCCTATGGAAGGCAGTGCTTGCACTGACACTCGTGTACACACCGCGGTTTGCGCGTGTCGTCCGGGGGGCAGCACTCAAAGTGCTCGAGGATGAGTATGTCGATGCGACAGTTGCTCTGGGCGCGAAAGACCCTCGGATTCTTGTTCGACATGTTCTTCCAAACTGTATCGCTCCGATTACTGTCCAATCAACGTTGAACTTTGGCCTCGCGATTATCGACCTCGCAGCGCTGTCGTTCCTTGGATTCGGTGCGCAGGCAGGTGCTCCTTCGTGGGGGCTTATGCTCTCTCGTGGAGTTGAGAATGGCTTGCTGACTGGGAAGTGGTGGATGTCATTCTTCCCAGGATTGTTCCTCGCAATTACCGTTCTTGGATTCAATCTACTCGGTGATGGAATGCGCGATGCACTCGATCCGCGAATGCGTGAAGCACTCGATTAAATCCCGACGAATATGTCACCATCTCGACGCTCAGACTCAGAGACGGACGCTGACACTGAGGTGAATATTGACGCATCATCGCATGCAGACGCCACAGTGAGTGAGTCAACACAGCCGCAGATATCCTCATATACTGCCCCCTCACGTTCGGCGCCACTTGCTGCACGGGGCCGCCTCGTTGGCGGTTCGGCCCTAATTGGCATGATGATGAGCGGGACGTCGGTCCTCGTTAGCATGGGTATCGTTGGTATTGCGACGGCTGCGGATACAGCATTCCTCTTTGGAACGCTTGCACTTGGATTCGGGACGCTGGGGTGGGCTGCCTCAATTGCCGCAGGTCCCGGGATGGCGGCGATGCAGGCACATCTTGAGACGACAACTGATTGGGACGAAATGGACTCGCGGCGGGCAATGGCCCGAATTGGTGGGTGTGGGGCAGGCGTCATGATCGCTGCGATTGTGATTGGAATCGCCTTTGGGTATCGCTGATCTATCATCTATTACGGACTAACACTGAGAACTCGACGATCCTGCTGTATCTCTCTACACCCACTCGCTTCGCTCAACAGTGAGAGAGTTGACTCCGCACTCCCTATCAGTCCAACTGTCGTCTGATGTGCGCAATCAAAACCACAGACATTTTTTTGATATACACTATTGACAGTCTATGTCACAGAATTCAGACTGTCGTGTGTGCGATGAATCACTTCCACGCCCGCATGAGTGCAACTACTGTGGACACACTCACTGTATGGAACATCGGCTGCCTGAGAATCACGAGTGTCCAGGATTAGATGACGTCTCAGAGAGTCAAAAATGGTTTGACGAGTCAAACTGAGACTCGAAATCGTATGAGCAGGGGCTAGATATTCATGATTGTAATTGCAATCTGAGAAAATGGCTCCCTCTGGTGTCCGCTTCTTCTGTCGGGTCAGCAATCAGCCTGATTCCAATCCTCAAGAGTGATTCAAGAGACGGTGAAAGAGCAACGCCTCGTTCTGTGGGTCTCATCACCGAGTGGTCAAGCAAGTCAAACGATAGACGCTCTCCACAGGGTGGAGACGTTCTCACGATATTGCAATGAAGTGAAAGCACAGCAGGCGATATAGGTAAACGTGGGGCCTCTCAAAGAGAACATCTCCGCGCCGGATATCGAATTTACGGAAATTCGAGGCGAAAGCCTCGCCCTTCAGGGCGAGGATGAAGCCGACCAATAGTATTCAACCACCGACGATGGCATAGACGGGTTTCCCAACGCAATCTTTCATCCGTCCGACCGTGAGAGTCTGCAGAGATGCTAAAGAGTACCCGTCACGCGAAATCCGAACTCTCCGACCACAGAGTGTTCGTGCCGAAATATCGGCGTTCGCACCTGACGGGGAAGACGAAGGAACGTCTTCAACCCTTAGAGTTGTGTCGATGGCACAGCATGGCCCGTGAAGTGCATTGTACGTGAATGGCCAAGCACACCACGCTAGATTCGGTGGCCTAATGTAAGAGTCACAAACCACAGCCACAGCCTGAGCCTGCCCCACGAGGGAACTCTTTGTGCGAGCATGACAATACCTCGAAACAGCGGTGACAACGAGGCCGAAAAAGTTTCATACGTTTCCTACTAAGTACGGTTCCAATGAACAGGCGTTCGACCGAAGCTGGTTAAACGGGGATGTGTAGTCGTTGGCATTGAGGGACTCTCTGGGTGTTCTTGACATCTTCCACGGCCTTAGTAGTTCACAGAAGAACTGGGTGCTTAACTAAACATGCATCGGTCAGGGTAGTTTTCTCGCATCGAATGAGTGAATCAGTTCACCCAGAAATTTGTTGAATCACTTCAGCCGTTGGATTCCTCCGGTGGGGATAGTTTGAGTGAGTTGAATCCGATATCTTGGATGCTGTCTGGGCGTCATTCGATATCTATCCGCCATCTACAAACGAATGGGCACACATCATGACCGCTGGTGACTGTCTGCTCGCATACGAGGCCACGTACCTTCTTGAACGTGGAGACTGTGTTGAGAAAGTCCAGATCGAACGCACCGCTTACGCCCGGACGACATCGGTCAGATCCGAAAGCGGGTTTTTTCCGAATGAAGTCGCTGATAAATCAAGTACAGTAACTCCCGATAGCCCAAACCTGGGCATTCTGCTCTGACTTCATGCCATCTCATAACCGCAACGACCCTCCTACGAGTGGGTTAATTGATTAGCGACACTCCTCCCTCCAGAAACGATGTAGGTCGGCTACCTGAGTAAAGATTGTGTGTATTTTGGCATCGTTTTGCTGAATTGAGGGCGCGTCGGTCTTTCCAAGTTCAACCTCCGGAAGTTCTCTATCGGCCGGCTGTTGGACATAGATTGACTGCTTATTGAACACCCCTGCTGGCATTGCGATATCGTTGTCTTCCATCAGGGCTTGCATCTCTGTGTCTTGCTTTTGAATATAGAATACCGCGGTACACCCACGTCCGATTCCTGCTTTTTCTCTGAGCGTCTTGAGCGTGAATTCAGTTGCCGGTATCCGATAGAGCTGATTCAATTCGGCGTTATTTTTTGGCTGACGCTGTGAATATGCTGAATATGGATAAATGTCGGCTCTCCCATTGTTTGAGTCAATGTCTATCCGAACGATGACATCTGTCCCAGCGAGTGACGGCGTTTCATCAGTGACGTTCACGGTGAGCCTGAGCTTCTCAAGCGCGTGTTGCATTCGCTCGTCCCCAACCACCTCAACCTGTGTTGCCTCCATCATGAATATTTCACCAGTTGAGATATCTTTTTCCTCAGTCGTGGAAGCACCCGAAGTAACGTTGTACATCTGTGGTACGAGAGCTGTCGGTCGAAGGCCGAGTTTCTCACCCCAGATGTACTGCGAACCAGTAGAGACATAGTTGGTCCCTGTGCCTATCGACCAGTCATCGTGATTTTGCTCTTCAATATCTCTAAGACTTCTTTCACGTAACGACACACCGATTCCTTCCCCTTGGTGTGCTGGACGTATCGAGAGTCCTTCTGCTTCATACCACAGTGGTTCAGCTTGCTCTCTGGAGAGTAGTGCGACGCCTATGGCACGTCTGTTTTTGTCAGCGATGTAGGCGCTGTTGCCTGCACTCTCAACGAATGCCTGGATGAAATCCTCGGCGAGCCTCTCCTTTGAGGGATAGAGAATGCCATACCCTTCATCGCTGTTCCAAGCAGCTCGATATATCTCTGGGATCTGGTCGCGATACTCCTCTGCTTCAGCCGACTCAGTTATCTGCTTAATTTCGACGCTGGCTCTCATCGCTGGGTATCTCTGGATAACTGAACTGGATGCACTTTCTCTGCTCGCTGAGTAATCCGCGTGGAATACACTGGATGGCGTGTCGGTCTCACTCTGTTTCCTGTCTTTGACGCCAGTGACTCGTGATTGGTTCCGGTGCTATCGAAAATGCATAGATTGTCAATTCGGTCATTGTGGACAGCCTGAATGTTTGCTCTCAACTCGGAAGTTCTGGGGGTTTTAGTCTGACTTTCATCTGTGTTATATACTCAACATAATGCATATCCGTATTTTCAATTCGAGTAGAAACGATCGAAAGATAGCACCGGCTCTACACTTTGCATGCACGAGAAGAGCGTCTCAGGGGCAGAGCGTGACAGTGGGTGTGGCACTGAGTTGGTCTCTGATGCGACAGGACTGGATTTTCTATCGACCCGACTCGAATCTTGTCCAGTCAATGCCTGATGAATGAGGATCACACTCCGAGTCGGGCGGGAATACGTGCTCAGACCACCTCAGATTGAACTAACAGTGACAAACTCCCAGCACAGAGAGCAAAAACTGCGGCTTTCACCGCCTCAACACTGTTCCACGGGACAACAACATTGAGTCCATAATAGAAGATTACCCCGAGAGCGCCGACAGACAGTGGAACGAGAAGCTTCGTGTTCATGTTTCTGTTTCCGTGCTAACATTTGAACCTCTTAAATATACTGTCAGGTTTCACGGAATGAGTGTGATAGACTGTTCAAGTCCTTACGATTCAGTCATCTTGAATTGCGTTCCGAGTGCCTGTTCTATTTTCCAGTTGCTTGTGCGCTCCTCAATCGTTGTAACGCCCCAGTACACAAATCGGTACTTCCCCGGGTCAACTCGCTCGCATACATAGTAACTCGGGGTGCCGTCCGGGGCACTGAGGCCACTCGGTGTCATCGTGAACGTCCAAGTGAATCCCTCGTCAGATGCGTGTGGGATAGCCTCATCAGTCCATCCCTCGTTCTCAGGCCGGTCATAGATAGATTGCCACCCAGCCTCGGTTTGGCGCTCGATCAAGAACTTTCGTTTCTTTCCTGAGACTTGCTGTGCATCAGTCTCGTTGTATATCCGGACTGTCAGATCTCCGCCGACCGGCACTGGATCTGGTGACAGACTGAGCGCGAATCCGCCGATTGGCCCCGCATCTATCTCACGTTTTTTTGATCTCGGCACGTGCACGTCTGTGAGTGGAGGACTCACGGAGTCCTGACACTCGCTCGGTGATGGTGGCGTTGAGGTCTCTCCTGACCGAGAGGGTTGACTACTCAGACAGCTCGCATATGGAGTGGTAAGCCCACACAGAGCGCAGATGATCCGACGACGGTTCATATATATCAGTAGAATAACAGCCGTTGAAAAATCCCACTACAGAAACACACGCTCTGGTATCAATTGTATGTCGCTGTTTGGATGCGGTCGACAGCGAGTTCTTTCCCATCGCACTCGATCATGATGTCAGCTTGTGATCGAAGCCACGATGGAACGCGGTTCACATACGATGAGTGAGTTTGTGGCCTCCCTGCGTCCTCTCCGTGCAAGACGGCCGGCTCAGAGTAATGCGTCACTGGGCGGGGGTCCCACGTCTCTGCAGCCAATTCAAACCCCTCGCGATACGTGGTACCCTCAGCAGAAAATGCATGATGATGATAGTCGAATGTCACAGGGCAGCCCGTGGTCGGGTAAATGTCTTCGACAAGTTCCGTCACAGACCACAGGTTCGGATTATCGTCATTTTCAATTACGAGGCGGTCGACGACGCTCGGTGAGACTGTTTCAATAAATGCAGCAAAGCGGTCTGCTGTTTCTTCCTTATCACCGTAATGACCCCCCATATGGATATTGATGGGATAGTCGGTTGTTTGCGGGAGGTTCATGAGGTCGAGCCATGAGCCATGATTTTCAAGGCTCTTTCTAGCCTTCTCGCGGGTGCTCTGCGTCGTTGAAGCCGGTTTGACGAAGTAGTCTGGATGAAATGAGAGTCGCATATCGTGGCTCTGGATAAACTCACCACACCGTGTTGCAATCTCGCGGATCGTATCGATATTCGGGAGTGCTTCAATCTCATACTGAGAGTTCCACGGGACGAACGACTGTGACGTGCATCGATAGAACCCGATACCATGTTCGTGGTTCCACTTGAGAATGGTTAGAAGATCATTGAAATTCTGTTCAGCAAGTTCACCAGCGTATGGGAGCCCTTTCTCTTCCCATGTTTTCTTTTGCATCCCTCGGTTACATCTCACCGGTGATTGCTGATCCCGCAGCGTATTGTTGCGGCCAGCGTATCCAAGCATGTATGTAACACGTGGACGACGGGTTTGGGTGCGTCGAATCTGTCTTCGGTGGCGGTGGGCCTCAATTCTTTGAACGGTGGTATTTCGCACTCCGCCCATCTCGTTGGCAGTCACTAGGTGAAACAACGACACCGTCACCTCGCCACTACCATCGCGTTTGAGCATCGCTCCTCGGCGGAATTCTGGGGACCCGCAGACGAACTGTGGGTACAGTATTCGGTCGGTATCGGTAATCAGTATACCGGTTCCGCCGGCTTGGCTGGCAAAGAAATCAGGGCCGCTCGGAGTCGACGGCGTGGATCAGAACCTCACAATCCGTCTCCAGTGGCGGTTCGAGGATCGTCTCGGGGTTCGCCAGCACTCGCCGCATCACCCACTCCGAGAAGCGTGCCTCCCAGTCGTCGGATTCATCAAAGGCTTCGTAGAGTCGCTCCATATCCTCGGTCTCCATGTAGTAGTGGACTACCTCACGGTCACCGGCAGCCTCTAACAACAGCGACTCAGTGTACATCGCCTCCGCCTCGATCGTCCCCGTTTCGTCGCGGGCCCAAGACTGCACGCGGTTGAATCGCTTGAGCCAATTTATGACGTCGACAGCACGTGCGACGAGCGTGCTAGTCAGTCCAGCTTTCACTGCAAGAGAGGTGACTACAACCGGAATTGGTAACTCGTCGCCAGCGACGGGGGCGACCAACGACTGCTCGACTGTGTCGGCGTATTGCTCCTGCCGATACGGGTTGGTCGCGTGGATGATGTAGCGATGATTATGATGGCGCTTGGCATGGACTGTCGTCTCGCCAGCGAGCACGTCTGCCAGCCCATGCTCAAACAGCGGCGACACACGTTTGATCGTTGCATCTGGCGTCGTCCACGCGTCGGCATCGTCATCAACCACCTCAACGTACCACAGCAGCGCGTCGCCACGCTGTGGGTCACTACCAGCGTCGTTGGTCCAGCCAAATCCACCGTCGTCGAGAAACAGCGTCACCAGCGTCACGCCGTCGACCGGCACCAATGTGCGAGCGTCACCATCGCTGTTGTCCCCCGCCCAATCCGCCAGCAGGTCTCTGGCGTCCTGGGTCTGCCCCTCGGCGATTGGCTGACGAATCAACAGCGAGTCGAAGATGTCGATGCCGCCACGCTCAGGGTAGCTCACCTCGTCGCCTGTGGTGTCAGTCGACACGCCGTCGACGTTGGGACCTGTTTGTTGGGGGCTCATATGTGAGTGTACGGGCTTTCGCAGTTGAAAAGTATTCAGTAATGCACACACTGAGGATTGGATTCGTGTGGAAAGCTGACAGAGATACGCTTCAATCAAACAGAGCGAGTTTACTCTCTATCTGAGGAAGGTCGAATGCGACGATTTCGGGCTGGCGCACGATCGATGCTACAAATTGGCTCTCGATCCGTCAGCGACCGAACCAACGAGTAGTGTCGTTTCGCTTTCGGACTCTTTGAGGACTTTAGAGACCCTCAAGGGGCCTCGTAGGGTGCAGAGCCGGAATCACAGTATCATCTTCAGAACGAAGCTTACCTTCTGATTTCGATCAACGTTGCTCAGTCCGAGCCTTCCATCTGCAAATATCGGTGTGATGTCGGATGTGGAAAGTCGGGCTTAAGATGAGTCAATCAGGAGGCGTCTTCAGAACTCTCTCGTCCGACATTCGTTGGAGAAGGTCTCATTGCTATGGTGATAATGAGGAGAAGACCGCATCGCATCATATAGAGTTATAATAATGGCTATTTGACATGAATATCAAATGACTGATGACTGTCGTATGACCACGGACCGGTTCTACGGTGGTGTGTCCGACCGACTCCAGAATCTCCGGTCGATGCTTGCATATATGCATGATGAGCATCCGACTCGGAACGAGCTCACCCATTGGGTGATCAAAAATACCAATGCAGGCAGTTCAGATGCTGTTAACCGTCACCTGACATTTCTCGACTCTCTCAATATCATTGAATTATCCAGTGCACGATGCGGACTCGGTAACTATGGTCAGCAATGGCTTGATCATCACAATCATGAAACGCTTTATGAGGCCCTGTCATCGGGAGTGAAGGGATTCGATACAATCCTCAAAGCCTTACAGGACGGCCCGATGACCGACGAGGAGATCATGAACCTACTCGTGAGTGAGTTCAATGAGGCGGAAATGTCGAAGCCTGGCCCCGCAGTTCGACGTCGCGAATGGTTGCAGGTCTTGGAGTTCGTAGAGCGCGAAGATGGGATGAACGAGCTCACGTCTGCAGGTCAAAAACGACTCGAAGAGAAGACCCAGACTCAAATAACGTCGGTAGGGACGGCTCCAAGTGGAGTGTCCGTCGGTGATCATCTATCTCAAGAGGAAATTGAGGAAGCGTTTGAAACGGGCTTTGGATATCAAATCACGGGGATCAATCCGCGCCGAGACGATCACGACCGGCGCTACGTGTTGGTGTTTGCCAATGAAGATGGCCCCTATGACGACACAGTGACACAGGGCCAATTCGAATACATTGGAGAGGGCTTGAGTGGAGATCAAAGCGAAACCTCTCCTGGGAACTCTACTCTCATTGACGCTATTTCGTCTGACATCCCGGTCCATTTCTTTTATCAGCAGTCGGGAAACGGAGAGTGGGAGTATCAAGGGTTGATTGATGTGCTCGATTACGAATTTGAAGAGCAAGGCGGGCGGCAGGTCCTCGTCTTCACGATGGAGCATCGTTATGAAAGTGGTCCCAAGACGGACGAGCTGAGTCGAAAGAGTATCGAAACAGAGCGAGCACGTCTCAAGAACGCACTCAACAGGGAACCCCAACTCACTGATGATAGTGAAACATATACTGAGTCACGAAGGCGAGCGAGAGATTCAGCGTTCTCAGAATTAGTACGGCAAGCATATGATGAGACGTGTGCCATCTGTGGAAGTCGCCGAGAAACGCCCAGCGGGAATCCGGAGGTGGAGGCGGCGCACATCTATCCCAAGCGCGAGGACGGGGCAGATGACATGCGAAACGGCGTCGCTCTTTGTAAGTTACACCACTGGGCCTTCGATAACGGATGGCTCGCGATTAGTGACGAACACGAGGTGCTGGTGAAGGACGCACCAAATCGAGATGGATATGACGAGTTCAAGCAATTGAAGGGTGACAGTTTAGATCTTCCCGACATCGATGAGGCAGAGCCGCGCCCACTGTTTCTCGAACAACACCGGGACTCACACGGATTTAATTCGAAAAGTCATGAATCCGAGTAATTAGAACGCGAACGTGAACCTCCAACCGGCTCACTGATTTTAATGTAGCCAGATTGGTCAAAACTCGTTCACTGTCTGTGCTGTCGGGAAATCTTATATCCTACGCTCACGGGTCTATGAGGGTAGGCGGAGACAACAATTTTGAGCAACAGAACCACATTACGTGAGACTGTGTTTGCCTCAGTTTTCGCCGGTCTTTCGTGGATAGAGTGGTTCTATGCGATCCTGCTCGTCAGGATGGTCGATGGTGCCGGAGACGAGTTTTCGAGACTGTCGCACCGAGCAGTCGTTGACACGAGTGGCACGGCGACCACGGCGGTAGGTCCACTATCTTCAACAGGTGAGGGCTCCTCAGTATACCTATGGACTGCCCCGCGTGCGGGTCCCCCGTCACTCTCGAGGTCGGACCGGACCGGCCGCTTTCGACGTCGCTGTCCGACGCCGTCCTCGCAGCGGA
>JAQCNF010000044.1 GCA_028275165.1 Haloquadratum sp.
CGCAAGCGTGTCATCGTCACGCGGTTTCTCGACGTGACTCTCACCCAAGCGGTCGAACCTCGCGGTTCCGTCCCGGCTCCGCTCCGCTCCGCTCCGGTCACACCTTGTCGGCCGAAGGCCATCAACCGGGCTTGCGGAGCACCGCATGGCGGCCCGTCTCCCCTCGCCTGGGAGACGGCGGAACCCGTGGTAGCATCCACGTCAGGGCACGTACTCAGCGTTTGGGTTCCAGGCCGGCCACCGGCGTTCGTGGAGGCGGTATCGGACGCCCGCCGTAAACGGCGGGATTCTCTCCTTGAAAAAGATGGCGATCAAGACCACACGTACCTATGTTGGTTCCATCCAGAACCACTAACAGGTTTGTGATGGTCTTGATTCGCTCGGAGACTCCGTCTCGAAAATCTGGAACGTCGTATGACGGACAGCCGAGCGTATCTGGGGAACACGCGGCGAAATACTCGATGCAGCGGCGCTGAAATCGCACGTGGAGAACCAGCCGTGCTGGAAAGATTTGAACGTGCGATCCAGTCAGAAAGTCATCGAAGAACTCTTTAATACTCTCCAGTTGTGGCTTGATCTGCGCCACAAGTTCAGTGAGGCGAATCCGCCCGGCTATCGTAAATATGGCGATACCCGACCACATAGTATGATCACGCTCAAAAAAGACGAGCACTACTTCATACGTGTCAAGTGCAACACCGAAGGGGGAAACGGACCGTCAGCGCAGCCGAGATGGCCACGCGAGAAACTCGCAGATCGTGAAACGCACTTCTTCCACGATCTCACGGAGACTATCATCACAGAGTGTGTCGAACGCGGTGTTGGAACGCTTGCGGTGAGTTGGCCTAAAGACGTGCCCATCGTGTGGTGACGACACGAAGTCGAACCGTGTCGAACGTGGCCTGTACGTCTGCTAATCATGCGGGTTAATCGGGAACACGAATGATAACGGAGCAGAGAATGTGCCCCAGAAGATAACACCGAGTCCTCACGGAGAGAATAGGAGTAGCGGCTGTGTTGCACAGCCATCGACACACTTGTTTGACTGCAAGAACAGGACGTTTCACACGAGAGAACAGGTTGTGTCGTAGACCGGCAGATATCCCACCTGCAGTATGGAGAGTCTCGCTGTTTACGACGAGGAGGATGTTACATTAGTGTTATTCGCTCGGTCAATGTCACCGGGAGTCACAGGCTCAACAATTCAGTGCTCAGGTTCTGAAAATATGAGTGCTGTCATTGCTCTGATGTCACAGTGTCACGAGCAACACCTTCTGCGTGATTCATCACCTCCTTGACCGGCCGCTCAGTGGCTGATGCAACGGCCTGGGCAGCATCAAACTCTGCACTCAGATGAAGCACAGTCCCTCTGCTATTTCGAGCAATCTTAACTGGGACATCGTAGCTGGTCTCATTTATCTGAATTGAGACTGACTCGATTGCTCGCTGCGCTCGCCACCGATGGGCGACGCGATGTTCGCGAATTCCGAGTGTGCCGGTTTCGCGAGCCAACCGGTCTGCTACCCGAGCCGCATCTGTCGGCTTGACCACTACCTTGATCAGGTGCCCAGGTCGGCACTTCTTCATCGTCGTCGGGATTATACTGACATCGCGCGCGCCAACAGACTGAAGACTCTCGTGAAGACTCCCGAGCAGTTCGGGTGAGACATCATCGACGTTTGTTTCGAGAACAGTGATTGATTCGCGGTCAAGACGCCCAGTTGGCTCACCAATCAGTGCACGCAATGCATTTGGATGTGACTCAAACACTGCGTCTCCGGCACCATATCCGCTGGCATTGAGATGCATTGGCGGGATTGTATCAGTGCCCTGGGCGAAGTATGCAAGGAGCGCAGCCCCTGTGGGGGTCAATAGTTCTGCACTAACTGGGCCACCTGTGAGCGACCAGTCAGCTGATTGCGCAATCTCGACGACCGCTGGAGCTGGAATTGGGTATGTTCCATGAGTCATCTCCTTTTGTCCACCACCGACTGCCACGGGTGTCGTATAGACGCCCTCAACGTCGAGATCTTCAAATAAGAGCACGGTCCCGACGATATCGGCAATCGCATCATCAGCTCCAATTTCATGGAACTGAGTTGATTCAAGATTGGTCTGATGAATCGTTGATTCGGCCTCTCCAAGTATCTGAAAGACAGCCTGTGCAGCGTGACGAGTAGACTCCGTGACCCGCATCTCATCGAGGAGTGTTTGAACCTCTGAATAGCTTCGGTGTGGCCCTGTGTGTTCTGCTGAGTTGTGTGTGTGCACGTGATCCTCTGAGTGCTCGTGAGCTTCTTGGGAGTTAGCGTGTTCTGCAGCTTCATCGGTCGCTGTTGTGTCCGACTCTGCTCTGGTGATAGAGACGCTGGTCGCGCCAATGCCATTTGTTCGAACTGCCTCATGCTCGTATCGAAGCGACAGCGCCTGTTCTACCGGTTTCAGCGCTGCTGGATCAGCCCCTGCATCGAGGAGGCTACCCAGAATCATGTCACCGCTTGCCCCCATTCGCCCATCAAAAATTAGGATTGACATGCTCTAATCTTCTGTGTCGAATGCATAGATTGTGTCGTTGTGTCGGATATGGCGTCAATGATTAGTAGCTTCCCGCAAAATTACACATATCACATGTCGAGAGGCACACAGGCGCCGTCGGCTCTCGCTATGAGTGATTACATGCATCACGAACCTGATCATATCCGCTCAGGAAAGGTAAGGTACCTACACAACAATGAATGAAGTCCAACTCGAAGTGGCAAAGGCGTATCCGAACGACTCTGGTCGTGGCATTGCCCGGCTGGATCCAGACACACTTTTACATCTCAAACTCTCCCCTGGAGATATCATTGAGATTGAAGGAGCCGAAACGACGGCAGCGAAGGTCTGGCGAGCAGATCGGCAGGACTGGAATACAGACACCGTCCGTGTTGATGGTTTTACCCGACAAAACGCTGACGTGAGTATCGGTGAGCGAGTGACGATTCGGAAAGCCGAGACGACGAAAGCAAATACACTGGTTTTAGCTCCGCCTGAGGAAGCGAGCGTTCAATTCGGGTCAGACGCTGCGGGGATGGTTAAGCGTCAAATCCTCAAGCGACCAGTCGTTGAACGCGATATCGTACCGGTTATGTCATCAACAAATCATCCGTTTATGCGATCACCAGGGCAGGCGATTCCACTGATCGCAGTCGATACAAAGCCAGATGGGGTCTGTCTCGTCACCGAAGACACCGATGTTGAACTCCGCGAGGAGCCAATCTCAGGATTTGAGAAGACAGGCGGTGGCATCACGTATGAAGATATTGGTGGGCTGAAGAACGAAATCCAGCGCGTTCGTGAGATGGTTGAGTTGCCGATGAAACACCCACAGATATTCAAGAAATTGGGAATTGAACCACCGCAAGGGGTGTTATTGCATGGACCACCGGGAACTGGCAAAACGTTACTCGCCAAGGCCGTCGCTAACGAAACGTCGGCGAGTTTCTTCTCAATTGCTGGACCAGAGATCATCTCGAAATACTACGGTGAGTCAGAGCAGCAGTTACGAGAAGTATTTGAGGATGCAACCGAAGAGTCACCGTCGATTATCTTTATCGATGAACTTGATTCGATTGCACCGAAGCGCGAGGATGTTACTGGCGAGGTTGAACGCCGGGTCGTCGCACAACTACTGACGATGATGGATGGGTTGGAAGCCCGGGGACAAGTAATTGTAATCGGAGCGACAAATCGCGTCGACAGCGTTGACCCGGCACTACGCCGACCTGGACGATTTGATCGTGAAATCGAAATCGGTGTTCCTGATGAAGTTGGCCGCAAGGAGATACTACAGATCCATACTCGCGGCATGCCGCTTTCTGATGACGTTTCACTCGATTATCTCGCTGATGAGACGCACGGATTTGTCGGTGCCGACATCGAGTCACTGACCAAAGAGTCTGCAATGAAAGCCCTCCGACGATACCTTCCTGAAATTGATCTTGACGAGGAGGACATTCCACCAAGTCTGATCGACCGGATGATCGTCAAACGAGCAGACTTCAACGGTGCTTTGGGAGATGTCGAGCCATCAGCGATGCGCGAAGTCCTCGTTGAGTTGCCGAAGATATCATGGGACGACGTCGGAGGCTTGGAGAAGCCAACTCAAAAGGTTAAAGAGAGTGTCGAGTGGCCACTCACTTCGAAAGACCGGTTCGATCGCATGGGGATTGAGCCCCCGAAGGGAGTCTTACTGTATGGCCCACCGGGAACCGGCAAGACGCTCATTGCGAAGGCAGTAGCGAACGAAACGAATGCAAACTTTATTTCGGTTCGCGGCCCACAGCTACTCTCCAAATGGGTTGGAGAGTCTGAGAAGGCAATTCGACAGACATTCCGGAAGGCCAGGCAAGTGAGTCCGACTGTCATCTTCTTCGATGAACTCGATAGCCTCGCACCGAGCCGGGGAGGTGAGACTGGCAATAACGTTTCCGAACGGGTGGTCAATCAGTTGCTCACTGAGCTAGATGGACTCGAAGAGAACGGTGATGTGATGGTCATTGCGGCGACAAATCGACCAGATATGATTGACCCGGCATTGATTCGATCGGGGCGATTTGACCGACTCGTACTCATTGGACAGCCGGATGAGGAAGGGCGTGAACAGATTCTGAAGATACATACCCAAGAATCACCCCTTGCGCCGGACGTGAGTCTCCGTGAGATTGCTGAGATTACCGATGGTTACGTGGGCTCAGACCTCGAATCAATCGCCCGTGAAGCAGCAATCGAAGCGCTCAGGGAAAGTGGCGAGGCTGAAGAGATTGAAATGCGGCACTTCCGAAAGTCACTGGAATCTGTCCGGCCAACAATTACGGATGAGTTAATGAATTACTACGAAGAGATGCAAGACGAATTCAAGGGCGGCACGCAGGATCGTCTCGAAGAACGTCGTGGCGGACGGATTGGATTCCAGTAAGCAAAACTTAGATCGAGAATTCGAACAACTCGTCGCCCACGTGGTGGATTGATTCGATAACTTTGCCCTGATCGCCACGCATCTCCCTCCCATCAACTAACGCACGACCTACAGCCAGGATCTTATGATGCGTTTCCTCGGCAATGAGCACAATGTCGTCTGTTGCGATTTCTGTATCTACCTCAACAATACCCGGCCGCATGATATCTGCACCATCACTGACGAAAGAGATTGCGCCAGCATCAACGGTCACTACCGAGTGGGTCGGATCATGTCGATTTGCTCCCTGAACAGTGAGCGATGAGCCCGCATCAAACTCAACAATGTCAGGTTCACCATCAATTAGTATTACATCGTACGGAGTATCATTGATTTCGACGTATTCGTACGTGTCACCATCCAAGTCTACGCCTGTCTGCGTCTCAATAATATCTTCCAGTGACGCAATCTCGTCGGCGCGGAGATGATGTCGGGTACTCACCTGCATATCAATCGAAATGCCGTCGGCAAGAATAAATCATGTGACCGCATTCGAGAGCATCAAATGATGAAAATCAGGTCGATTTTTCAGCTGTATACGACGATACATGTCGATCATATCATGTATGATTGCTAACCCCCTCTGAAGATATCGTGAGTCTATCTCGGTGTTCACCACGCGTCATAGTTGGTGCTCTCACGTGTGTTCACCGGGCGTGTGTCGGTTCACTATCCCTCTGGCCCAAGTACTCAGAGCCGCATGCCATGCAACGACAAGCCGCTGAACCGAGTATCAGACTGTACAGTGGTAAGCGTGGTTACAACATTCTATGTGAAGGGTGGTGAAAAGCAGCGGTTTGGGGTGAGTGAGCTGCACCATCTTCATCGTTTGACGGTTTCGCTGAGGCGGCTGCGGTTTTACTGCCTCAGTTCTGAACAAGTTTCCTGGGTAAATGAGCACGATTGAAATTGTGGGTCAAAAATGGATAGAGATTAGAGAATTAATATTGGGCCGTCGGGCGCATTCCGTCTCCTTCTGACTCCTGATGGTCATTCTAAATGAAAAAGCAGTCGTGTCGGATCTCTCCACTCATGTATACAATCAATTACTAAATACGATCCGTCCGATGAAATAAATCATGTGGGGCACTTGGAATGGTCGGAATAGAACAACTGTCGTGTGTGTTGCCTGCGGAACGTCCGTCACACGGTCACAGGCGCGCGAGTATGATAAAGAGGGGAACAGATGGGAGCGTCAGGATAAACAGTTTGAGCATCTATGTAAGGAATGCTACCGTGGACTATGTCATCAGCCACGCGACGATCTTGAGGCACTGTTAGTGGAGATCGAGAGCGCAGGGCAAACCGAATCAGAGTTCCTCTCAGCGTACTTTGAGTTGGTATGCGAGCGATATGGCTCAGTGAATGAGCGAGAGACGGATTGACGTCATCCTGACACAATGGGTTTCGAAAACTAGGATGCAGGTTGCGCGTTTTTTGAATTTGACTCTTTAGTTTACTTTACTCTACTCCAGTCACTCAGCGTGGAGTAGGTAATAACTGTGCTATGCGCTCATCATCAGGTTCATATCATAAAAGTAACGACTGGGCGTGGAATATTTAGCAGTGCCATCGAACGTAGTTAGTGGGGTGTTGTCGGCTGTATCCCCGCAAGGGGGGGTTTTTATTCTTGCAACTTCCATAACAAGTGCTTTTCCGACGCGTCTCGTCATCACGGTTCGTAGACAAGGCGCTGCATTTACCCGGAGATGTTGTGCGACACCACTAACTATTTGTCATGAGTATATTGACCATGTCGAATAAAGCACAGCCACAAGCAGGTACTCCTGAGGGACAGGGCCCAGTCGAGATTTCTCCGTCAATGGCACGGCGGCTGGCTGAAAAGCGAGAGGAACTGTTTGCAGAGTTTGAAATTAGAGATGGATTTCCACAGTCAGTCCGTCGCGAGGCTGAAAGACGGACACAAGATGTTCAAGCGGAAATCGAGGCTGAGATCGATGATCGACGTGACCTGCGGGATCTGACAACATGGACGACTGACCCTGTGGATGCACAAGATTTCGATGATGCATTGAGCATTGAGGAAGATGAAGAAAGCTACACGTTGTGGGTACACATCGCTGATGTGAGCCACTATGTTCATCCAGACTCTGAAATGTGGGCGGAGACTGTCGAACGAGGGAATACTGTATATCTACCAGGATACACCATCCATATGTTACCACCAATTCTCGCAGAGACGGTCTGCTCATTGGTGCCAAACGAAGACCGATTAGCGCACACTGTCGAGATGGAGATAAGCAAGGACAGCCTCTCGTTCGATGAGATACAGATATATAAATCCGTGATTCACTCTGATGCGAGGCTTACGTATACCGAATGTGAACAGATGCTTAATGATCCCGAATCAGCCCTCCACGCTGAAAATACGCGCGTGTATGAGCTTGCTGAGCAATTGCATGAACAGCGGAAGGCAGACGGGTCGTTAGTCCTCAATCCGGCGCGTGACCGGGCTCACACGATCATCGAAGAGTGTATGCTCAAGGCGAATAAAGCTGTCACGCACGAACTGATGTGGAACCGTGGAGTCGAAGCGATGTACCGCGTTCACCCCCAGCCTACCCCACAACAATGGGACGAAGCACTACGCGAGATTACAGAGCTTGATGGTGTTGACATCTCCGCTGCATCGTGGGATGACCCACGTAAAGCGGTCAATTCTGCACTTGAAAACTCGGCCGAGCGAGCATTGAACAAAATTCAAAAAGCCGTGCTCAAAGTCATGCCTCGGGCGAAATATATGAATGACCCATTCGGTGGACACTACGCACTGAATTTTGATATCTATGGACATTTTACCTCACCGATCCGGCGACTGTCAGATCTGATCAATCATTGGATTGTGCACGAGAACGATGTTCCGGAGGATTTAATCGCGCTTTGCGATCAAGCCTCGAGTCGGCAAAAAGATGCTGAAACCGCCGAGCGATTGTACAAGCAGTTCCTTGAGGAGAATGGGCTGGATCCATACGCTGTGAATAATCGGGGTGTCGTGACGGTTGATGACGACGGGGTGACAATCAATCGTGAGGGTCTTCCCCCAGAGGCTCACGGGTCTTGACTAATGCTTATGAGTGAATAGCAGCGTTTCATCGTTATGTGTGGTCACACAGAGGTCTAACAGCATACTCAGTTCAAGACTATTATACTCATCCCTGCAGATAACGAGATCGTCAAATGGGTCATCACAAGCAGGACATGCAATAGCCACAGTATTTCGATACGTCGTCACACCGGCAGCCGATTCATGCGGTGTCAGCGAGGTTGTGAGATGTTCGTACTCTGAGTCGTCCATTACTGACATGCAAGGCACAACCGTTGATAATTCTATCTCCCGTGTTTGCTTGTCTCTCAACCATACAGACTCTTCGCCTGAATAACTGTTAAGGGTGTTAGACAAGAATTAACATATGAATGGCCGAAAAGAAACCTCTCAACCGACGTCGATTTTTACAGGCAACTGGGGTAGCAGCAACGGTCGGAATTGCAGGGTGCTCACAAGGAGGATCTGAAGATACGACCGAGACGAGTGGTCCGACAGGGACAGATATATCTGTTGAGTCGATTGAAGCATACCCCTACTCGCCTGGTGAAAATGATGTCCAGTCAGCCCAGCAGGTGATGGAAGCTGCTGGATATGGCCCGGATAATCGATTTGAATTGAGTTGGCTGCAGTATCAAAGCTCCACATGGGAAGAAATTGCAAATACCATCAGAGCACGACTTGAGTCGGCCTATATTGATATGTCGATTTCGCAGGCTGACTTTGGGTCGCTCTTGAGCCAGACTGAGAAGGGGAGTCACGAAGCGTTTACACTCGGATGGATTGCAGATTATCCAGCACCCCGGAACTTTCTTCAACTCGTTGACCCAGCAAATACGATCTACGATGCAGAGGGAGCGACACCGAATGGAGCACGTCTATTTTGGGATAAAAATGCAAGCGAGGATAACTCTGTCAGAGCGGTCTTATCAGAGGAATTCGATCGCATCCAGAATAACCCCGAAGGAACTGAAAGTGCAAAACAGATTCGCGATGAAGCCGTCCTGAACATCGAAGAGGCCATCTGGGCCTCTGCAGCACTATTACCGGTCTATCATGGTGTTAGCGATGCATTCTGGTACGACCGAGTTTCGTACGACCCACCAAAAGGTATGGGCGGGTCACGGGCAAAAGCGAATGTCTCTGTGGAGGAGTTAGCAGGGAAGTCACGACTACAGGGAATCTCGGCGACATTCAATTCGCTTGACCCAGTTGCTTCCGGCAATACAGCATCCGGTGGAAAAGTTATGAACATGTTCGATGCGCCGATGAACTATCCAAATGGTACGATCGAGGTTGAGAGTCTGTTGATAGAAGATTATACCGTTAGTGAGGACTTGACTGAATATGAGTTTACACTGAAACAAGGAATGCAGTTCCACGGTGACTATGGGGAGGTGACAGCTGCGGATATGGTATATTCGATTCGCCGTCTCGTTGAATCAAACAATTCGACAAACTCATACTTTACAAATTCAGTCTTGAATATTGAACGAGAAGTCGATGAGGATGGAAATGTAGTTCCGGGTTCTGTCGGTGTCGAGCAGACTGGTGATTACAGTTTTACACTCAAGCTACAGCAACCGTTTAGCAATGCACTCTCCGTACTGGCATACTCTGCGTTCTCGGTCGTGCCTGAGGGAATCGTTGGTGATATAGAGGGATATGAAGGAGACATGGAGTGGGAGGAGTTTTCCACAAACCCCATTGGGTCAGGGCCTTTCGAATTTGTTCGATGGGATCCAGGTAACGGCGGGTCCTTCCGCGTTGACCGGTTTGATGAGTATCATGGAGATGTCGCATCGATTGAAGGAATCGACGCACAGATCATTACCGACGAGACGGCAGCGTTCAACGCATTTCTGAACGAGAATGCTGATATAGCAGGTATTCCAACGTCCAAATTTGAGCCTGAGAAGGTATCGCTTGAGTCGGCTGACGGGGCACAAGAGCGAGGGACGTATGGTCCATTAGAGAATGAAAAGACAATAAACATGTCACGAACACCCACCATTGACACCTTTTATATTGGGTTCAACATGAGGAAAGTTCCAAAGCCAGTGAGACAGGCAATGGCGTATGTGATGAACCGTCCATCGTTTGTCGAGAGTGTGTTCAAGGGCCGTGGGGAACCAGCATATCATCTCACACCAAAGCAAGTGTTCCCGGGGGGAGCTGATAGCTATGTCCAACATTGGCAGGGGAACGAATAAATCATACAGGAGATTTCTTTACATGCCCGCACAGCAACCCGTCTATCAGCGTAGCCGTGTGATGAACTATTACTGTCCGAACAACCTGTGAACCGAGCACTCTACATTGTTAAGCGAATTATCTTAGCCATTCCAGTCGTTCTGTTTGGCCTGACGCTCACGTTTATTATTATGTATCGTGGACCGATCGACCCAGTGCTGTCAATTCTTGGACAGGATGCAAATCCTGAGGCAGCGAGACAGCTCCGGATTGCATTAGGGATAGCAAGACCAGATGGAACTCGAATTCCACTTTGGGAACAGTATGGGTTAATGCTCCGTGATATTATGACGCTACAGTTTGGTCAGTCGTGGATCGTTCAACGCGGCGTGTCAGTGACCACAGTTATTACTGGCCGGCTTGCACCGACACTGTGGCTTGGGTTTTGGTCAGTCATGGTCGCGCTCATTATCGGAATCCCCGTTGGTCTCTATGCAGGATTGAAGGCCAACTCCTGGGGGGACTATCTCGCTTCTGGAGGGGGGATTATTTGGCGAGCCATGCCAAATTTCTGGCTTGCAGTGATGATTGCCGGTAGCCTTTCCGCAGGCGGTATCCTCTCGTGGTATCGTGGGTTCTGGCTCGACACCGATGTGATCGGAACACCGGATGCGGTCAACAATCTCTTTCAAATGACACCCATATTCGATGGAATTCCAATCGTCAATGCAATCATCATTCCAGTGCCGGAGGTGCAGAATATGCTGGTCGCATTCAAGTGGATTCTTCCTGCTGCACTTGTACTTGGGTCGGCATCGATGGGGAACGAAATTCGGATCGGACGAACAGCCGTTCTTGAGAGTATTAACGCAAAGTACGTTGAGACAGCACGTGCAAAGGGATGCTCTTCTCAGCGTATTATCATCAAACATGTCGGCCGAAATGCCGTCGTCCCGCTACTCCCGGTTATTATGGGTGAGTTTTATCTCTTGATTGGAGGGTCAGTTCTCGTTGAACAGATATTCAGTATTAACGGCCTCGGAAATCTGTTCTTTCGAGCAGTTCTCGGCCCTGATATTCCAGTTGTCATGGCATTAGTAACTATCTTCATTCTGATTCAGGTCTCGTTTAATATCATCCAAGATATTCTCTATACGTACATCGACCCGCGAATTACACTTGAGGAGGCAAGCCGATAAGAATGTGTGCTACCTACACGCCTGAGCAAGTTGATGAATATGAGCAAGAAGAACTGAGTTCAATCTCTGATCGATTGAGTGCAAACCCACAGCCAGCACTTCGATGGGCAACAGTCATGACGGCACTCGTGGGAGTTCAATTTGGGGCATTCATAGGTGGGGTTCTCACTCTCATCGATGCAGCAGTTATTGCGATTACAGCACTGGTCGAGATTGCCGTGGGACTCATCTCGTCACCACTCGCCTCGGCAGTCGTTGACTTACAACGAATCGTCTCGGGAGCAATTGGCGGACTTCGAGATACAGCAGGATCGTTACCGACGCTACTCAGTCGTGAGACGATTCCGAATCAGGGATATCTTCAGTCTGCTGATGGACCGTGGACAGGGACGTTCATGGGCGTTGAACCTGCGATTGCGTGGGCCTTGCGTGCCATATTAATTGTTGGATACTCATTCGGTGTCCTCTACTGGCTATTTTATGGCTGGCAGGTGTTCAGAACACACTACCGACGGGCTTCATGGACACCGACAGACGATGTTATCGCGCGACTACGCGGCCATCGATGGGGACAATTCGGGATTTTCGTCCTCATTTTGTTCCTTACGATGGCAGTGTTCGGACCAGCACTCGGTCCAACGACAGTTGAGCAAAATATACAATCACCCTACAGCGCTCAGATGCAGTATTTTGATGCTGAGGATGGAGCGGTGAAAACCATCGCACCAGGAGACGCAAACTTCGAATCGAAGTCAAAAGGCTCAGTCGATCAGAATGTTGGTGTCATGCAGTATGATGCATATAACCGATTTCACCCGTTCGGGACACTCCCAAATGGCCGTGACCTATTTACGTTTATGATGGGTGGTGCACGAATCACGCTCATCGTCGCAGGATTGGCTATCGGACTGGGGACGCTCATTGCTGCTTCGTTGGCACTCATTTCTGCGTACTACAGAGGACGCATCGACCTCGGGATTCTAACCACAGCTGATGGAGTCATATCTATTCCAAAGCTTTTGCTTCTCATTATGATTAGTGCCGTGTTCGCCGATCATTGGATTGCGCAGGCACTCGATGGAGGGCTATTGCTGGCACTGATTTTCGCTTTCACCGGATGGCCGTTCCTCTGGCGAGCGATTCGTGGGCCAGCATTCCAGGTCGCACAAGAAGCGTGGGTCGACGCTGCGAAGAGTTTCGGCCAGCCACCTCGGACAATAATGCGTCGACATATGCTACCATACCTGACAGGATATCTCTTAGTGTATGCCTCGCTCTCGACAGGTGGTATTATTATTGGGCTCGCTGCACTCTCGTTTTTGGGTAATGGGCTTGGGATTACACCACCGACACCCGCATGGGGCCGGGCCGTCTCGCTAGGACAGAGTTACGTTGCCAGCCGTAGCTGGCACATTTCGCTTATTCCCGGGCTGATGATTGTGATCTTGGTAACGGGACTCAACGCCTTTGGGGATGGCCTCCGGGATGCGATCGACCCAGAGAGTGAGGGGACTCAAAATCAAGAACAAAATGCGACTGCGGGGACAGGAGGTGGTGGATAGTGGCTCAAGAGCAAACACCAGTTCTGACAGTGGATAATCTCCAAACTGTTTTCCAGACCGAGCGTGAAACTATCCGAGCAGTTGATGGGGTCAGCTTCAAAATCTTTCGTGGTGAAACTGTTGGCTTAGTCGGTGAGTCAGGATCTGGAAAGAGTGTGACTGCTCGATCAATCATGGGGCTTATCGAATCACCAGGGTCGATTCAGCCTCATTCATCGATTCGATTTAACGGAACAGAGTTGACCGAACTCGATGAGGCTGCGTATAATGAGATCCGCGGATCTGGTATTGGGATGATATTTCAAGATCCACAACAGTCACTAAACCCAGTCTATACCGTTGGAAATCAGATTACGGAGGCGCTCACGATTAATCGAGGTATTCGAGGAGCCGAAGCAACGAAACGTGCAAGAGAGTTGCTTGAGGCAGTCGCAATTCCCGACGCGTCGCGGCGATTAAACGAGTATCCCCACGAGTTCTCTGGGGGGATGCGTCAGCGGGCCGTCATTGCGATGATGCTCGCCTGTGACCCCGAATTCCTCATCTGCGATGAACCGACGACTGCGCTCGATGTCACAATTCAAGCACAAATTCTCGATTTACTTGAGGACCTCAAATCAGATCGAGAGTTATCGATTCTATTTATTACCCATGACATGGGGGTCATCGCAGAAATCGCCGACAGGGTCAACGTTATGTATGCAGGTGAAATCGTCGAGCGTGCTCCTGTCAAGGAGTTGTTCTCGAATCCAGCACACCCCTACACGCGAGGACTTCTGTCTGCAGTTCCAAGAACAACTGAAACCGGAAGCGCCCTGGAGACCATCGAAGGAGAAGTCCCAACCCCACATACCGAGCCAACAGACTGTCGATTTGCTCCTCGGTGTCCGAAAGTATTCGATGCTTGTGAGGAGGTTCACCCACAGCATGTCGACGTCGGGAGTGGAAAAAATCACACCGCTTCGTGTCTTTTGTATCCCGAAGAGCACACAGAGTCAGACCGAATTAATATTCACGAAGAGGTCAACGAAGATGCGTAGTGCACGGTCACGACCAACAGAGAGCAACGTCGAAACGCTCATTCACGTCGATGGATTGCGGACCTATTACGGAGGCGAAGGAGTACTTGCTGATGCGCCTGTCAAGGCGGTTGATGGCGTTGATTTCGAGATTCGGAGAGGCGAAACATTTGGGCTAGTCGGTGAATCAGGATCAGGAAAAACGACGCTTGGTCGAACGCTGCTGAAACTTGAGGCAGCGACTGAGGGCTCAATTGTCTATGATGGGACAGACATTACAAGCTTGTCTGGGTCGTCGCTCACAGAGTGGCGTCAGAATGCTCAGATTGTGTTTCAAGACCCTGAGTCAAGTCTCAACGATCGTCTGACTGTCGGAGCGATTATACGCGAACCACTGGAGGCACACGATTGGAGGACACCAACTGCACGGCGTCAGCGTGTAAGAGAGTTACTTGATGCAGTCGGCCTGACGCCTGCACATTATACACGATATCCACACCAATTTTCAGGTGGACAGCGACAGCGGATTGCGATTGCGCGCGCATTAGCGCTCAATCCGGAATTTCTTGTCTTAGACGAGCCGGTGAGCGCACTGGATGTAAGCGTTCAGGCTCGTATTATCCAACTGCTAGAGGAGTTGCAAGACGAATTCGGACTCACGTATCTTTTGATCGCGCACGATCTCTCAGTCGTTGAGCATATCTGTGATCGTGTTGCGGTCATGTACTTGGGAAAGATCATGGAAAAAGGCCCAACAGAGGCCGTCTTCTCGGAATCTGCTAATCCGTATACACATGCATTATTATCCGCAGTTCCAGAGCCAGACCCGACGAAGAATCCGAATCGTCTCACTCTTCGAGGGACACCACCGAGCCCAAGAAATCCACCATCTGGATGTGTTTTTTCGACACGGTGCCCAGCAAAGATATATCCAGATGTTAGTGCTGACCT
This sequence comes from Haloquadratum sp., assembly GCA_028275165.1. Classification (GTDB taxonomy): domain Archaea; phylum Halobacteriota; class Halobacteria; order Halobacteriales; family Haloferacaceae; genus Haloquadratum. The sequence goes on from JAQCNF010000044.1 coordinate 14,985, forward strand.
CTCGTATGAACAGTGGGATGTGATCGAGCAGATTCGTGCTGTGTTACGTGAGCGGGCACGCGATTCACAAAGCCTCTCTGAGCGGTTTCGACGGCGCGTTGGTCTATATCAACCAACAGCGGGATTTGATGCAAGTATCGACGCTATTCGCGGTGATGTCAGCCTACCTGAGTCAGTCACTGAAACAATCGAATCAGCTCTTGCTACCGCCCGGGCAGGCTATCACCAACAAGCCGTCAGAGAGCTTGAAGAGACATTTAGTGGGATTTGTGAGAACGAGGTGCCAGCGACCCATGCTCAAAATGATGAGACCCATGAAAGTAGGTGTCATCGGCATCGCGACACATATACATCAGTGCAAACTGTCATCAATGAGCGATTTAATCACCGCTAATCAGGGGCGGGCATGGGGTGAGTTCCTCTTTTGGGTGAGTTTCGTGAGCGGGTTCGTCATCTTCGGCGCAGGGACTATTGCTTTGATTAGTGGTGGAGGCCTTCTCCAGCTCAAGTATTTCCTGTTTGGGATTGGGTTGATACTGTTTGGAATCGGGTCCTTTGGCATTCAACCACCGCCACCCAAACAAAGCCCCAAGAGTCGACAGTTGCGGTCTTTCAGTTTACAGAGCACGGATACATATCGCGCAGAGCGAATCCTCCGTCGTCTCGTCCCATTAGAGCTAAGTACGCTTACTGCTGCTGATTTCATCAGTCGTGACTGGAAGATATTTTGTACGGGTGTTTTGCTGTTGATCACTTCATTTGGACTCGAAACTCTCGGTGGTGTCAGCGTCTGAGCGACTGACATTTTTATTTATCTACGTTTTAGGTAGGCTATGAGTCGAATCGGTCCCAGAGATGATTCACATGTAGGTGGTATCAGCTCACCAGAGACAGAAGATAACGGACACTGGCAGGCAACACTCGCAGATGCAAAAGCAGTGTTGGACGCACGAGCATCTGATGAATTCAAAACGCTACTCATTCCGACAGATGCAGCAGCCGTCATTCACCCAGAGACGGAGACAACGACACCCGCTGGATTCTCCTACATCATCGGGTCGTCTCGTGCAGCAGAGCTGGGTTCATTCATGAGTGAGTGTGAGTTCACTGAGACAATTGTCTACAGTAAGGTTGCTGGGGCGCGGCGATATCAGCTTACTGAGTGTATCGACCCAAGCGCACAATGTAGCTGTGCGATTGTAGCGGCTATCGAGTTGGAATCATATCGAGAATGCATTGACGCTACCCAGTCGCGAGAGACACTGACGACGACGCTCAGACGTGTCGATGGTGGAGAAGTAACTCGAATCACTCATTCTAATCCGGCTGTCTTTGCACCATCTGAAGAAAGTGATTCGTGTTAACATAGACGAATAATGCGTTTCGAGCCTTCGTGGCGCTAGTTGCGCCTCACGTCATCACGGAACTGGTATATCAGTCGTCGGGAATACAATTTCTGTATTCAATTCAATTCAGAACGAGGAACAATCCCGTTCCGAGTGTAATGTCAGACTCCACACTGGATCAAATATCTGCATTTTCAACAGCTGATCCGTGAGTGCCGATGCCAAGCCAGGTTTGTCCCAGTAATTATCATTCACAGTCTCATGGTTGTTGTATTTCCCCACTGATGACCATGGCATGGCAATCCACCCCGACGTACTCTCCACGCTCAAACGTGAGGATTTTTTCCTACGCGCAATACGATACTGACTCACTGTGAATGTCGGTTATAGAGGGTTCACCTGGTTCGCACTGAAACAGATAGTTTTCGGCCTCGACTTTCTGTCATTTATCGAACTGGCTGATATAGCTCACTCAAGGATATATCGTGGTGGCCGAACGTATCCAAGCAGGGTCATGACAGTTATTTCACTCGCCAGTGGAAGCGCAACGCGAATGGGCCCAGTTGTTCCTGTGTAGACAAGCGCAACCGCAGGGAGGATCGCTGCCGGGAGAGCAACCACAAGAAAATGGCCGGTCAAATATAACGAAAGATACTGAATTCGTTCACCAGTTGCATTGGAGAATTGAACCAACGGTGAGGTATCTACCGGTGAATCCGCTTGCGTACTTCGACGATCAAGCTGAGACTTGATTGTCTGAACTGTCGCAGCGAGACGTCTTCCTCTGTCTGTCATGATAATTAGAGCATACGGGAAATAAAGCACCCATGGGACTGCCCCACGCATTGCATGCACGAGTGTTCCATCTGTTGCAGTATCAATTCGGTATGCGATGCGTTGCATGCGATAGAATAGATCCGTTCCGATAAGCGCCAATAACGGTGTCCAGACGAACCACGGCAGGACGAATCGAATTGGGTACAGTCCAATCTGTCTTTCCTGCGGGGCCACAGCAGGTGTTTCAGTTGCAGGTGGCGTCTGTGTTCGAGGTGGTGTTGGGGACTCTGCCTGCTGGGCAATACCGAGCACGCCTCCGGCTCCAGATTGATTATCAGGATCGGTGGGTGTCGTTGCCCGCTGTGGGGTTTGAGTCTCATTCGTTGCAGTCACCTGAGAATCATCATCATCGTCAAAGATATCCAAGGGAACGTTTCCATCATCATCATCCCTGTCTCTTCCATTCGCTCCATCTCTGTCTGCTGAAAGTCGATTCACGACCGTCTCTCGGCTAAAATTCTCCGCAAGAACACGCGTACTGGGGTTTCGAAGTGTTTCACTCGCATCTGCCTGTCGAAAAGAAAGCGCGTCGTTGAGGGTGCCGTCCCCGGGGGTGAGTGGCGCAGAGAGTCCTAGCTCTATCGTCGTGTTGTTAATCGTACTCGCGTCAGTGGTAGTATCAATTGTGACACTGTTTTGTGTCGAAGCACTCAACTCGAATGCTGTTTGGATGTCTTCTGATGTGCCGATGATCTCAATTGGCTGATCAAACCTCACAAGTAGCCTTTCCGGACTCCCACTGGGTACTCTCGCCTGTTGTGCGGTTGGCCCATCTAAGTTGTTTTCGACAGTCGCATTAGAATTCTCAGCGACCACTTTGCCGGTCGTGCCTCGAAGTGTATCACTGGCATTTCCCTGAACGAATGATAGGTCTCCAATCTGAGTACCGTCCTGTGGAACTACCGGAGCTGAAAGGTTTAATTCGATCGTAGACTGGTTCTGAAATACGACGGAGCCGTTTGTGTCAATTGTTACATTATTTCGTGTTGTTGAACTCAGTTTGAATGCGGTCTGGATGTCTCCTGCACTCCCGACGATCTCGACTGGCTCATCGAATGTGACTATGAGTGTCTGTGGACCTGTTGGAGGGATTGTAGCCGCCTGTATCGCAGGTCCGTCTAACTCATTCTCAACAACAACGTCAGAATCTTCGACTGCAACGTCTCTTGCTTCACCCCGAAGCGTATCGTTCGCGTCTGTCTGAGTAAAAGATACATTCCCGATTTGACCGCCGTCCTGTGGAACTACCGGAGCTGAAAGGTTTAATTCGATCGTAGACTGGTTCTGAAATACGACGGAGCCGTTTGTGTCAATTGTCGCATTATTCTGTGTTCTTGCATTCAGCTGAAATGCGTTTTGAATGTCGCCTGTGCTCCCTACAACTTCGACTGGGTTCTCAAACGTGACTACAAGCGACTGCGGGCGTTTTGATGGTATCGCAGCTTCTTGTACCACTGGCCCATTGAGATTATTTGTTATCGTTTCGTTTGAGAACCTGGCAGGCTCAGCTGTCCCGTTCTCCGCCCGTAGTGTGTCACCGGATCGGGTTGGGTCATATGACAACGTGTTTATACTACCGTCCTGTGGCAGTATGGCACCAGAGAGGTCTAATACGACCGAAGTTGCAGGAACGCCGATTCTGGCATCGTCGATACTGACATTATTAATCGTCTGTGCACTCAGGCTATATGAATCATTTAAATCGCCGTTTGTTCCGACAACTTCAAGCGTGGTATCGTAGGTGACTTCAATGACATCTGGATTTCCATTCGGGACCTGAACGTTCACGAGGTCGGGAGTTGGGTTTGACTGCCCGATGACGAATCCCACTGGGGCGGTTATCAGAGACAGTGTCATGAAGCAGATGAAGGCGACAGTTATCAGATGCGTGGATACTCTTTCTCTGATAAAAGATATCATATTCGTAAGTATGTGTTAGCGATTGGACATCTTAATCGAAGGATAAAAATCCTTCTATAACTGTCGGGTTAGTGCTCTGTACCTTTGAATAGTGAAAGAATACGACTCAACTCGGTATCTGCAATACGCATTAAGTATCCACCGCGTAATATAATAAAATCCCCACTGTCTTTGAGTTTGGTCAATGGCAGTCGGAGTTCTGCCTCTCTACCAGCAATTGAGGTTGTGCCAGAAAAGATACCGAGTGTCGTCTCAGTCCCAAGGATTTGAATTGACTGTGTGTCAACCCGCTCACCCAATTTTGTATTCCTGCCCACCGCGTCTCCAAACTGTGACTGTGACTGGCGCAATACATCCGGCAGGTCCATTTCGCCGAGCGGATTGAACTCTTGGCCAATGATCGACACTGACGGGCTGCTAAATATGGCTGCAACGAGTTCGTATTCGGTTTGCTGAACTGTTGCTATCCGGCGATATGTTGTCAAATAATTGGTAGTAGTTACTTCCCTTTCTTGACCTCCCGCTGTCACTGTCCGTGTCTGGACAATTTCCTCACGGTTTTGTAATGTATAGCCCGTTTCTGAGAGGAGAGTTTCGTCGAAACGAGCAGGATTTGCAGCAAAGCTGAATTCCTGTTGTGTGGCCGCACACCCACCGAGCCCTATCACGCCAGTGGTTATCCCGGCCAAGATACGCCTTCTTGATAACATATTTATTTCAATGTAGAATGTTGATATAAATTTTCACTAGCTGAGCACCAAAGCCAACTGAGTTTGATTTCTCAGTTTTTGATCATTGTGAGCAGGCAAACCGGCTTAGAGTCCTGTTGGTGACGCGGACAGAAGTGCAACCTCACCCGTCCGGGAGTAAGACGTGGCCTGTGCGTTTGTCGTTGTGTGAGGCTGTAATGAATGCCAACTCAAGCGGTGCTGAGGACATCAAAATCGGCGAGAACACACGCCAAAACTGACTCTCATTCATCCTTCTGATTATAAAGGGTGTGAGATAGTCGCGGTCGACATACTGAGACACGTGATATATGTATTTTACAGTCGAAGTTCTCTCTGAGTCTTTAGATACCGTTGGTGGAGAGAATCGATAATGTGTATGACGTTCTAAATACCTAATAACGGCATCATCAAACCACCTCCAACAAGGATCCCAATGATGAGTGCACGATGGCCGCTATGCTGGAGGTCAGCGCCGGTCTTGAGCGCCTCAGGTATGAACTTCGTGATTACTAAATATATCATCGCACCAGCTGCGAAGCCAAATCCAAATGGAAGGAATGACTCAGCCCACGTTACGAAAGTAAATGCAATAGCGGCACCAATTGGCTGTGGGAGACTCGAAAATACGGCTGCACCGACCATACGCCATGTCGACAATCCCATAGCCCGCATTGGAATCGCAATTGCAGTCCCTTCTGGGATATTGTGAATCGAAATAGCGGCCGTCATAAAAACAGCAAGCACCGGTATTGAGACACCAAAGAGATCAAGCCCACCTTTAAACCCAAGTCCTGCAAATGACACACCGATGGCAACGCCTTCAGGAAAACTGTGAACCGTCAAGATACCGAGGATTAATATCAGTGTTTTTGCGTCCCCAGTGGCAACTGCTTTCGCCTCCAAGCGATGGTCATCGTGTCCTGATGTGATCGTTGATACACGATCAGTGTCGATATCTTCCGCCTCGGACGCCGTTTCACTTGTTTGACATACTCTGCTGTGCGCGCTCTCACGACGAGTGTTATCACTAATATCAATCCGATCAAGCAGACGGTCAGACGATTCAACTAGTACAACCCCAGCTAAGATCCCCCCGATGATCAACGTCGGAAACCGCTCAGAAGCGTAGTGTAATCCCTCATCAATGAGACCAAACAGCGACGCTGCTAACATAATACCAGAAGCAATTCCCCAGAGAATAACATTCCAATAATCGCTAAATTCATTTATAATAAAGAACGGAACTGCCCCTAATCCAGTTGCGAATGCTGTGATGAGGCCGGCAATAAACACTATTACGATGTTAGGAAAGGCCACTACACTCATTGTCTTGTTTTTGTCATAATTTTTCACTCTAGGACGTGCTTTTAGCAGAGCTAAATTCAAAGGAAATAATCCCAACCGTCATATTTCAGGGGCTTTGGAATTAAAGAACGTCACGCTTCGGGAAGATCAACCCGAGTAAGTTGATGAAATAGGGAACAATCTCTCAACTCGTCCAAGAGACAATTGACGAGCGGATGGAACCGACAGAAACAGAGCTCGCAGAAGCGTCAAACAGAAGATTGCACACGTAGCCGAAACGAACACCGGGGCGTCTCGGTCGAACGACGCGAACACCCCGGTGACCAGACCGCGAACCAAATCTACCCTGTCGTGTCCACCCGGTCTATCCAACCGAGGCTCATATAGCCGCGCTGTTCGGTGAGTTCTTTGGCGACATCGCAGTTTAGGTACAGATCTCGGTGTTTGAGCCGGATGTACCCGATGAACGTCTGGTAGAGGTCGCTCCCTCTCCCTGTCCCACTAATTGTGCGGAGAAGGCTCGTATCCAGAACGTGTGTGGTCGGGAACGGCGACAGGTGGGGCTCACTCATCGATGCGTATGGTGCCTGCTCAATCGCCAGGTCGTAAGCATCTATGTCGAACGTGACGTGGTCAAGCGTCGGACCGTGGTCTTTCACCACTGCGATGATTCCCTGCTTGACTACGATGTCCTCCACGGCAGGCTGAGGTCGTCTGCGACGCCGCAGGGCGTTGCCCATCAGGTAGTCGATCGTCGCCGTGGCGGTCACCAAACAGTTTGAAGTCGTCATCGCCACTGGTAATCCCATAGATGACGATAATGGCAGGGCCGAGTTCAATAATCAAATACTTACCGGATGTGGAGACCACTGAGGGATCTGAAGATACCGGATAAGCAGAAATGGACTCGCCGGGATTTGAACCCGGGGCCTCTTCCTTGCGAAGGAAGCGATCTACCCCTGATCTACGAGCCCAAATAAGTGAGCACGCCTTAGCGAAAGCCACCGGAGTGGCCTCTCTCACTCAGACTCAGTCTCAGTCTCAGTCTTCAAGAACGATTTCGATACTCACGTCGTTCGGTACCTGAATCCGCATCAGCTGACGCAGGGCGCGTTCGTCTGCGTCGATATCGATGAGTCGTTTATGAACGCGCATTTCCCAGTGCTCCCACGTTGCAGTCCCCTCACCATCGGGCGACTTTCGCGCGGGGATCTCCAGTGTTTTCGTCGGAAGCGGGATCGGTCCACTGAGTGCGACACCGGTTTTATTCGCGATTTCACGCACGTCATCGCAGATGTTATCGAGGTCTTCCGGACTTGTGCCGGCAAGACGAACGCGTGCCTGCTGCATTTATCGTTCGTTGACCTCAAGCACTTTCCCTGCTGCGATCGTTTGGCCCATGTCACGAACAGCGAACGATCCAAGCTCAGGAATACTGCTTGAAGGCTCAATACTGAGTGGCTTTTGTGGTCGAACAGTGACGACTGCTGCATCGCCTGACTGGATAAAGTCAGGATCCTGTTCTGCGACTTCACCCGATGCTGGGTCAAGCTTCTGATCGATCGACTCGATAGTACAAGCCACTTGTGCAGTGTGGGCGTGGAAGACTGGGGTATACCCCGCGGTGATGACCGATGGATGCTGCATGACAACGACTTGTGCGGTGAATGTTTCCGCAACAGATGGGGCTTCATCTGCTGGTCCGCAGACATCGCCACGACGAATATCATCTTTCCCAATACCGCGCACGTTGAATCCAACATTATCACCAGGTCCAGCCTGGTCAACCTCTTCGTGATGCATCTCCACCGTTTTTACTTCACCACCGACGTCAGAAGGCTGGAATGAAACATCGTCGCCCGGACTGACTGTTCCGGTCTCGACTCGGCCAACTGGAACAGTTCCGATACCCGAAATTGTGTACACGTCCTGAATTGGCAGCCGCAGTGGAGCGTCTGTTGGTGGTGATGGTTCTGGGAGGCTATTCAGTGCTTCGAGAAGGTTCTCACCATCATACCAATCAGTATTATCGGAACTCTCAGCAACATTGTCACCCTCGAATGCCGAAATAGGGATGTATGTCGCATCGTTTGCGTTGAACTGAACCTGCTTGAGGAGTTTGTTGACTTCACTCTTGACCTCATCGTATGAGTCCTCACTATAGTCAACGATATCCATCTTATTGATACCGATAATCAGTTCGTTGATACCAAGCGTTCGGGCCAGGAAAACGTGTTCGCGTGTCTGTGGTGCAACGCCATCGTCTGCTGCGACGACGAGAACCGCGTTATCTGCCTGTGAAGCGCCCGTAATCATGTTCTTCACAAAGTCACGGTGACCTGGGCAGTCAACAATCGTGAAATTGTATTCACTTGTGTCGAACTCTTGATGAGCAATATCAATCGTCACACCCCGCTCTCGCTCTTCTGCGAGGTTGTCCATCACATAGGCGAACTCAAATCCACCTTTTCCCTTCTCTTCAGCTTCTTCACGGTGTTGTTCGATAACATGCTCTGGGACAGATCCTGTCTCAAAAAGGAGCCGTCCTACGAGTGTGCTCTTTCCATGGTCTACATGGCCGATAATGGCCAAATTCTGATGTTGAATGTCACTCATGTATGTATCTCACGCGCTAAGGCGTTGTGTATTGGCAAATTTAGCCAGAAAGGGGTAAAACGATTTCGATACGTTAACCGGCAAAATGACCAAGAATAGACCGTTTGGAGGGTATTCACACACGGGATGCGCACATGAGTTCACTCTTACTTTGACAACGAAGGAAGTCGTCCGACATCTGCAAGCACAGCAGACGCCGTCTCTGACCCCCCTGCACCTCGCCCACTCAAATTGAGTTGACCTGCGTGTTTCGTCTCTATTTGGACAATATTCTGTGTTCCACTGACAGCTAACGCGGTGTTTTGTGGAACAAGTCGTGGACCGACTCGCACGCCTTCCGGGGAGGCCTCAGCGATCAGTCGTATTGTTCGTCCATCCTCAGCCGCTAACTCCAGAGCACTCCCTGGGATGTCGGTAATACCGTCGACGACGGCATCAGTTAGGGTATATTCATTCGTTCCCCCTGCCAACACATTCGCAACGATAACGCACTTCAGTGCGGCATCTGTCCCATCAACATCAAAACTAGGGTCAGCCTCGGCAACACCCAAGTCCTGTGCCTCAGCGAGAACGTGCTCATAATCAATTCCCTCTGCTGCCATCCGCGACAGAATAAAATTCGCCGTTCCATTGAGCACACCACGAACAGCTGTGACAGTCGGGGGGCCGATATCCTCGATTGTTCCCATGACAGGAATTGCGCCACCGACAGTCGCCTCAAACCGGAGTGAACCCATGCTTGTATCAACGAGAGTCATTATTTCGCTGTATCGTTCAGCGATCGGCCCTTTGTTCGCCAAGACAACGTGGCAGTCGTGTTCTAATGCCCGACGCACATGTGTAAAACCCGGTTCAGCGTCACCAAGAGTCGTCGGGGTTGCCTCGATTAAAACGTCGTACTCAGTCTCGAATAACGTAGAGGGATCGGCGTTTCCGACACGGCCAGTAGTGTTCTTGTGTGCTGTAACAGCCGTGGTGTCAATTCCCTGTGGATTCGTTACTGCAGAGGTAGAATCCGCATATCCAGTGACCGTATATCCATACGAGGCCGCCAACTCGACAACGGCACTCCCAACTGCTCCAGCACCGAGAACTGCCAAGCGCTTGCTCTCGGTCATATCATCTCCTCGGTCAACGGTTCGATAACCTGTAAGTTCTTTTCAGTTGCGATCTCTCGAACCGCGGTCATTGCTGTGGCAGTCTTACCAGCGCGAGTGGCGATGCGTAATCGGGCACTCGAAACATCATCGTTGCCCTCTGGAGCGTTGAGTGAAACATCGGTCAGCGAAGAGGCACCACACTCTTCAATTCGCTCAAGCGTATCGGAAAGATCAGACTCGACAATGTGCCCGATCAATAAAATCACTGCTTGTTCAGTATACTGCTCCGCCCCTGCCTGAATAATATTTACTCCCTCGTCTCGCAGTGCAGTCACAATCGAATCGAACCGGTCCGGGTGGCACTCCAGATCGACTTCGACTGGGATGCGGCCACGTGGTGTAATATTTCCACGCTCGTGAAAAATAGAGAGAAGGTTACCACCATTATCTGCGATTGGACGCAGCGCAGCAAGTAACTGTCCGGGCTCATCAGAGAGTTCAAGCCGAACTGTATGTGGCTGCCGTCTGTTACCCCCATCAGTTTCAATCGCTCGGTCGTCGTCTGCAGTGCTTGCCAGCGAGTCAGTCTCACCGCCGCTCATTCATCGGACACCTCGCTCAATCGTGGTTCGGCTTCTATCGTCTTCGACACAAATGTCTTCGTGTCCGCTTGCGTGTCAAATCGACAAAGAAGCCGAGTGGTGTCCACCTGCATACACGCTGGTCAACGGGGAGGTAATATAAACATTCATTGATACCTCCTCGATCTGCAGAATAAAAAGACTGCATGGGCCGCCGATGTCGACGCTTAGAATTGATCGACAGAACTTGGAAGTTCTAACTTTCTACCCTTTCGCTCTCGAATATCCATGATAACCTCGCGTTGGAGATTATCCACGAGGACGCGGAATCCAGCGTTTTCGGTATTCCAAGAGGCACGGCCTTCGGTTGCAGATCGAATGTCTGAGGAGAAGCCAATCATTTCTTCAACTGGAGCAATCCCCTCAAGTACCATGAGATCGCCTTCTTGATACATATCGTCGACTCGGCCTCGTCGACCTTGGATTTCGCCGGAGGCCGGCCCCATATGCTCGGCTGGCACGTCGATGCGAACATCCTGAATCGGCTCAAGGAGTTTGATATCAGCATCAATGAGTGCCCGGTGCACAGCGTCACGAACGGCTGGGATGACCTGTGCGGGACCACGATGGATCGTGTCTTCGTGGAGCTTTGCATCGTGTAGTCGCAACAGTGCACCCTCGGTCGGTTCGTTTGCGAGAGGGCCATCATCGAGTGCTTCTTCGAGGCCTTCAACCACAAGTTCCATTGTCTCATTGAGATGTTGGATTCCCTTTGTATTGTCAATGAGGATATTTGCTCCATGGATTTGCTCGATGTTTTGTGAAGTCTCCTTATTCATGCCAGCTTCTTGCAGCGCCTCTCTGCGCTCTAACTCAGGCATATCCATAGACACCTCTCCCCGTTTGATTGCCGCTATGATGTCATCCGCGAGTGGCTCAACAGTAAAGTAGAACTTATTATGTCGATTTGGTGAGACACCCTCAACTTCTCGCGATTCATTTTGTGGGGCCTCACGGTAGACGACAATCGGCTCACCAGTCTGTACGGGAATTCCCTGGTTCTTCTGGATACGTTGTGTAATAACTTCAAGATGAAGTTCACCCTGTCCACTAATGAGGTGCTCGCCCGTATCTTCGTTAATTTCAACCCGAATGGTTGGGTCCTCTTTCGCCACCTGCTGGAGCGTTTCGATAAGCTTCGGGAGGTCATCCATCTTCTCTGCCTCGACGGATTTCGTGATAACTGGCTCCGAGATGTGTTCAATCGACTCAAATGGTGTCATTTCGACTGATGAGACAGTTGAGCCAGCTATTGCATCACCAAGGCCAGTTACTGCTGCAATGTTGCCAGCTGGAACCCCGCGGTCAAGTTCTTCTCGTTCACCACCCATGAAGATACCAACTGACTGGACACGATTTTTACCTGCTGTGCCTGAGACAAACAGTTCTTGTCCCTGTGTAATCGTTCCACTGAAAAGTCGTCCAGTGGCGATTTCGCCCGCGTGCGGGTCCATCGAGATATCAGTCACCATGAAGACGACTTCGCCTTCTTCTTCGACATCGCGCATATCCAGTGCAAGCTCACTATCTGATTCGCCGCGCCAGACCTGTGGAATACGGGTTGGCTGTGCCTCGTGTGGGTTAGGGAAGTGCTCAGCCACCATATCAAGTACGACATCCGAAAGTGGTGTCTGCTCGTGTAGTTCTTTTCGCTTGCCGTCGCGTTCCATCTCGATTATCTCTGGGAACCCGACATCAGTTTCAATCATCGACGGTGCAGAGACGCCCCACTTGTACAGAGCTGATCCAAAGGCGACTGTTCCGTCTTGAACAGACACGGTCCAGTCGACATCTTTCTCTTCGGTCATCCCACGAATGAGTTCGTTCACGTCGCTAATGACACTCTGGAGACGTTCTTGCATCTCCTGTGGGCCCTCTTGTAGTTCTGAAATAAGTCGGTCAACTTTATTGATGAAAAGCGCTGGCTTCACGCCCTCACGAAGGGCCTGTCGCACGACTGTTTCGGTTTGTGGCATTGCTCCCTCAACTGCATCAACAACGACCAGCGTGCCGTCAACAGCACGCATAGCACGTGTTACGTCGCCACCAAAGTCGACGTGACCAGGCGTATCAATAAGATTGATCAGGTGATTTGTGTCGTCATACTCGTGCGTCATCGACACATTTGCTGCATCGATGGTAATCCCACGCTCTTGCTCGTCCTCTTCGGTATCCATCATGAGGCGTGTTGCCTCCCCCTCGTCGGCAATCATTCCTGCTCCGGCCAGCAGGTTGTCTGTAAGGGTCGTTTTCCCATGATCAACGTGAGCTGCGATGGCAATATTCCGGATATTTTCCGGGCTATCCATCAGCTTCTCACACTCTTGTACAATCTTCTTTCGTCGGCCCATTATAATGATTGATATCGGCAGGAGGGTCAAAAGGATAGTGTTTTCTCAATCATGAATCTGGACGTTTCAGCCGGCGTTCCGGCGTTGCATGAAAGTTCCGCATAATTCTGAGATCAGTTGTCGACGCAAGAGTCTTACTCTCGGATATCGTGATAACAATAACCATGGATGTGCACGTCCGGGGCCTTGGCCCCGCAGAGCCCTTCTTAGGGGCCGCCGAGTTGTTTGAAACTGAGCGTGACCTGCAATCGCCAGTCTATGTGGATGTGCAGCCAAATCCTGATGAACGAACGTGGACTGCTCATCATGCTGATCATCATGTACTCAATATTTCTGAAAAGGCAGCCCGAAGCGCAATGGCTCGTGAACTAATCGTTCATGAGCTCTCACACATGGCGCGGAACGAAGAAGGACATGCCTCACATCATCTCCCGACCGAAGAAGCGCTGTACTTAGCACTGGCAGGCAAGTCAGTTGAGCAACGTAAAATCGCACACTGTTATCAGATTGCCAATCATATGAAAGATATCTATGCCGATGACATCACGCTCACAGTAACAAGTGAACAAAAATTACTCTCATTTTTAGAGTCCGAATTGGCAAGGGCCGTCGCTTCAGCTCCTGACCCAGCGCCGTGGCCAAACTCGCGACTACTCACTGCTGGGGCTGATCCTGAGATTACTGCAGTGAACGCAGCTTTCGCATTGGCGCTCGCAGAACGGCACAATCTTATCGAGACAGATCATCGACTCTACGATCTTGCGCATGCGGCAACAAACGATGCGCCATCAATTGATGTAGCAGCATTTCGACGGCGCTTTCGGTCCCTCGGAGAGGACCCAACGACAAGTGAATATCGGAGCGCGCTCGTCGAATTAACACGCGCATATGCGTTAGATCAGTCACCACAATCGCACGCTGCTGATTGAACCCAACTTTAGCGTGCTGCTTCAGCGACGCGCTCGGACTCTTCTTTTTGACCGATTGCGTATGACTGGACGTCATAGTTCGCTGCTCCCATTAACACTTCAGCAAGAGCATCTGCAGCACTCTGTGGAGTCTTGTACGAACCACGATGTGTTCCTTCTGCAATGAACTTCAATGCCTGGTCGACACGCCGTTGTGGTGCCACATCAACAGCCTGCGGCACGGAGATTCCACCGTATTTTAGCCGGACAGTCTCCTCTCGAGGAGCGGCATTTTCGACGGCCTGGACAAGCAGCTGAACTGGATTATCATCGGTGCGCGCATGTATTTTATCCAGCGCATCTTTGACAATGTTCATGGTCTTTTGTTTGTGCCCAGTGTTGTCTTCGGTCTGCATCAGCCGGTTGATCAACCGCTCAACAACGCTAATATCCGACTTTTGGAACTGTTTTGAGGCATGTCGGCCCATCGTGTGTGAAATCGGTGTTACCGTCAAATACCGTTGTGTCGATGGATCGCTGTATTCGATTTCGGAGACATCCCACACGCCGAATAAGAGTGCCTGTGGACCAGTGCTTTCACCCTCTGTTTCGACCTCTGCCTCGTCGTCAGCGTTAACAGATTCGCTCTCAGACATCTTAGCGTACCGGCTTTTCTGCGTTTCCACGGACAAGTTCAATCAGTGAAACCCCATTGACCTTTTCGACTTTGTAGTTGACACCCGAGAGGTCTCCCATCGCGCGACCCTTCGCACCTCCGATGCCAGCGATTGTCACTTCATCGTGCTCGTCAATAAACGAGATTGCTCCATCCCCGGGGCAAAATGCTGTGACTTGCTTTCCATTTTTGATGAGTTGGACACGCACACACTTTCGGATAGCCGAGTTCGGTTGCTTTGCTTCAATACCAACTTTTTCAAGAACGATTCCGCGTCCTTGGGGCGCACCCTCAAGAGGGTCAGATTTTGCCCCAAGGCCGCGCTCGCGGCGTGCGTACTCTGAATCAGACCAACGTCGCTTTTGCCGGTCCTTCTTGAGTTTTCGCGCCGCATACTTACCGTTAGCCATTATATCCAGATTTACTGTGGGAACTACTTAAACATCCCTCTTCGATATGTGTGAGACGGCCCAAATGGCGTCGATAAGCAGCTCTCGCCGATTGTTAGCGCGTTTGAGCCGTTGAACACACTGCTTGTCGTTTGAATGGGTTGTATGAAATGTAGTGAGCAACTGATATTCTCCATCGCGCCAACGCGAAGGAATCCTGAGCGGGTTTCGGGTGCCAGTCCCAGCAAGCCTCAACGGTGCGAATCTGTGTATGGCTCATATACCCTGACAGAAATGACCGCTGGGGGTGTGAAGTCCCTCACAAGCCCCGAGATTTCACCGGGTTGTCAGCGCCGCACCCGCAGGCGAACTTCATTCCCCTTGAGCTTCCTCTTTGAGTTCGGCTGGAATTCACACCAGAACACTCCGCGTGTGTCCGTGAAAGTCAGCAGCTTCACCCGTCCTCGCCCGACAGCACCCGTCTCACCACGCCAAGGGCGCGAATTTTGGGAGGTGCCGCATTTTCATTAACCAAGCGACCGCTTCATATTGAGGTCTTCAACATCTTTCGCAGTGGTTACAGTTCAGTGCGAAACGTTGCTTCTTGACATCCTCCTCCGCGTAAACGCGGAAGGAATCCTGAGCGTGAGCGTTGGAGATTGCAGGTTTGCAGTTCCGCCGAACCCCGGCATGGTGAGAATCCGTGTGGGGTTCATGGACTGTCGCGAGTCGAGTAGGACTGCTGGAAGTGCCACATCTCAGCCCCCGGTACTGCTATCCTCAACTGAATGGAAACTCTTGTGTTGTTTTGATCATAAGTGCTTCCGTCAGTCTCACTCGACTTGGAGTGACTTTTTCTGCTGGTTTCAAGCAGGGGCACTGCATCGATTCATGAGAGGAACCGACCGTTCACCTGACTGGGTCCGATTCTGATTGCTTGGGGCGGACAGACCGCCATCGTCGGACTGGCGGGAATCGCTCCGTTCCCAGCCTGATTCCTCCCTATATATCGAACCGCTTGTCGCTTGAAGTGACTGATTGTCAAGTCTCAGAGTGGCTCTTGTCGCGTCGATTTCCTCCGAGGGATTCATCCTGCGGCTGAACCCGCATTCTCCTTGTGTATAAATACTTATATTGGCTTCACCCTCTCAAGTGGCTTGAGACGCAAAGCGTCATCACGAGAGCGGAGATCTTTGATCTCCAATCGGGAATACAGTCGAGGCACTCGCCTTGCTTATTGTAGATGCCTATCGATTGAAAAGTTACTCAGACCAGGCGTTGAAACGGCAATCTATTGGCATCACCCAGATGTGGAATACGCCTGCTCAGCACGTAACTCACAGTCGGGTGTCACGTGAGTTGGATGTCGTCGATGCCATGATGTCGACCTGCTAGCACCCTTGCAGCTTTAATATTACCACCATCAGCGCCTATGGCAACGCCGCGATCCCCCTCAGGTACTTCGACGTAGGCAACCCGCGTATCGCCTTGTTCAGAGAGTGTCACGTGACTGACGGCGGCGGGTGCAAGCGTATTCTCAACAAACGCCTGTGGAGTTGTTGCGTCCTCAACTAACTCGATTGTTGTATTGAGCTCAGACTCAGCCGCTTTGACGTGCTTTCCTCCCGGACCGATTGCAGTTCCCATCTCACCAGCGGCAATGAGCATGACAACCCGTGCTTCGAATATGAGACAATCGCGACATGTTGCACCAGTTATTTCTTGAAAATGCGCAATGTATTGCCGCGCCGCGTCAGATAGCCTTACGTGCATGAGTCTCAGTCGTCTGAGAGTTCAGACGTGAGCGAATCGCCACCGGCATCAATCGATCCCATCCGGAGGTCGACGTCACCAGTGCCAATCGCAACTGGCTTACCGGCAATAACGTTTTCAATGACGCCATCAAGATCATCTTCTTCGCCGTGCACGGCAGCATCGAGAAGATGATTGACCGTTACCTCAAACGCTGCCCGGGCCAAGACCGACTCTTTCGAGCCAGAAATCCCATGACGGCCGATAGATTCAATCTCACCGTTGTTTGTCATGATATCTGCGACCAGCATGAGATGCCGGACATTCACATCATCCAGCCCCTGCTCGCGTAGCGTCTCCATCGTCTCGTTGATAATCGCCTCGCGAGCGGCCTCGATTCCCAGATTCTTTCGCACTTCGTGGATGTTGTTACTCGTCGTTCTTGTCGCATCAACACCATCAATTTTGAGCACACTGCCGAACGCTGAACCCTCTGTATAGAGAACGAACTCCTCGCCGTCGGTCTGATCGTTTTCCTCTTTCCGGATGACGACTCGTGTAATGTCCTCCATTCCCTTAAACACGATACTCCGTAATTCCTCTACGAGTTGTAGGAGACGCCGATAGCTTGGCTTCTCAGGGCCGAACTCGATAAGTAGTCCCGACTGGCTTGTCGTGACACCGAGTGAATCCTCAATGGTATGTGCAATCTCAGCGGCTACGTCTTCGACGTTGTCTATGGCTGGCCATCGCTCGTCTAATGTCTCGGAGTTAAGATTTATTTGCACGAGAAAGTCAGCAACGTTCGTCGAGATATCTCCGAGAGCGAGTATCTTCGTCGCTTCCATCTGCCAGACAACTTCGTGCGCTCGCTCTGCCTCAGTTGCATACTCATCCTCGAGATAGACAGTCATCATCGGAGTATCAGGCGTCTTTCGAGCGTCAACGAGTTCGATCAATCGCGGGAGACCCTGCGTCACATCAATCTCAGCAACACCAGCGTAGTGGAACGTGTTCATCGTATTGTGCGTCACAATACCAGTTGCCGTCGTGAATGTCTCTAATCCAGCAACAGAGAGATCATACACATACGAATGCTCACTGCTGACCGGGTTAATCGATACAATTTCCTCCCATGTCACCGATCCGACAATTAGCTGTGAGTCACTTGCTGCAACGGACTGCGTAGAGCCACCATCAGTGAGCGCTGGCTGGAGTGGGAGCTTGACCTGCGGTGTATCATCACGCTGGGTACCAATTGTCGGCAACACATCGCCAATGTCGAGTGTCTCCCCTGCGACTGGTGTAACCGTATCATCACGGAGAGTCACGAACGAATGTGCTTTTGTTGCACGTATTGACCGACCTGATCGAAGTTCGATTTCTAACAGCTCGTCGGGCATTGCATGCCTGCTCACCTCCTCGATAGCTTGCCACCGTACACACTCGTCAGTGCCGAGGCTTGGTACCTGAATCCGAGAGGGTGCAAGCGCAACCTCGTGGTCCTGAAACTGGTGTGTCTCTGTTGAATGAAGCAATGAGTCGACGAAAGACCCGATTTCGACGATTTCTGTCTCACCATCACGACGAATGATGATCGACTCATCTGCATCAATTGACATCTGTGTTCCCGGCTCACCAATGGACTGTGCAGAGACGGTCCCCACGGGGTCATGTGCATCGACCCGTGAGTCTTGATATCGTGATTCGATTGCTTGTGCAATCTCATCTACCTCTTCGAGGGTCACTCCCTCGCGTTCCTCTAAGATCTCGTAGATACGACGTTTGAGGCTTTCTGGGATTTCATAGTCCTCGACCAGCACACGCATATCCTCAGTCACAGTCGGGAAAGATTCGTGCTCAGTCATCAGACTCCACCTCCAGTCCCTCGGCTTTGTCTAATCCTGGGCCGGCATACTCTGAAATGTTCGTTGGTTCCTCACGACGCCCCAAGAATCGATCCTTCTCAAGCTCAGAGTCGAACTCTGCATCGAGGATGCGATCAGAGATCATTTCCACATCAATCGGGTTCTCTTCATTTGAAGACACTTTCACCGGAGAGGTGCTGTCCTCACCAAACTCGAATTGAACAATATTATTTGAGGTATCTCGCACAGTTCCGTCGTACTGTGCTTCAAGCTCTGAAAGTGCATTGATGAGTCGTCGCTGCAGGTAGCCAGACTTCGAGGTTCGAACTGCTGTGTCAACGAGCCCTTCCCGACCACCCATTGCATGGAAAAAGAACTCCCGCGGCGTAAGACCGCCGCGATAGCTGTTCTCAACGAAACCATGTGCTTCGGCAGAGAGGTCGTTCTTCTGATAGTGGCTGAGGGTCCGGTCTTCATAGCCGCGGTTGATGCGCTCACCACGAACAGCCTGCTGGCCTACACAGCCTGCCATCTGCGTCAAATTCAGCATTGAGCCACGTGCACCAGAGCGAGCCATGACGACCGCTGGGTTATCATCACTGAAAGATGCTTCAGCGATTTCACCGGCTGAGTCACGTGCCTGTCCGAGTTGCTGCATAATTTTCATTTCGAGTGTTTCATCCACCGTTCGGCCAGGAAGTGATTCCAGGTCGTTCTTATCATATGCCTGAATCAGCTCTTCGACCTGGTCGTAAGCATCGCCAATAGCATTATCAACCTCAGCAGTTGCATCATCTGGGATTGACTCATCATCAATCCCGATCGAGAAGCCAAAGTGCATGATCGCCCGCATCGCAAGCGCAGCAACTTCATTGATGAACACTCGCGCCCGGGTTTTTGAGTGTACCTTCGCGAGCGTATCAACAACCTCGCCACCGAATGCACCGACTGCGTCCTCGTCGATTGTCCCTTTGACGAGTTTTCCGTCCTCAATGAGCACTTCGTCCCCAGTTGAGGAGCTAAACGAGAGGTTGAGATCATCCGGTAACAGTTCGCTGAATAGTTGCCGGCCTGTCCAGTAGGGACTACCATCTGCCTGTCCTTCAGGCTCTGGGAGTGTTCGAATGCTCGTGGCTCGAAGCAGGTCGAGTGCCTGTGTTTCACTAAACTGCGGGTTTTCATTCGTCAACAGGTATGTGCCTGAGATGTGGTCTTGAATAGCTCCAATAATGTTCTCGCCAAAGCGTGGACTCAGGAGTTGTTCTTGAACTCGCATCAACACCCGTGCCTCCGCACGCGACTCCTCTGTCTGGAGCGCGTGCATATTCATCTCATCACCGTCAAAGTCTGCATTATACGGCGGACAGACAGTCGTGTTCAAACGGAACGTCTTGTACGGCATGACGACAACTTCATGTGCCATAATCGACATCCGATGCAGCGATGGCTGTCGATTGAAGATGACGATGTCGCCATCGATCAGGTGTCGGTTGACCTCCCACCCAGGACTGATTTTCTCTGCTAGTTCTCCACAATTTTTCTCAGTTACCTTCAGACGACGACCATCGGGTCGTTTGACATAGTTCGCACCAGGGTGTCCCTCTGGTCCGTTTCGAACGTACTGCTGGGCGCGATCAACGTTTCGTGTCGATACATTCATCGTCTGTGTCATCTCTCGTGCGACGCGTTCTGGAACGCCGACTTCGTTGAGCGAGAGCGTAGGGTCCGGCGAGATGACAGTTCGGGCAGAGAAATTCACACGTTTCCCGGAGAGCGATCCCCGGAATCGTCCCTCCTTGCCTTTCAACCGTTGACTCAATGTTTTCAGTGGTCGGCCAGATCGATGGCGCGCCGGTGGTGTCCCCGAAATCTCATTATCGATAAATGTTGTCACGTGGTACTGTAATAACTCCCACAGATCCTCAATGATTAGTTGTGGAGCCCCCGCTTCGCGGTTCTCCATAAATCGTTGATTGATACGAATAATGTCGACAAGCTTGTGTGTGAGGTCGTCCTCAGATCGCTGTCCATTGTCGAGTGTAATCGATGGCCGAGCAGTTACCGGTGGGACCGGTAATACAGTTAGCACCATCCATTCAGGACGTGATCGTGAGGGGTCAACACCGAGGGTCTCAATATCCTCATCTGGAATTGATTCGAGCCAATCGCGAATATCTGACGCCATGAGCTTGTTCATATCTTCCTCAGTGAGTGACACCCCCAGCGCGCTCTCAAGATCTGAGCGGTCATCACCGACTGGTCGAAACTCACCAGAGAGGATATCGTTGATCCGACTTACGTCGATCCCTGTCTCTTCTGCCAATTCGTTCGGTGAGATACCGGTATCGTCGTCCTCATCAGGTTGCATAGCTGCAGCGATTTTCTCTGGGTAATCGCTAGCGAGGACGTCCTGAATTTCGTAATACGTTGTCGGCTTTTCATGTTTAATATCATACTGGGTTTCACCGCAGTGTGGACAGTGTGATACCTTTCGGGCTTGTCGTACTGCAGATTTGAGCACATCTGTCCAGTCCTCGCCCAGTTCTTCATTGCGGGCAAGGCCATCACGAAACTCACTTTGTTGACTCTGAGTGAGCGCGAGTCGTCCACATTCGCGGCAGGTTGAGCGAAGGAGTCGACGAATGAGCTTGGTGAATCCAACATGGATAACTGGTGCTGCAAGTTCGATGTGACCAAAGTGTCCGTTACACGATCCCGAGTGTGATCCACAAGTCCGACATTCGAGCCCTGGATCTATCACTCCAAGACGTGGATCCATCAATCCCATGTCAATCGGGTAGCCGTCGTCATCATAGGTGTCCGCCGTAATGACTT
This sequence comes from Haloquadratum sp., assembly GCA_028275165.1. Taxonomy (GTDB): domain Archaea; phylum Halobacteriota; class Halobacteria; order Halobacteriales; family Haloferacaceae; genus Haloquadratum. Next base: position 36,260 of record JAQCNF010000044.1, read on the forward strand.
TCGTTGCGGACATATCTCGATACGTCTCTGGGTCCATCAGTCCAAACTGGATGGCTCCAATCTCTTTCGGCGTTTGTGTTGACATAATAGCGTTGTTTAAACTGCGTCTTCGAGGTCGAGTCGTGGTCGGATACCGAGCGCAATCATCTCATCTAATAGGAGTTTGAATGCATAACTGACTTCAATTTCGTGGATGTTGTCCTCATCACCTGACACAGGGTCATAGATTCGGCGCTGCCCACGATCCTCAACAGCGACCATTCCCGTATCGGCAGAGATATACACGTTTTCTTTGTCAGATGAATCAAGTAACCGCTCTTGGAGGACCATTGCGGCCCCATGTCCAATGACGGTATCACGCTCCATTTCTCCTAACCGAAGCCCACCTTCACGAGCGCGACCTTCGGTTGGCTGGCGCGTGAGGACTTGCACGGGTCCGCGAGAGCGTGCGTGCAACTTGTTGCTGACCATATGGTAGAGCTTGTGATAGAGGATTGTCCCCACGAATATTTCTGCTTCTATCTGTTCACCTGTTATTCCAGAGTACATCACCTCCTTTCCGGAGGATTCAAATCCGTGGTCCTCAAGTGCTGAACGAAGTTCGTCTTCTGACTCACCCTGAAATGCAGTTCCGTCGACTCGGCGGCCTTCTAACGATCCAACTTTCCCTCCGAGCATTTCGAGGACGTGGCCCACTGTCATTCGCGATGGGAGTGCGTGTGGGTTCAACACTAAGTCAGGGACAACGCCTTGTTCGGTGAATGGCATGTCTTCTTGCGGGGCTAAGTGGCCGACAACACCCTTCTGTCCGTGACGTGAAGCAAATTTATCTCCCAATTCTGGGATACGTTCATCGCGGACCGAAACCTTTGCGAGTTTCGACCCATCTTCGCCCTCCATCATGGTTACTGTGTCGACCACACCGTTCTCACCAGACCGCATCGTCACTGACGTTTCACGTCTCTTTTGTGGTGATAGTCCTCCCATATCGTCGGGCTCTTCGAGAAATCGTGGCGGTGAGGTCTTCCCAAGCAGCACTGAGTTTTCATCGACCTGTGTCTCAGGGTTGACTAAACCGTCCTCATCAAGATGTGTATAGGCATCTTCACCACGCGCGCCTCGAACATCCTGACTTGGGATCTCAAAACGATCTTCCTGTCCACCAGGGTACCGCCGTTCCTCACCCTCATATGTCCGGAAGAAATGAGACCGGGCCATCGCTCTATCGACAGATCCCTGATTCATGACTAACGCATCCTCAATATTGAATCCTTCATACGACATCACCGCGACAACGAAGTTCTGCGCGGCCGGACGCTCATCAAACCCGATCTGCTCGGTCGTCTGAGTCTTTACCATCGAGAGTTGTGGGTAATGCAGCAGGTGCTGACGTGTATCTGGCCGTATGCGGTAATTCGCCGCTGGGAGCCCAAGAGACTGTTTCATCATGCCAGCACCCATCGTAATTCGAGGCGAGGCATTGTGCTCTGGATATGGAATCATTCCAGCCCCGATCCCAAATATCAGCTGCGGATCAATCTCGAGGTGTGTGTGATCCTCTGTTATCTCATCTTCGTCAACTGCAACGTATATGTCCTCTTCCTCTTCTGCGTCGATAAATTCGATATATCCGCGATCAACGAGATTTTCGAACTCTAAGTCACCCTTCTTGACTGCCTCAATCTCAGGATTCCCTAAGAGGGGCTCACCATCTTCGACGACGATCAGTGGACGACGAGCACGTCCTGAATCGGCGTTAACGATGACTTCTCGTGTTCGGTCTTTGACCGAGACGTTCACCATCTCACTGATCTCGCCACGCCGGCGAGCTTGGCGGATCTGATCTGCCAGTTCCTGCGGATCTTCGTGCGTGCCAACGAGACTACCATTCACGTACACCTTCGCTTCACGTTCTGTTTGAGCCATTGATTAATCGTCTGCTGGTGTTCTAGGTTCTGGACCCTCAATGCCCGGAATACCTTCGACGTTCATTGACGCCAATTCTCGTTTGAGTGCCTGCTCATCTTCGACATCCTGTGAGAGCTCCATCGCCTGGGCGAAATTCTTGACAAGTCCACAGTTTGGTCCTTCGGGGGTCTCTGATGGACAGATACGCCCCCACTGTGTTGCATGCAAATCCCGGGCTTCAAAGTGTGGCTGGCTCCGTGAAAGTGGGCTCCGCAACCGCCGGAGGTGCGAGAGAACTCCCATGTAGTCCGTCCGGTCGACCAGTTGTGAGACACCGGAACGACCACCAACCCAATTCCCAGTGGCGATTGGATGTTCGAGGCGTTCAGTCAAGACATCAGAACGAACCACTGTACTCACAGTTAATTGTCGGTTCCGCATATTTGCACGCTCAAGTTGATATTTCACGTCACGAGCCAGTTTATTCAATGCAGTGCGGAATAAGTCTTTCATCAGATCACCGGAGACCTTCAGCCGTTTATTTGCATAATGGTCTTTATCATCTGATTCACGGCGGCTGAGTGCTAACTCGAAACACGCTTCAGCCATTCGGCAGAGGTAGTAAGCTTTGTTAATTCGTACATCCTCTTCATCGACTCCATCTTCGTGCAGATGAGGAAGCAAGTACCGATCGATTACGTAGTTCGCACGTTTGAGCTGGTAGTTTTTCCCTTGGCCACCAGCAACGCGTTTCCCGAGTGATTCGATTGCTTCAGCTTCGTTCTGGACAGATGCTTCTTCGAGATTCTCTAACATGAACTTTACAATCTCGGGATCGTCAGAGACTCGATGGACAATCTCCTCGTCCGACTCAAGTCCTAATGCCCGGACAAGCGTCACAAACTCAACGCTGCCAGAAACCGATGGGAACGAAACTTCAAGCAAGCCGTCCCGTGTCCGCTCACAAAGAACGAGAGCGCGATATCCGCGACGCTGGGAGAATGTTTTCGCCACCTGTATTTCGTCGCCGTATTTTGTATCGTATTCGGCAAGGATCTTGTTCGGTGCAAGGTCTTCTGAAGTCATCAGGACACGTTCAGACCCGTTGACGATGAAGTATCCACCTGGATCGACCGGATCCTCGCCAATATCGATGAGTTCCGATTCGCTGAGTCCGTCGATATTGCACCTTCTTGATCCAACCATGATTGGCATGCGGCCAACCTTCGTCTCAGTCGTATCAACGACGACTTCCTGTTCTTCTTCGCCACCACGTACAATGGACATTTCCATGAATACTGGGGCAGCGTAAGTGATATTTCTGAGTCGGGCTTCCTGCGGAAAGAGTAATTCCTCTGAGCCATCAGCCTCTCGTACACGAGGTGTTTCAATACGGACGTTTCCAAGTTCAACAAATACTGGCTCTTCCCCCTCCTTATCACCAATATCAGTTTCGATTCGCTCTTTCTCAGTCACCACATCCTGCATACCGCGGTCAAGAAAGCTATTGAATGAGCGGAAATGATGCTCAGCAAGGCGTGACTCTGAGAAATATTCACGTGAGACAGCACGGCGATCTTGTCGATTCATTTAATCACCAACCGATAGGAGACTGCAGTATCTGTCGTACGTGAGTCACGGACGATTTTGATAACATCACCAACAGATGCCTCATCAGGGAGTGCTGGATCCCGGCGTTGAATCTTGGGGAGATTTGAGCGCCGGATGTCATACGCGTCAAGGACGTCTTGTATTTCATCATCATCAATTATTATATGCTCTGGGACTAGATTATGTTGAGTTATGTCTACCATATCTGTCTGTGCTGGTTTGCTTGTAGAAAAATACTCACGGGATACTACAGGCTAGTTTGATAAGCAGGCATTTAACACTTGCCAACCCTCGGAGAAGCGACCCGTTCTATCATTCGTCATATATTTTTCGTAGTTTGGACGTGGACGACGCATGTTGTGTATTTAATAGGTAATGTGCATCAATAGTTCGACAGCCGAGATAGCAAGCCTTAATTGTACTACTGCGATGAATTCAAATGAGCAAGCCCGGGTGGTGTAGTGGCCGATCATACGACCCTGTCACGGTTGTGACGCGGGTTCAAATCCCGCCTCGGGCGGTTGCTTCTTGGATGCCCGGGTGGTGTAGTGGCCGATCATACGACCCTGTCACGGTTGTGACGCGGGTTCAAATCCCGCCTCGGGCGATGACACTTTCCCCTGGTAGTTCACAGATAAAACCAGTTCGCGGTATAGGCGGGACAGGGCGAGTGCCCCGAAGCGTGAGCAGGTTGAGCCCGTCACAGCGGTTTATTTTCTACCGAGCGAATCGTTGATAACGGCGCAATAGTCGTTGGCATTGAGCACCTGAATGCGACGTGTCCATCAAAGAGAATGCGCGAGTTCTCAATAGCTGTTAGCAATGTGACCAATATGTATATCCGAAACCACACCAACTTGATCTGGAATCATAGTTTTGCATGTTCCGTTTCGAATAAAGAAAACCCCATTATTGACAACTGCTAATCCACCGCGACACTACATGACGGTTGTGACAGGTGGTATCGGGCCTTATCGACCGAGTGCTCGTGAGACGTATGCGGCTGCCACCGGTAGCTTCAGTCAGTGTGCGGGAAGCCTCAAGATCGCAGAGAAGCTCCACACCCGTTCACGAGTGGTTCCTGAGGATTCCGATTTCAACGTGGCCATCACGACGCATGCCGCCTCAAGAACGGTATGAGGATAATTTATTTACAATCGCATAGCATAGCGCAGAGTCAAACGTTTGTTGATGGAAAAATAATCCGTTAGTCCTCTCTCGAAATGCGCCAACCGTCTCCGTTTGAGCACAGATACAGTATGATAATTCGTATGTTTATTGAATTCTCGTCTATGGGTCAAGTGTCACCGAGTGGAAATGACCGAAGCCCGCGGACTTCCGCCGTCATGCGGTGTATCACGTGATCGGATACAGACTGTTCGCACTGCTTCTGTTGCATCATCAATCACCAGTGCTTCACCGACGGCCTGTGGTATCTGCTGTTCGATGGTATTTGTCAAATATATCGGCTCTGCTGTACACATGGTTTCAATATCTGTTCCTGCTGTTAACCGGTGTATGATGCGGATATCTGCCTGTGAAAGCGCAACAGATGGCAGAGCACTTGGTCGCTGTGTCGCCATCAGTAATGAAACACCCGGAGCACGTCCACGGGTCAGAAGCGTGTGTAATGCAGCTTTCGCGACACCCTGAAAAGCGATCTGTGCCTCATCGATGACAAGCCATGGGAGGCGGTCTCCATGGTCATTAACTCGAGCATGATACAGGTGGTGTGCGACTCCCGTGATGACCGCATTCATCGCTGGTGTATCAAGATGATGACAATCAAAGATCGTGAGCGCTGAGTCGAAAAGTATCGGTATATCGATACTCTCGCCATCAAATACACCCCAACTACGCGCACGCTCAAGTCGATTCATCGCCGCTCGTTGAGTTGCCCGTTTGGCATCTGATCTCGTCACATATTCACTCATCTGGTCGAGAGTGTTCGTCGCTCCCGCTGCATCCCACAGCAGCGCCCCGACGGAGGTCTCAGGCCCAACGCCGAGTGCCGTCGGCCATGTTGAAGCTGGAATGACACCAGGATTGAGCTGAGGGTGTGAAATCACTCTCGTCTGAAAGGAGGTCTCAGACTGTTCAATGCAACTGTATATCCCCATCGGGTCAATAACAACTGGAGCGACACCTTTGGACCGGGCTAATTCCTCAATGCAGACTCCCAAGGTGTATGACTTACCATATCCACGCTTCCCAACAACAACACCAACGTGTGGATGTTCGAAATCGATCTCCACTGCCACGCCGGTGCTTCCATCTCTGGCGCGGTGGTGGCCGAGTCGCCCAGATACCCCGGATTGGTCGCTCGTGCGCCCGAGCATCTCGCTCTGCATGGGATGTGTTTGATTCGGAATTCGTCATAAAGTCGAGGCCACCAGTTTACATACGAACGTGTTCCCAGTCTGGGTATGGTGGGAGTTAGACGGCAATTTAGTGAAGATACTCGCGCTATCGAAGGGCTACCAATCCGACTCGTTATTGCCCTCGTCGTTGGAGTCGCAACGATGAGCGTAATGCTCGACATGGTTTCGAGTGTGGGGACGATAGCAGTAGCTGAACTGGATATCGAATCAACACCTGATGTGATCGAACCAGGTAGCCAAACACTCGGACTGCGGGCTATTGGCCCAAACGGAGAGGGTGTTGAAGACGCGACGGTAATTGTTCGTGCAGGAACTGCACAAATGGACGGCGTTGTCACAGGAGACACGGGGGTAGATGGGAGACTGCAATTACGAATCAACGCTCATACTCGGGTTAATCAACAAGTTGGGACGCTTATTATCGAGATCAAACCACCGGCCGGCAGCCAGTATATTGATCGGCGATCAAATACTGAGATCCTTGTCGTACAGCCGTAGACGGAATTGAAGAGCGTGGGTTATCTTGAGGGATGTATCTCCCCATTGAAACCACCACGCACCAGCGGCTTGGCGATGTGCCGTCGAGCCTGTGGCGGGACTTCATACCATCCAGGCTCAATATCGCGCTCGATTGGTACAGTCACCTTTCCGGGTTCTCTTGTATTACAGCGACGACATCGATAGCCCTGCTGACGCCCTGCGCTTTTCATCGTCCGAGAGCATTCAGGGCAGTTTGGTGTTGTGATGGCGCTCTCGACTCGCTCTTCTAAGGCGAATTTCTCAAGCTTGATCGATCCAGCAGAGACCTCGCCACACACAGTGAGGCGGTCTCCTACCCGAAGGAGCCGAACATGATCGCGAAAACGCTTTGTCGGTTCGAATGCAATGCAGGTGAACGGTGCTGTGTTTCGTCTGTGATCAATTATTTTGAAAGTCACGTGACCACCGGGCCCAGTTGAGGGTGCAGTATGTACCTCTCCACCAACACGGTAGGCCTTATTCTCCTCAAGGGCGCCTATTTTGCCGTCTCGAAGGTGCTGGTCAGTCCCCTGGTTCGTGTAGAACACTGTCCGTTGTACCACCGGTTCACTCTCGATTGCGTCAGCCACTGTGGTTGTCGCAGCGATGGAGTCGCCTCGAATTCCAAATAAGATTGGCCCTGGTGCTGCTGGGACACATACGGTTTCAGTCGCCTCTCTATCAACGGTATCCCATGTCTGTGGATATCCCTGTTCTGCTGCGGTAAATACCGAATTCGTGTCTATCGACCGTGGTGTTCCACAGCGGTCGAATTCACGATATGCAATTTGCTCAAACGTCCACGAATCAAGGCCGGTCCACGCCCCGATGGCAGCTAAGGCACCTATCCGTCCACGACCTCCATCCCAGCCTTGTTGTGCATATCCAGCGGTGCTGGCGAGTTCGCTGGCGCGCTCAATCGAAATACGCTCGCGAATCGCTTTGAAGCTAAACTGACTGATCACTTCAGGGATGGCATCTGGTGATTCAGGCGACACGACAACGCCCGGACTCGTATTGACGTCACTCATCTCAGCGTATTCTTCGATCAGATCTTGTGTTATTTCGAATGCAGTCGTCGCATTGAAGTCAGTGTGAATCGCGACAGCGGCATTCCCGCGTGTTTTGAATTCGATTGCAGGATTGAGCCGGATGAGCAATTGCCGAGTAATAGATCCCCCGGCCTGTTTGATGGCCTTCGACAGTTGTGTCGCGAGATACGTTGTACACATCCCCCTTGTTCGCGAATCAGTGTCGTCAAGACCAATGACAGTCATATACGGACTCAAGATACCTCAGGTAAATGAACGCTTTCCAGTGCTGCTACGGTTTAAATACATATGCAGTGATATGCATAATCGACAGACGGTTCGGGTGTGGGGTTGCATAACACATTTATGTAGCGAATCACTTATGTACTATCATGTCCCGCTCCGCCTTGGTTGAGAACATCACAGCCATGCTTGAGGATGCGGGCTTTGTTGTGAGCGACCGGTGCGCTGTCCGACCGAAAAGCTTCGATATTGCAGCACGGCGAGGCAAGGATTTAGTTCTCCTCAAGATACTTGGCAATGTTGATGCGCTTGATAACGCGACTGGTGCTGAGATGCGTCGACTGGGAACATACCTCGATGCGACGCCACTTGTCATAGGTATCAGGACGCGAGATCAAGATCTGAAGCCTGGTGTTGTGTATTTCCGTCATGGAGTCCCAGTGTTCAGCCCTGATACGGCAGTCGATCTCTTTGTTGAAGGGATTCCCCCACTCATTTACGCCGCCCCTGGAGGGCTGTATGTGAATATCGATGGCGATCTGCTTGAGGATGAACGTCAACAGCGTGGCTGGAGTCTGGGCCGATTGGCCTCTGAGCTTGGTGTTTCGCGACGAACTGTCTCGAAGTATGAGGATGGAATGAATGCAAGTATCGAGGTAGCAATTCAGCTTGAAGATGTCTTCGATGAGCCATTCTCAAATCCGGTTGAGGTAATGGATGGGGCCGAGGCAGTTCGCGATGCAGAGCCAACGCCAGATGACCCTGATCCTGAGTCAAACGACAAACACGTTATTCACGTGCTTACACAGGCGGGATTCACCGTCCATCCGACCGTCCGAGCTCCATTCAAAACGGTGAGTGAAGATGACGAGAGCCGTCAGGAATCCATGCCCCTATTGACTGGCCACTCATCGTTTACCGAGAGCGCGCGAAAACGCGCCAGAATTATGTCTTCAATTGGCGAGGTGACGCGTACCCGCGCAGTCTATTTCACCAAAAATCATGCAAAGCATGAGTCGATACAAGGGACTGCGCTTGTGAGTTGTAAGGAATTAAACGAAATCGAAGACCCGACAGAGATACGTGAATTGATACGTAGTCGTTCTGCATCGCCAACAGACGCCTAAGCCAACTGGTACACCTCTGTCAAGACAACCTTGATTCCCACAGAAATACCACGATTCTCTTGTTCGCAGGAGAACACAAGGTTGTCGAGTGAATCCTCAGCGAGTGAACTCATATCCCAGAAATCGGAGAAGTCAACATTTCGTGCTTACAGCGGTCACATGAAGAGAGCCACCACCCGTGGGATGAGCTCAATAATCACTGTCGATAGCAGGACTGGATCTCCCACGTCACCTGAATACACGTTCGACATGTTCTACAGGTGAACCGCCTCGAGGTCAAGCGATGAGAGAGACGAACTCAGAGTCATCACGGAAATCGAAGATTTCGGACAAAGCCAAGACTTCTCGTAGTTTAATGAGACACTCTCACGATACTATCGGTCTGATAGACCCGAACGGTGTCGTGGGTAAGTTGTCGATGGTCAGAAAGATTGTGGATTTATGACGTCTGTAAGAGGATCGTGATAAATCGCGTCAAAGATATTCGACTGAGAGTATCTTTAATTTTTCATTCATGCGAAGGAGAAAAGAAAAGAATGGAATAACGGCCAGTTAGTAGCCTTCGACAGGGTTATTTTATACCGAGGCCGTTCGCTTGTAGCTCAGCAACAAGCCACGTGCGTGAGCACAGTGGCTAGCAAAGACTGGTTATCCAATCCTTTCAGGGGTAAGAAGATATCAGGCGTACGTTTCTTCTAAGTACTCAACGATATCATCGCTTTCTGGCATACCATGGATACCATGCGCCTCGTCAATAATAACAGGAACTCCCGTTTGGCCACTCACCTCTTCAACTTCGGTTCGCTCACCGTGTGAACGTGGGACTGAGATTGAATCATATTCTAAGTTAAGTTCATTGAGCTTGTCGATAACTTTGGCGCAATACGGGCACCCATCTAGTTCATAGAGTGTAATATCTGACATCATCATATAGCATCGCAAGGAAGAATAAGAAACCACTGGAGTCGCCCTCTGCTCATACACAACCATCTTCGACGTATCGAAGACAAAGCCACAAGTGCTGCGATTTCAGTCCGGTACGTCCACGGTAATACACCTCGAAACATGCCATTCATCAACTGTCGTGGCAGGGGTAGACCCTTGAGGTCGGGTCAAAGCCGGCGATTATCCGAGTTACAAAGACACCGTTTAGCTTCGCACCTCAAGAGTGCGCCTTTGTCGCCCCCGGTTTGGGAGCGACGAAGATATCCCAGGCCGACGTTCTCCACGGCGTTGTAGTCGGCGTGGTTCTCGTAGCTGCATCTCTGCCAGTCGAAGGCTTCGCCCTCGCGGTTGTCAGGGTGTGTAAACAGGTCGAACACCGACGCGACATGTTCTCCAGGTCAACCTGCTTCACGTCGGTACCGTACTCTATGGGTTGAGTGATACCACGTTGTGGTCACACATTTTATTTCAAATCCATTCTCATTCGTCTCGCTCAAAATTCAGCGGTAAGCACCCCACTCGTACGCACGAAGAAATATATCACGAACGCGGCAGCTAATGCCAGGTGGCCAGCACGCAGGTCATCTGACCGGCCTGCTGCAAGTTTGACAATTGGGTAAGAGACAATTCCTGCCGCAATCCCATAGGCGATTGAGTAAGTGAACGGCATAATCAAGATGGTCAGTCCAGCAGGAATCGTATCTGTAATATCATCCCATGCGATATCGACGACATTACGTAACATGACAATTCCAATGACAACAAGCGCGATATGAGAAGCATATAGTGGGACTGCTGCTGCGAGTGGAACGAGTGCAAGCGATGCGATAAATAACACTGTCACAGTGAGCGCAGTCAATCCAGTCCGCCCACCCTCTTTAACTCCTGAGGCCGATTCGATATATGTTGTGACCGTTGATGTACCGAGCATTCCTCCGACGGTTGTCCCGACGGCATCTGCCATCAGTGGTCGCTCAATGTCGGGAAATTGGCCATCGGAGTCAAGAAATCCACCTGCCTGGCCGACTCCGACCAATGTCCCGGCCGTGTCGAAAAAGTCAACGAAAAAGAATGTGAAGACAATAAGCGCGAATGAGAAGACTTCGATATCAGCAAGTCCTGAAACAAATGCTCCTGCTATCGGCGTAATATCGTACGAAACTGCTGTTCCTCCGGTCACGAGACCCGCCTCGGGGCTCACGAAACCAAACGTTGTGAGCGCCCACCCAAAGCCAGTAACTGAGCCAATGCCAATGATAATCGAACCGGGGATGCCTCTCGCATACAATCCAAGAGTAATGAAGAGCCCGATAACTGAGATAATAGCAACCGGGTCTGAAGCAACGCTACCGAGAGTGATGAGGGTTGCCGGGTCATCAACGACGATTCCCATTGCCTCAAGCCCAATAATAGTTAAAAAGAGCCCAATGCCAGTTCCGACGGCAAATTTGACCGGACGAGGAAAGATGTTAATAATATACTCCCGCGCACCGACAGCTGTGAGGAAAATAAATATCAGACCTTCAACGACAACCGCAGCGAGGGCTGTCTGCCATGGAACTCCAAGTGCACCAACGACGGTAAATGCAAAGAATGCATTTAACCCGAGTCCAGGGGCCTGAGCGAATGGGCGGTTGGCGTAAACCGCCATAATCAAAGTCGCTGTAGCTGCGGCAATGATTGTCACAACGGCTAACATTGATTGAATTTCACCTGGAGATATCCCAGCGATTGCAATCCCATCCGCTCCAGAGATAGCCTCCTGATCGGTGAGAATAGATGGATTGACAATCACGATATAGGACATTGTCAGAAATGTCGTGATGCCAGCGAGTATTTCTGTTCGCACCGAGGAGCCGCGCTCGCTGACATTGAATCGATCGTCTAAAGATTCAGTAATGCTCATTTGCTGTATTTAAATTCGCTCAAGAGAGAGGAATAAATATTTCTATCAAAATACGATGTTATGCTGATAACGGTCGCAACCATTAATCATATTTACACTTGGTAGAGCGCTTTGTGTGTAAATATCCAGATCGTCACCAAGGCGTTCCGTCGGTGTCCGACAATATCACCCACGGCGGTTAATCAGGTCAGCCGCAGTCAGTAATGAGTCTAGCTGAACATCTATCTCAGCAAGTGTATCAGATGCGCCTTCTTCACGGTCAACGACAACGATGACTCGCTCAACAGTGGCTCCTGCAGCGCGGAGAGCTTCAACTGCTTTCTTCGCACTCGTTCCAGTCGTTGCGATATCTTCCAGAACAACGACCGACTCGCCAGTATCTAATTGACCTTCAATGCGATTCGCAGTCCCGTAAGACTTTGCCTGTTTCCGGGCGATCACATATGGGCAGCCCATCTCTGCTGCGGTAACTGCAACGAGGGGGACGGCCCCTAACGCGACACCAGCGAGTTTTGCCGTAGAGACTTCGCGTGCGAACGCTTCGGCGATCAGCTGCAGACAGGTAGGGTTGGTTTCGAATAGATACTTGTCGATGTAGTATTCTGATGTCCCGCCGTGTGAAAGCTCAAACTCACCATATTTGACTGCATTGGCCGCCTGAAGCGCCGAAATGAGCTCATCGTTCATGCCATTCAGATAGCGGAAGGGGACGTGAATAAAGGGGATGGTTCGACTCTCTATGTTCAGTATGGTTCGTCTTTTAATGATGTGACGAAGGCAACAATGTTTGTCATCACATGTAAAAGAGGGGTGACAATGATGACGACACCAATCAAAGCAACGTTGAAAACTTGAAATGTCCATCCAGGTGCAAGAATTGTTGTTACGCAGAGGGCACCACAGACAAAGTCTAGCTGGTCTATGCCGGGGAGTGGTGCGCCACGCTGTTTTCCCATTCGACGTTTAAGAAACGAAGCAAACAGGTCGCCACACATCGCGCCGAAGGCCAAGCCGAATGCAGCGCGTAATGAAAATCGAATCGGATTGAACCCAATCATCTGTACGAATGGTGCACTGATATTGAGCGTTCCAGCGACACATACCCCTGCCAAGGTCCCAAGCAAGATGCCTCGCCACGTCTTTCCATCGCCTAAGAGTCGATTTCCGTTGAGTGTTCGTCCACCATCAACCGGTAGCCCGCCGCCCGCAACGACTGCGGCATTATTTGGGATATAGGCTGGAAGCATCACCCAAAGCGCAGAGAAAATAAGTGTCCCATCCATGCTGGCATCTCAGCAGGCGTAAATAAAAAGCCGCTCAATTTCACCGACTGCGTCGGTCATTTTTATTACGACAGATATATTTTAAATATTTAATGTCTTCATGGCGACGCGATTTCGCGAGCGGACTCATTATTTTGGTTCCAATTCTTGTCATTCTGTTTGTTTTGAATTATCTCTACACATCTATTGTTGGGCTACCATTGATACGGCGATTGACAGAACCATTCGGGTTTTTCATTGCGGTCACCGTTTTCATGATGTTGGTATTTTCAATTGGCTATCTCATGCGGACAACGGCTGGACGTCTTTTTGAGTCATATCTTGACGCTGCGATGAATTCAGTCCCATTGATACGGATACTGTATAATGCATCAAAGTTGGCTGTCGAGACGGCACTGTCAGGGACAGAAGATCTGCAAAAGCCGGTGAAGATTGAGACGTGGAAAGGAATGCGGATGACTGGATTCAAAACAGGAAAAACAACCGAAGATGACCGTGAGGTACTGTTTTTGCCGACTGCACCCAACATTACGACTGGATTTGTCATCGAAGTTGACCCTGACGATATCACGGAGGTTGATGAGTCAGTCGAACAAGCACTCACTCGCACTCTATCGGCCGGATTTGCCGAGGACACCCGCAAAGAAGAGGTTGATATTGAGGTAACCGAGCGCTGATACTCTCAGAATATTAGATATATCGAAACCACTCCTCGTGGCTTTCATCGCGGCGGGCGACTAGATCGAAGAACGCCTGCTGCAGTTCCTCGGTGATAGGCCCTCGAGACCCCGATCCAATCTCTACGTTATCAACCTTCCTAATTGGTGTTACCTCAGCGGCTGTCCCACTGAAAAATAACTCATCTGCGGTGTTGAGCTCTCCTCGGGATATCGTCGCACGCTCGTGGACGGTGTAGCCACGTTCGCGGGCTAACTCAATAACTGTGCTTCGAGTTATTCCATCAAGAATGCTCTCAGCTAGTCCCGGGGTGTAGATTTCACCATCGCGAATCATGAACAGGTTTTCACCAGGCCCTTCTGCAACCTCACCACTCTTGTTTAGCACAATTGCTTCTGTGTAGCCGTTTCGCCTTGCCTCTTCGCCAGCCAAAATCGAGTTCACGTATAATCCAGTCGTCTTAGCGTTCGTTGGGATCTGACTGGAATGGTGTTTTCGCCACGACGAGATCATTACCTCAACACCATTTTGCAGTGCCTCCTCGCCTAAATAGGCCCCCCACGGCCACGCTGCGATAGCTACGTTGACGGGATTTTCTTTTGGACTCACACCAAGTGATCCATAGCCATAGAATGCGATTGGGCGGATGTAACACGAGCGCAGCTCCTCCCTGCGAAGCAGTTCAATTGTCGCCTCAGTGAGCTCTGCTCGGGAATAGGGAATCTCCATATCATACGGCTGTGCCGACTGATAAAGCCGATTGAGGTGTTCTTCCCAGCGGAATAGTGCTGGACCGCTCTCTGTGTCGTAACACCGCACACCTTCAAACACCCCAGATCCATAGTGAAGTCCGTGGACAAGGACATGGACTGTCGCATCCTCCCAGTCAACAAACGTTCCATCCTGCCAAATTGTCTCGACGTCCATCTCGTCGAATTCCATATACCTGCCCTTGCTCCTTAGGGTATAAAACAGTAGCCGACTCTTGCCCTGTTTCAGGAGAATCGCTGCGTAAGCACTGCTCCCTCAATGTACTCGATGTCGTGTGTCTCTGCATACTCACGTGCTCGTTTAGGACTTGTCGCGGTTCCGGTACTCCCATCTAACATCTCACAAACGACGACAGCAGGTGGCTGACCTGCTGCGTCTGCGAGTGCTAAGCCGAACTCGGTATGTCCCCGTCGACTTTCTAGAAGTCCAACAGCACCGCGCAGAATTGTTACGTGGCCGGGGCTGCGAAATTCGGCGGCAAAGTCTCGTTCATCAAACTCGTCATCGGCTGCTGCCTCGGCGAGCGCCCGAATCGTCTGTGCCCGGTCAGTATCAGTAATTCCTGTGTACGTATCACGATGATTGACTGGAAGCGAAAATGATGACCGTTCATCATACTCTAACTGGTGTGCATCTGCGGCTGGGTGTGAGAGTTCGTCATGAAGAAATGGGAGAGACATCCGTTCAGCGACTGACGCAGAAACCGCTGTACAAATAAGGCCGCCTGCATCTTGTCTCAGTTGAGCGACGGCAGAGGCGTCAACTGTTGCTGCTGGGTAGATAATGTCTATCTCTCCTTCACGATCAGCGGCATCATGAACAAGAACAGGCTTTCCGGTCGCAAATGCATTAATAGCCTGCTCAGCGGAGCTATCTGCCGTCCGCTGATTCGTTGTTGAAGAGGTCATGTATCTGCCTCCAGAGTCACACGAACTGAGTCACCGTCGACTAATGACAGCGAGTCCCGAAGCCGCACTGGTGCGATAATTTCCAGTTGAGTCTTATCGTGATGAGTACGCTCAGGAATAATGACGTGTGCGGTCTCAACAATGCGATCCTCGAATGCAATCTGGGTTGGATAACAGGTCGCCGGTCCAAAGGTTCGGTCGTCATCTTCCCAGCCATCGATTGCAATCCCATCGAATCCGGCTACGACGGCTCGGGTTCGTGAACTCTCTTCGTCTAACTCGATATTTAACGTACCAGGAAATGGCTCATATCCGAGTCGCTCGTGAAACTGACGCATGTACCCAGATAAAGAAATATAATGTTTTCCTTCACCCATCCCGCTTGTGACAGTGCCAGTGAGTTCAACTTCGCTCTCGTCCGCCTCAAAGATACGACGATATTGAGCGTATTCCGTATACAACACGGACTCGCCTCGGGGAGTAATTGTTACCCACTGTCCATCAGCAACGACATCGCGCTCAATGAATCCACTATCTTCAAGTCGTTGAATCCGGCGCGAGGCTGTTTGCGTAGAGACATCAAGTTGATCGGCCAGCGTAGAACAGGATATCTTCGCGGCTGAGGACCGTCCGCCATCGAGTGCAATATGTTTTAACGCCGCCAGCGCGTCATCGCCAATAACGGCGGCTGAGCTCTTTGCCATTAATGAATAGAGTCGTTCATGGGTGTTAAGCATACCGGATGTGTGATGCATCTCATAACTGAGAGAACAGTTTGTGGATAGCAGTCCCGTATATGAGTTCGGAAAGGCATTTACTCGCGCTTTGTGAATGCTGAGTATGTTCCGTGCCTTCCGGTCGGAGGTTGAAGACGTACTGGAGGCAGCTTTATTACGTCTTGAGCTTCCATCAGGCGACCTTGGTGTTGAGCGGCCGCCACCCGACCGTGATGCTGCGCTCGCTTCAAGTGTTAGTTTTCGACTCGCCAGCGAGGCGGAGGCCACACCGTCCGCTATCGCAAACGACATCGCAGCGGCAATTGAGATAACAGAAACCAGATATATCGCGTCGGTTGACGTTGCTGGCCCGTATGTGAACTTTAGCGTCTCAGAAAGATTCTATGCAGAGACACTAAACCAGTCGGTTTCATCGGATTACGGCTCGCTCAGTTCACAAAATACATCGATAATAATTGAACATACCAGTGCGAATCCAACTGGACCAATCCACGTTGGAAGGGCTCGCAACACTATTTTTGGTGATTCATTGGCCCGTCTTCTTGAGTACGCGGGCTACGATGTCGAACGTCAGTATTATGTGAATGACGCTGGCAGACAGATGGCCCTCTTTACATGGGCATATGAGACATTTGACGAAGCAGACCTTCCACCGCCAGAGCGTGCACGCTCCGATTATGAGCTCGTTCGATATTATCGGAAGGGAAATAGATATCTCGAAAACGCCGATGAAGCTGCCACAGAAGTCGCTGAATCAGAGATTGCTTCGATTATTGACGGACTAGACCGTGGCGATATGGCTGTCTACGAGCGGGTTGAGCGCGTCGTCGACAGTGTGCTCGAAGGGATGCAACAGTCACTAAGTCGACTTCCGGTCGCGTTTGACCAGTTTGTAAAAGAGACACGATTTATTCGAAACGGTACTGCAGAGTCTGTCATTGAGCGTCTCCAATCAGCGCCCGAATCCATTTATGAAGACGGTGCATGGCAACTTGATCTGAGTGGGCATGATATCGACAAGCGGCTCGTGTTTGTGCGTTCTGATGGGACGTCGCTGTATACAACGCGGGATTTGGCATATCACGAGTGGAAACTACAGAACTTTGACCGAGCAGTCACGGTGTTAGGTGAAGACCACAAACTTCAAGCAGAGCAGCTTGATGCAGCGCTTTCTATCCTTGATGTAGATACTGATTCTCTCGATCAAACATTTTACTCGTATGTCAATCTCCCTGATGGTCGAATGTCGACTCGCGAGGGGACTGGCGTCGACTTGGATGATCTGTTAGATGAGGCCGTGAAACGAGCACGGTCGGAAGTTACATCTCGAGTCGGTTCGCGAGAGCGAGATGATGAATTAACTCAGGGCGATATTGACAGAATCGCCAGACAGGTTGGAATTGGCGCAGTTCGGTACGATATTATTTCCAAGCAACCAACAAAAGGAATCACGTTCGAATGGGAGCGAGCATTAGATTTCGAGGCACAATCAGCACCATATATCCAGTATGTACACGCTCGATGTTGTGGCATTCAGTCGGAGGCAAGGGCGCAAGAGATATCACCAGACGCCCGCGCTGAGTTACTAGTGACAGCGCCCGAGCGAGCGCTTCTGGATGAGATATCACGACTTCCACTCACCGTCGAAGCTGCCGCAGACGAGTTGGCGCCACATATGATCGCCACATATCTCAGGTCAATAGCTGAGACGTTCAATACGTTTTATCGAGAGTGCTCGGTGCTCAGCGCCGAGACGACAGAGGTGAGTCAAGCACGATTAGCGCTCGTTGGGGCCACAGCGAATGCTATCGAGAATGCGTTGGATATCCTCGGGATCGAGGCACCAAGATCGATGTGAGTGGTGAATCGTATGTTGGTTCAGCCCGTGAATCCCCACCATATGTCACTTGGATATATACCAGTTCAGGTGCAAGGAGGAAGCAATTGAGAATCATCAAAACCGCAGTGCAGTAGGAGGCCGACCCACAGATAACGATGAATTTTCCGTGGCACGCATGATATATTGAACTGTAGTATGCTGTCATACAGGTATGATAGAAGTGACGCCGCGACTGTGATCAGGCCGGGTGTCTGGGAATTAAAATCTGTGGCGTGGGAGACTCTCCGATACTCAAACTATGTGACCCGAGGCGGCTCACAGTGCCTGCGTAATGCCAGCAACAAATCGGAGGATGTGGAGGTCGTGTATAGAAAGTATCTGCCGCGGTTGTCGTTTGATCAAGAGTATAGATAGTTGCCATGACTCCTTGCCGGGGATACGATTCGAAAACAGCTTGAGATAGTCGTAGGTTACTTACCGTTATATAGAATAAATTGTGCAATGAGCACCGACGCACAGGAAATTAGTGCCGATCGTCGGAGATATGAGTTCAAAAAGGTTATCGAAGAGCTCACTGACTACGAAGGTTCAGGCACACAGCTCGTTACAATCTATATTCCGCCAGATAAACAGGTATCCGATGTCGTTGCACATATTACTCAAGAACATTCAGAGGCGTCAAATATTAAATCGAAACAGACGCGAACGAATGTGCAGGATGCCTTGAAATCCATCAAGGACCGACTCCGATATTACGAGACCTACCCTCCAGACAATGGTATTGTTTTGTTCTCAGGTGCAGTCAATACTGGTGGCGGAAGAACGAACATGGTCACTCGGGTACTTGAGTCGCCGCCAGAGCCGGTTCAGTCATTCCGATACCACTGCGACTCAGACTTCCTCACGGGTCCGCTTGAGGACATGCTGGCTGATAAGGGACTATTCGGTCTTATTGTATTGGACCGGCGAGAGGCAAATGTCGGCTGGCTCAAGGGGAAACGTATAGAGGCCGTCAAGTCCGCTTCTTCGCTCGTGCCTGGAAAGCAACGAAAAGGTGGACAGTCAGCACAGCGGTTTGCTCGTCTTCGATTGGAAGCAATCGATAATTTCTATCAGGAAGTCGCAGGCATGGCAAATGACCTATTCGTCCCAAGACGTCACGAAATGGACGGCGTCCTTGTTGGTGGACCATCGCCGACAAAGGATGAATTTCTCGACGGTGACTATCTCCATCACGAGCTTCGCGACCTTGTTGTCGGAAAGTTTGATGTTTCTTACACTGACGAGTCAGGACTGAACGATCTTGTTGATTCGGCTCAGGACGTCTTAGCGGATCAAGAGGTGATGAAGGACAAATCACAAATGGAGGAGTTCTTCAAGAAACTGCACGGTGGCGAAGAGGCAACATATGGGTTTGAACCGACACGAGAGAATCTGATTATGGGTTCTGTTGACCGACTCCTACTCTCAGAAGACCTCCGCTCAGACGTTGTCGTCTTTGAGTGCTCAAATGGGCATGAAGAATTCGAGATTGTAGACAGACGACACGACGATCCGGCTCACACTTGCAATAAATGCGGGGACCCAGCCGAGAAGATTGAGCGTGAAGATGTCATTGAGCATCTAATGAACATTGCTGAGCAACGAGGGACACAAACGAAGTTCATTTCGACAGACTTCGAGAAAGGCGAACAGTTGTACAACGCGTTCGGCGGTATTGCTGGCATACTCCGCTATGAAACTGGCATCTGAGTTGCCCTCACGAGTGAATTTCTTCTGGACAAACCAGTCGACGATTCCAACCGCTGAGTCGGAGGTGTGCCGACACTGGGATGTTCAACTTCAATTGAGTGCGATTATTCTACGCGAGCAACAGATATTCACTCCGTTTTGTTTCAGGCCAGTCCACGACTGTGCTCAATAGGCCAAGTATCGGGTTGACTGCAGGATATTCCGCACCCAAGCAGTGTCATCGTGTGCTCTCAGATCAGATTCCACACGAGTCATCATCTTAGGTGAGTACATATAGATAACTGGGATCTCCTCAGTCTCTTTATGTGGAGCGTCATGATTCTTCGCGAGATTACTGTGAGGGTCTCCCAAATTGAACGAGATGATACAACATAAAGACATCTTTTTAATCGTGCTCGTAGGCTGCTGTGATGGATGAATGTCATTTAATTGCTGACTGCGTCGGGAATCAACAATCAGCGGAATCACTCGCCAGGATATTTCACGACTGCACGCTGCTACGAGCGCTGATCAGACACGCACTGGATGTTCACCACTTTGAGTTTGAAAATCTAACACACTCACATAATCGAACGCAGTTGTGATATTCGACGATCCAACTCGTAGGGTGGATTGATATAGCGAGTTGTCGAGAGTCGATCAAGAGTTAACAGGACATCGCCACCAGCATCCTCAGACCACTTGAGCAGATACTCAATATGTGCACGCTCTGCTGCCAAGTGCTCAAGTTTGTGCACGAGCAATAGTACACCGATTGCTGCCTTTCCAGTTGGTAGTGCGTCTTTGACAGGTGGTGGCAGCGTATTCTTCAGAGAAGAATCTACTACCGTTTCGATAGCGAAACAGCGGGGACAAAACCCGATCGAACGTGAGACGTTTAATTCTGAGCTCAACGATTGAGGAACGTGTTGTGAGACGAGGTCATGACCACACCGTCGGCAAGAGAAGCTCATTCAAATCCAAAATCAGTCGTCTGCGGTCGTGACGATTGCGTCGTCTGCAAACTCGGAGTCATCCTCTTGATCTTCTTCTTCCTCTTCTGCCTCCTCAGCTTCCTTTTTATTCTTGATTTTCTTGAGTCTGAATATTTCCTCTCGCTCTTGCTCCTCAAGCTTCTGTTCGATATATTCTTTGTTATCATAGAGGTCTGGGAGCAACTTGAACTCCAAGGCATTCACACGGCGTTTTGTCTTTTCGATTTCTTCGAGCATCTTCTTCATTGCCGTCTCAACCTCTGCAGCCAGAATGATCGTCTCAAGTAACTCCTCGTATGCATCTGCTGCTTCATCAATTCGAGCTGAGGATCCAAGTAGCCCATAGCCGCGCTGATCGATTGTTTTCTTTACCCTGGATGACTCAATTTGCGGGACTACTACGCCCATAATATTTTTTGACTGGATCGTTATCTCAGGATGTTCTTTCAGTGCAGCGGCCGCCCCACGGACCGCAACATCACCTTCCATCGCTCGCGCCATGTCGAGTGTCTGCTGTGCGTTCTCATAATCGGTGTTGAGATCCTCGCGGACATCCTGTGCCTGATCTAAGATGTCCATAAACTCCATAATTAACCCATCGCGTTTTTGTTCGAGAGTGTCATGACCCCGCTCTGAAAGTTCGATCCGGTCGTCGATTGCCATCAAGTTCTTTCGAGTTGGTTTAACGTCCTCAGCCATCGTACATTTATATATTGTATGCAGGTGCTAAAGGTTTTCAACTACAATTATGCTGAGTAGGTATATCCGACGCCTGAGCCAGCATCGACTTGTGGCAAAAAATGAGAGATATCTGCTCGGTCTCTTTGCAAGTGTATTACTGTGAGGTATCTCGGGGTTAGAGTAGTTCACAAGACAAACTCGAAGTCATCACGCTCACATCTTCGGTCTCCAATCGGGAACGAACGCGAGGCACTCGGCCTGTTTTCTGTCGGATAAGCCACCGATCACAGACGAGCGCAGGTGATCAGGGCACGGACTCCCAGTGCTTGTTTCATGCGTGCGAAATCAGCATGAAATACGCATAGACGGCCGCAAAGCGAGCACTCAGGTAAAGTATTTACCCTCACCGTCATCACTGGCGTGAGCTCATCCACGAGGCTGAAAAGCGTGAGTTAATCAGCAGTGATTTCTGCGGTTTCGCTCTCGTCACCCTCTCGGTAGTACGTCTCAATCAGGTCTTCATCGATACGATTGAGCTCCTCCTTAGGGAGCGTTGACAGGAGATCCCAGCCAATTGAAAGTGTCTCGGTGACCGATCGATCGGTATCAGTGCCTTGATCAATAAATTCGGTTTCGAATCGGTCAGCGAAGTCGAGATATTTGTTATCCCGCTCGGATAGTGCCTCACGACCAACGATATTGACCAAATCACGAAGATCTTCTCCCTCAGCGTATGCTGCATACATTTGATCAGACACATCTCCGTGGTCTTCACGGGTCAGTCCCTCACCAATCCCGTCATCCATCAACCGTGAGAGGCTTGGGAGCACATTTACCGGTGGCTGAATACCTTGACTATTCAGATCTCGGTCGACGTATATCTGTCCTTCAGTGATGTACCCAGTCAAATCAGGAATTGGATGGGTGTCGTCATCACCAGGCATTGTCAAGATGGGAATCTGTGTCACCGACCCTTCGCGTCCTTCGATACGGCCAGCACGTTCATACAGCGTTGCGAGGTCAGTATACATATACCCCGGGTATCCACGCCGGCCTGGAACCTCCTCACGGGCCGCACCGATTTCGCGAAGCGCCTCGCAGTAATTTGTCATGTCGGTCAAGATGACCAAGACGTGGTACCCTTTATCAAATGCCAAATACTCTGCAGTCGTCAGCACCATCCGTGGAGTGACTGTTCGCTCTACTGCTGGGTCGTCAGCTAGGTTCATGAACACAACAGAGCGCTCAAGTGCTCCTGTTCGTTCGAAATCATCCATGAACTCGTTTGCCTCCTCAGCAGTGATACCCATCGCTCCAAAGATGACAGCAAATTCTGACTCATCCGAATCGCTCCCTCCGCCTTCTTGTTCTTCTGGGACAGTCGCCTGCCGGGCGATCTGGAGTGCAAGGTCGTTATGCGGGAGTCCTGAGCCTGAGAAGATAGGTAACTTCTGCCCACGAACCAGTGTGTTCATTCCGTCAACTGCGGACACTCCAGTCTGGATAAACTCTTCTGGATACTCTCGTGAGAATGGGTTGATTGCTGCCCCAACAATCTCACGCCGTTCATCCGCAAGGATATCAGGACCTCCATCGATCGGTTGCCCCGCTCCATCAAGCACGCGACCGAGCAGGTCCTCTGTGACCTTCATTTTCAGCGTTTCGCCAGCAAACCGAACGGACGCGTCTGTATCGATGCCAGATGTTCCCTCAAACACCTGTATTGCGACGATTCCATCCTCGGACTCAAGCACTTGACCTCGTTTGATATCTCCACCTGGCGTTTCAATTTCGACAATCTCGTCGTATCCAATCGGCTCATCTACCTCAGCAAACACCAATGGGCCGCTGATCTCTGTGATTGTTTGATACTCTTTCATGTTTAGTATAGCTCTCGAATCTGCTCTTTGATATCAGTCTTGAGCGTCTCAATATATTCGGCATACTCTTCTTGGACGCCAATACGATTGAGTCGTGGAATCGCGTCGACTGAAATCACCTCATCGACAGGGACTCCTGCATCAAGTGCATCAAACGCTTCGTCGCTGAATGTGTGGATGGCAGTCACTGTCATGTAGGTTTTCTCTGGCGGGCAATACGTGTCGACCGGATGGAACGCATTTTGTTGTAGATGAGCTTCTCGAAGGTACCGAGCAACTTCCAGTGTAAGTTGTTGGTCCTCTGGAAGGGCATCTTTCCCGACCAACTGGACAATTTCTTGGAGTTCACTTTCTTCATCCAGCACGTCAACAGCCCACTGTCGCTGCTCTGGCCACTCCTCGCTCACATTCTCCTGGAACCACGGGTCAAGTTGGTCTTTGTACAGCGAGTATGACTCATTCCAATTGATGGCCGGAAAGTGTCGGCGCTCAGCGAGGTCCGCATCAAGAGCCCAGAACGTCTTGACAATACGTAGTGTATTTTGCGTGACCGGCTCTGAAAAGTCGCCACCTGGTGGGGAGACGGCGCCAATTGCTGAGACTGACCCTTCTGTCCCATTTATATTCTCGAAGTAGCCTGCTCGCTCGTAGAACTGAGACAGCCGGGCAGCGAGATACGCTGGGTAACCCTCCTCACCAGGCATCTCCTCCAATCTGGAAGAAATTTCTCGCATTGCTTCTGCCCATCTGGAGGTTGAATCAGCCATGAGTGCCACGTCGTAGCCCATATCACGATAGAACTCAGCAATCGTAATCCCGGTGTACACACATGATTCACGCGCCGCAACAGGCATATTGGACGTATTTGCGATCAACGACGTCCGTGCCATGAGCGGATTCCCCGTCGATGGATCTTCGAGTTCAGGGAAGTCATCAATTACTTCAGTCATTTCATTCCCACGCTCGCCGCAGCCAACATAGATGATGATATCTGCGTCAGCGTACTTGGCAAGTTGATGTTGTGTGACCGTCTTTCCAGACCCGAAGGGTCCCGGAATGGCTGCCGTCCCACCTTTGGCGATTGGAAAGAGGCCATCAAGTATTCGTTGCCCTGAGACGAGTGGTGTCCGTGGCGTCTTTTTTTCTACTGACGGGCGCGCTTCCCGCACTGGCCACTCCTGTCGCATCTGGATTTCTTCGCCGGTATCGAGTTCGGCGACAGTTTCTTCAACAGTAAATGACCCTGATTCGATGGATACCACCTCACCGCCATCGGAGTTAGGGGGAACCATGACTTTATGCTCTATCGTGACTGTTTCGTCAACAGTCCCAATAATATCGCCTGCTTCAACGAGTGTTCCCTCCTCAATGGTCGGCTCAAAGCTCCATTGTCTATCCAGTTCGATTCCGGGAGCGTCGACCCCTCGATCAAGGTATGGTGACCCCATCTTGTCCTCAAGAACATCCAGCGGCCGTTGGACACCGTCATAAATCGTATCTAACAGCCCTGGGCCAAGATCGACACTCAATGGTTCACCGGTGTTCTCGACGGGTTCGCTCGGAGCGATACCTGACGTCTCTTCGTATACTTGGACTGTTGTAATATCGTCCTCGATTTCAATTACCTCACCCATCAATCCTTCATCGCCCACGTAAACCACATCATTCATGCGGGCATTCAGATTGCGGGCAGTCACAACAGGACCACTTACACTTGCAATCGTGCCGTCGTTTTTGACGGCCTGTTCTGTCTGACTCATAAATTAGGCTTCATCCTCCATCAGGTCAATCCCAATGGCTCGTTTGATCTGGTCGCGAAGACCGCTCGCTCCGCCACTTCCACCAAGTGTGACGAGCGTTGGTTCGATACTTGTCTCAACGTCTGTTCGAACGCTCCGAGAGAGATAATCAAGATCGTCATTATGCATCACAATTATTCCAACGTCATCCTGACCAAGGACTGTTGAGACCGCCTTATCTAATTGTTCATCTTTGTTTGCTTCTGAAACCGTCTCGAATTCACGAACCCCGGCTAATCGAAATCCAGTTGTGAACTCGGGGCTTCCAATGACGGCAATCTCCTGGCTCATATTGCGATTACCTCAGTCTCGATTTCACTCTCAGAGAGGCCTGCCTCACGTGCGCGACCTATTGCTCGAATATTCTCAACTTCGCGCTCCTTCGCTAGAATATACGACACGACAGGTGTAATTGAGAGTGGATATACTGTCCCAAGTGTATCTGAGTAGCTTAACAAGACAATGTCTAGTGCGCGCTCGAATTGAATAAGACTGTCCGCTGCTTCAAGTTCATCCAGCGCCTGTGAAAGCTCCACACCATACTTTGATTCACGAATTACACTCACAAGCTCATCACGATCCTGTACTAATGCTGCGAGTTGTGCCTCACTGAACAATGATCCACCTTGAATATAGTAGGCCGCTGGGTCTATATCTGCACCGCTCTGGGCCAGTCGCAGCGCGTTGCGGAGATTCCGAAAGTCAATTTCAGCATCCAAGAACTCTCGATACTGCGCAGTTGACTCGCTGCCGCCAAGGTCGCCTCGTAGGTTCTCATAGTAGGCACGGTCGACAGCGTTTTCTAACGGTACTAAGACGCCAGTGTCCTCAAAGTCACTATAGGCATCTCTCAGTCCCTCCTCAAACATGGTGTCCTCAAGAAGTTCAACAACTTCTTCAATACTGGCTGCTTCTGTGAGGCGTTCAAGAACTGGTTCGTTTAATTCCCCAGCACGGATGAAGTCGTCAGCAATTTTCTGTTGTGGCGTGGTCGAATAGATACCCCGCATAGCTGTTTTGACGTTCCACGCGTCGAATTTGCGAAGATAGCGTGCGATTAACTCATACAGACGCCCATTAGCCCACTCTAACAGATCATTAAATTGCCGAGCTAGATTTTGATTGAGTGCATATTCTATCAGATCAACGCCAGAGTGTCGCGACCCAAGCGCGTTGATCTCAGTTTCGTAGTCAGATTCTTCCATAAATCGAGTGATTTCATCGGGGCCCATGCGTAGAAGCTTCCGATAGTCCTCCTCGGAGTATAGAGCATTTTTACGCGCTTTCACTCTGGCGATAACGTACTCTGGATTTGACCCTGCAGTGCTCATTGTTCGAACAGAATGTCGCTTATATCCTGAAGCGATTCCTCCCAGACGTCTTCAAGCAGGGAATCAAATGTGTTGTTGACCCGAAGTCGGGACCGCTGACCCTCAACAACAATACCACCGAGACAGTCGTGATTTCCTGCGTATGTTGCCTTGTCGTAAGATTCAAGAATCGATTCAATCATCTCCTTCTCATCTACCCGCCCATAGACGTCGATGGGCTCCTCAGTGCCGAACTCATCAGCCGCAGCAGCAATCAGCGAGGCTGTGAGTTCTTTCTTTTTTTCTGTTTCTAACGAGGACAACTCCTGTTCAACTGCCTCATACACTTCGTCAAGCACAACGCGGCGTGCTTCGAGCCGTTCCTGTTTTGCTTCAAGATTCGCACTTGAGAGTGCTTGCTCACGCTCACGCTCAATTGTTCGCTCTACCTCGCTCTTCCGCTCTTCAAGAAGTGTCTCCGCATCGGTTTCGGCGTCAGCGATAATTGCTTCTGCTTTCTGTTCGCCCTCTGCTTGAATCTCATCAGCACGCTGTTGGGCCTCCTGTCGGATGTCTTCAACAACAGTGTCCAAACTCATAGGCTTGAAACCAAGAAATACTAAATCAGGAAGAATCCAACCAGTGCGAGTATAACGATTGTTTCAGGGAGGACTGTAAGGATTAGTCCGTTGACGAAGAGACTGTCATCTTCGGCAATAGCACCCATCGCTGCTGCTCCGATGCCTCGCTCAGCATACCCCGCGCCAACCGCAGCCAATCCAAGGGCGAGTGCTGCGGCAGCAGATGGTTCGATAGCTGGAGCGTTTCCTGCGGCTTCTCCGGACTGCTGTAAGAGTACTTCTAACATTGTGTTATGTTCTTATGATGTGGTCGTCTCCGAACATTCCTAACTCTATAGAGATATCTCATAAACCTTCCCAAACGACAATCTCAGTTCGCTGATCGGAGCTCTCTGTTTCGATCTACGAACGAAAATAATATCCCGTGGAATTAATCCTCAGTCGTAAACTGTCGGCTGTAGCCGAACGGTTGATATGCGCGACCACCGCCTTCATAGAACTTATTGAAAAACTCCACATATTCGAGACGGATTGCCTGCAAGCCAGCACTCGTGACCCCGAGCGCGAGCACGAGTATATGTCCGAAAATCAGGACGACAAGCCCGATCAGAATGGTCACGGTATCACCATGAAGTAATCCGCCGAACATGATTTCGGTTACTTCATGACCATCTGACATTGAGCCAACAGCTGGCATCTTTTCAAGTCCAAAGTGCCAGTCAGCAGCACCACTCTCCTGTGTAACGTACACCCCGAAAAACAGGAGGTTCACAGTAAAAGCCATCCCTGCTTTTGCTAACAAGACTGCCGCAATACGCGTGTATGAGAGCACGTTTACGAGTACGTTGAGAAACTCAACTGCTTCGATTGGCTCGCCAACGATCAGTGAGGCGAACCCAATGATGAACACCGCAAGTGGGACAGTCATTGGTGCATTCAGTAGCGGAATCGTAAACAGTTCCATTGCCGGGAACCCGCTAAATCCGAGTGGTAAAACACCCTCACTGGAGAATGTTGTATAGATGAACGAAGGCACCGTGCTTCGGAGGGCGTCACTGAATACCCAGATCCACAGGCCGTTCATCATGAGCAGCCATGCGCCGTTCTCCAAAAAGGCGTGTTTGAGATCGTGCAGTTGATTATCCTCGATAAATCCGAATATCCAGGCAACGTTCAGGTGGAATACACCAATAAGGATACTCACTACGATCCACCCGCGTGCCCATTCGATGCCGGCAGGTGAGAGTCCTTTCTCGATGGGCGCATGGGCCAATCCAATGATGCCCTCCCAGAAGTACGTTGCAATCAGATGGAGTCCAAATATTTCGCCATAGAGAATGCCAAATATCGTCGTAAAGAAGCCCGCGGCGATTGTAATTCCACCCATACTGCGGATGGCTTCACGGTCCTCAAATGCAGTGTAGAGCACGTAACCTATCGCTGTATAGACGAGCCCATAACCGAAGTCTCCGATCATGAACCCGAAGAATGTAGGAAACGTCAGAAATAATATAATTGTTGGGTCAAATTCACGATAGCTGGGTCGATTGACTGCCTGAACAATCATCTCAAAAGGCTTGATTAGGCCAGGGTTATCCTGAACCGTGGGAGGGTCGTCATTCTGCATCACGACGGCACTGCCCCCATCGGCTTTGGGTTGTGTTTCGCCTCCATCGGCGGTCGGTGTGGGTGACTGAATACCTCCTGTGTCCCCGCCGGGTATCTGTTCTCGAACGTGGTCTGATCCATCCTTCGAGAATTCCGCGCGTTCGAGTTCTTCAATCTGCGTATGATCACCAACAGCCGCGGTAATAGCCGATTTAAACAGCTCGAATTTCGCAGTCGGGATCCAGCCTTCCGCAATAAAAGCGCTCTCAGTCGTCGCGAAGGAGAGTGGGGCTTCTGCTTTTTGGACCTCAATAGAGAGCTTTTCCTCTGCGGCTAGGAGGAACCCCGCTGTCTCCTCGCTTTTCGTGTCTAGTTGCTCCTCAACGCTCTGTAGGTCAGATGAGAGTTGCTTGATCTCCTGCTCAATCTCAGAGATAGATTCTTCAGGGGATCCTGTTTCTCTTTTCGGAAGATCAATCGATGTAAACTCTGTTCCGACCAGCGAATCTGTGAGTGCGGCTTGATCCGCGGACTCCACAGGGCGGGCGAATATCGCAATAATATCGTTCCCAGTGAATAACTCGAAGGAATCGATGGTATCAGCAGCTGACAGTGTTGGTTCGATAGCTGATCGCGAACCTCGTCCCACCGCGACTGAGAGAGTTTCATATCCATGGAGGAGGTCGAAGTCTATGCCTAACTCAACGAATGGCTCGATCGTGTCGATTTCATCCTCACGCTCTCGTATTTGCTGTTTGATCTCTTGCCGACGGTCATCTAGCTTGTTGACGCGTGTTCGAATCGACTCAATCTCTTCAGCCAGGACATCCTCGGTGACAATCCTCGTTGGCCCGGCATCTTCAGGTGATACATCAAGGATAGTTTTGAGTGAACGAACAGTAACTAACTGCTCTGAGGCGGTTTCAGCACCTTCCATCGGGCTACCTGGTTCGAAGCGATCCCAAGAGCCGTCATACTCGGTGAAATGATAGATATTAAGATCATGAACCGCTTCGATAACCTCTTGCATTACCTGTTTCGAACCCGTGACCGAGACCTTGCTCATCTGCTCAGGTCTGAGCATTTATCGCCTCCTCAAATCGCGAGAGTGTTTCTGTGACTGCATCATCAATATTTGTTTGTGCTTGCTGAATTAGTTCTTCACGGTCCTGTTTGCCTTCTTCCAAGATTGCTTCGCGTTCAGCTTCGATATCCTCACGTGCTTCTGCAAGACGGTCTTGTTCGTATGTGTCTGCCTCCTCGCGTGCTGTCTCACGGATCTCCTCGGCATCAGAACGCGCCTGTTTGATGCGGTCCTCACGCGCTTGCTTGGCGTCCTCTATGATTTCATCTGCCTCAGATTCAGCTGTCTTAATCCGTTCGAGAACCCTTGGTCTCGGCATACTCTTATCATATAGTATTTGTAAAAGCGAGCTATATGGTGCTTGCGAAAATCTGTGGTAGTTTCTGTTCAGCAAATCCGCATAATTATCATTCTCAAGCGCCATTGACCCACAATGGGAATCCTTGAAGACAAAGCAAACGCCCGTCAGTTTTATAAATATCTCTCCAAAGTATACGACTCAATCAACCCATTTATTTGGAATGCAGAGATGCGAGACACAGCACTCGAATGGCTCGAATTGTCAGATAATGACCGTGTGCTTGACGTCGGCAGTGGAACTGGATTTGGAACTGAAGGACTGCTGGAATACACACCTGACGTACACGGCCTTGATCAGAGCATACACCAGATGCAAAAGGCCTTCGAGAAGTTCGGTCGAACAGAAACTGTAAAGTTCTACCGTGGAGACGCTGAGCGTCTTCCGTTTCAAGCAAATAGCTTTGACGCAGTCTGGTCATCTGGCTCGATCGAATACTGGCCAAACCCGGAGGCTGCACTCACCGAGTTCCAACGAGTAGTAAGGCCGGGTGGAGCAGTGCTCGTCGTCGGGCCTGATTATCCCAATTCAAAGGTATTTCAGTTGCTTGCAGATGCAATCATGCTGTTCTATGATGAGACTGAGGCACAACGTATGTTTGAGAGTACCGGATTCGTAGATATCGAGCATCATATTCAGCAGGCGTATCCGGGAAGTCCGCGGGCAATAACGACGGTTGCACGTGCGCCTGAGTCTCAGCAAAAAATAGACACGGACTCACCGTCACAGACTCAAGTTCAATCCTAACTGGGCTGGACATCAGCCGAAACGCTGCCAATAACGCATGCCTGCTGTCTGAGCTCGACTGACAGTGTTGCTCCAACCACCGGGTGTGGTGTGTTTGTCTGTGCAATTTCGAGCGAAGCGGTCTCACCGGGTTCCCACATCCCATCACTGGCGCTGTTGAATGGCCCAAATGGGCCGCTACGAAACCCGCGGGCTGCGAAATACGGAATTGGCGGCTGAAATTGCAGTGGTGTACGATTTATGAGGATCATCATCCGTACTGTAGAGACATTTACCTTGGGACCAGCTTCATGCGTAAGTTGAATACGAGGACCGCGAAGTTGGACTGAAAGTGCGACCGCGTCCGGTGAAGACACCCCTGCACCTGTCACACTACAGGAATTCGTTGGAAGCACGTGTAGCGATGACCCTGTTGCAGCAACAGCACCAGCTAGCACAACAGTTGCGGTGAGCATTGCTGCAACGCCGACGATTGCCGCAGAGCCTCGGGTGTTCACACCAGCGTGTGGAGACGCGATTGGTGATGAAGTTCAGTTTAACGACGGCTGATTATTATGATTTATCACATATTCAAATACGATCCTCTCTCAACTCGCCCCCCGTAATCACTCCCTTGGAGTCCAGAGTGAACTGCCCCGACCCGCTTCGTTCCGCTGAGGGCTGTGCTTCCTCTCGGGCCAACGCTGGACTGTCTGCTTCGACGACGGTGGTGTAGAATATCCAGTCGAGCGTGGTGACCCAGTTGTCGGCTTCATCACGGCCCAAATCATGGTTTTCGCCCCGCACCTTCGATAACACCTTCCCCGCTCCCGTACGCCAGTCTCCACAGGTGGTGGTTTGAGTATAAGACTATTCCAACCATACTCAGGATTGACATCCTCCCGCGCCTAAAGACGCGGGAATCCACAAAGTGGATATTCAGGTTGCGCGTTTCCTCGGTTCTCAAGTACGCTTTCGCGTGGAACGTCAACAGTCGCCACCGAGTTGTGACCAACGGTGTACTTTCCAGCGCGTGTAGTCCTGCCAATAGGACCTTCCTTCCCGCATACAACGGGCGTCAAAGACGGCTGGCTATTCAACCAGCAAGGGAGCACGGTTCGCGTCAGCCGAACTGTTACGCCGTGCATGGTTCTCCCTCACGTTGTGCAATATTTTCTGAAGCATTTAGGTCGGCATGTCGTCCACGGTCACACTCCGAACAGCAAAAGTGATCTTCATCACGAGTTCCAATTGAACCACATTCTGAACATAATTTGCTGGTACGGTACGGGTCAACCTTCTCGACGCGGATACCAGCACGTTCTGCTTTGTACGTGATGAACTGTTGGAGTTGATAGAAATGCCACGAATGAACGCCCGACCACGAGCTATTCTTGCGGATACCTTCAAGCTCTTCCAGTTTGATAACTGGATTCTCAAACTGTTCCGCGAACGTGATGAGGCGACGTGAGAGTGTGTGATTTAACTCTTTGATTCGACGCTGTTCTTTATTACCCACACGGTTGCGTGCGCGAAGCGCACCCGCTTGTTGGAGCGAATCGCGTAGGGAACGATATTTGCGCCGAACGTATTTTGCCTCATCACCTGACACCAGCATTGACTCATCTTCATCATAAGCCGTTGCAGCAAGAATATGTCGTTCGCCAATATCGACACCGATGGATGTCCTATTTGACGTGTCGGTATCATATTCGGCGTTAAATGTACAGTACCAGTCATCATCACGACGGGAGACCTGTAGACGGGACTTGTCGGCGTCATCTTCAATCAGTCGGTCGACGGAATCGGCAATATCGTCGGACAGTTCAATAGGTGTATACCACCACTGAGAAATACACGGGAATCCGATGACGACTGTACCGTTATCGGTTGTATCGATCTCCCAATTCTGGTTGTTGACTGCGAACGGCTGGCTCTCTCGGTATTCGACTTCCTCATCTTTGCTGTGGTCAGATTTCGCTTCTCGAATGGCTTGGTTCTGAATAGCCGAGTAAAGCGCGTTATCAATGCTGGATGTGGTCACGGACTTACCAAAGTTACCATTCTCCCATCCTTTGATACAGAACTGTTTGGTATCACGGTAGAGACGAGTGCCCTGTTGCCACTCTTTCCGCCGTGAAAGGGATGGATTGTGGAACTTCGTGGTGACAGTTACCGTGACCATTACAATTGTAATTATGTGCGCTATCTTCAGTATCTGTTGGAATATCAGGTCACACTATCGTCAGTAGTTTGTGTCAGTTAGTGACGGCGCGTATCCACGGTCTAAAGACCGTGGCATTGCGCCTGTTCAACCTGTAAACTACCCCTGCGGCCTCCGGCGGCTCCTTGAGGCAGGGGGCTGAGCGCCTGCTATCAGCTAATTCCCCATTCCGCTTATTCTCACGGTCTCAGCCAGCCCGATGAGTAGCGTCCGTCACAACTCGTGGGAAGGAGTGTTGTGAGGTCTCCTTTATTGGGTTTGGTGGATGGAACGAGACGGCTGTACCCTCTCTGCCCTCACTCACTCGTCGGGGAATGGAAGCGGGGAGACTAGAGTGAGCCTATCGAAGCTAAGATT
The DNA here is from genome assembly GCA_028275165.1 of Haloquadratum sp. Taxonomy (GTDB): domain Archaea; phylum Halobacteriota; class Halobacteria; order Halobacteriales; family Haloferacaceae; genus Haloquadratum. The sequence continues at coordinate 69,482 of JAQCNF010000044.1, forward strand.
ACCATCTAAGATTCCACAGCCATGTTCTGTGTTTGATTGCTGTTGCTACCTGAGCGCTCGTCACCTTTTGTAATCGACCCGTAGATCAGCGGTGGGAAAGATGGATTCACAGAGACAAGCACAACTGAGTTCCCATCAATCGCTGTTACTTGATATACACCGTCAGGGGCAATCGTCCACAGGAATCCATCTTCTCCTGTTTGACCGACCACAGTGCTTTGGCCATTTGGAGGTCCGACTGTGAGTTGTGCATTGACTGGTGCACCGGAGCTATTACCCTGAAGATCCAATCTGACTGGACCACCAGGATATGTTGGGTGCGCCGTCAGTCTAAGCGAGTCTTTAAGCGCTGACGTTGACCGTCGAGTTGAGGTTGATGATAGCGGTCGGTACTGGACGGCACTGAAAACTCGCTCGCTTTCGCCATCAATGAGTGCACGGAGACGACCACGCTCATGTGTAATAGATATGCGTGCTAACGGACTATTAGCAGTCGTCTCATTATCTTGCTGAAGCGACGTGATCGTTGGATATACGTCGTCGGTGACATTGGTCGCCTCGGCGGGGCTAATTCCGGTGGCACTTCCAGCAGTTCGGAGGTTGCCTCTGTATGCCTCTCGAATATATGTCTCATCGGCAATCACACTGATTACAACGCTATTTGGGCCAGTTTGTACGAAGAATCGATCCGACTGTGTCCCGCCTGTGAGTACAGTCTTGATCCGCTCGCGGACAGGGCCACTAAGTGCTTGCAGCTCTAATTTCAGCGAAGTGAATCGCGACTGTGAGATACTGAATCCCTCGGTTGATTCAGCCATCTTTTCGAGTTGCTCAGTTCGATTCTTCAGCACACGTGCTTCGGCGTCGATTTTGCCCAACGAGGCGAGAAATTGTTTGGTTGTGATATTCTCGTCGTTATATGCTTTAATTCGCTGTCGATGCCGAGAGCGAAGTGATACAGCTCGCTGCTCTGTCTGGCTCAGTGCGGCCAGCAGTTGCTGCTGGCGCTCAGAAGTCGACGGAGCGGCTTCTATGTCATTCATTAATCGGTTTGATTGTACTCGTACGTCAATCAATTCAGTGGAGTAGGAGAGCCCATATCCAAGCTCAACATATCGTGTTTGCAGTGCACTCCGATTTACCTCAATAGGAGAGATGCCTAACATCGAGAGGATTGGACCACTGCCTTCCTCTGAGAGCTGTCGAAAATTCGATTGCCCTGAGACACTGACGCGATCAGAGAGTTGACTCTCACCTGCTGATTGGTTCAACTGTGAGACAGATTTGTCATTTGCGAACGACGCGGCTGGCGCAGACCCAGCGATTGCAGATAACGTGATTATGACAACGAGAACTGTCAAGCCAGGTCGCATCTACCTACCGTATACGAGCACACAGTAAAAGTGCTATCATAATTTTTACCATCTGTTACACTGTGACTAACTGAGATGTCCGATAGAAAGGGTTTTGAACATTCCATGTAGATTCGATTTATATGCGGTTTCTTGCGTTCATCTGTTTTTTATTCCTCCTGTCGACCGTTGCAGGTGCGGGTGGAGCGCATGCAGTCAATCCGCCTGCGGCTGGGTTCGACAGTGAGCTCTATCAGCAAATGCCGGCTGATGAGCAGACTAAACAGACAGTTGTCTCTATCTCAGTTCAGGATGATATGAGCGCTTTCTGGCAAGTAGAGGTTCTCTATCCATTGGAGTCGAACGCTGAAACTGCAGCGCTTCAAACCGTTGCGCGCCAGTATGAGGCTGGGCAGGCGAACGTGGGCCCGCAAGTAGAGCTGTTTAGGACCTTACGACGTGTCGCGAGCGCACAAACGGGACGAGAGATGCAGATGAGCAATGTCAGTTATCGCGCGAATATCAGCGATACACGAGCTCAATTTATCTTATCATTTCGATGGGCAGGCTTTGCCCAAAGTGGACCGAACGGAACGATGATCGTTGGTGATGTATTCGATCTCCCGACAGCGGAGTCTGACCGAGAACAGACTTGGTTGTCCATCGTTGGGCCAGATCAGCAAATTGTCATTCAACCACCAGAGCGGTATACTGTCAAAGAAACAAGTATCGCAGTTCAGCAGCAACGAAACGCTATCGTGCTCGCAGAGCCGACTGATTTCATAGGCGATAATGCGTTGCGAATAACATATTCACCGGTTGAGGAGGAATCGGCTCCATTGAGTCAAACGGCACGCATTGCAGCAGTCTTTGCTGGCATCCTTGTCCTGCTTGTTGGCGGATGGCGGTTCTCACGAAGGCGAGGTGCATCGACAGAGAGTGGTAATAGTCGTAGTAATGACAATGGATCATCGGGAGCCGCCCAAGTGTCACAGACGTCATCTAAAGATGAGTCTCCGGAGGGGACATCAGATGAACCTGATGATCAGGATGTGGCATCTGACATCACTGACCCTGCACTGATATCAGATGAGGAGCGCGTCGAACAGTTATTATCACAGAACGGAGGCCGAATGCGACAGGCAACAATCGTTGATGAGACAGGATGGTCAGATGCCAAGGTTTCACAGTTACTGTCCAGTATGGCAGCGTCAGACCGCATAGATAAACTACGACTTGGTCGAGAGAATCTCATTTCGCTGCCGGAAACGGATGTCACAGAGAGCCAGCCCGATGACGCCAACCAGACACGCTCAGAAGGCTGATTGATTCGGAAGCTTATTTGCTCGGCCATCCCGGTAATTGGACAATGGATTACTTGGAGCGACGTGTTTCGATGGTTGAGGACCGGCTTGAATCGGTCATTTCTACCATCGAACCATCGACGCTCGCTGATGAGGTTGGCCACGTCGCGTTAGCTGGTGGCAAGCGCGTTCGGCCAGCTGTGACGATTCTTTCGTGTGAGGCATGTGGCGGCGAACCCAGTGCAGCGGTCGATTTTGCTGTTGCTGTTGAGTGCGTGCACAATGCTTCACTTGTTGTAGATGATATTATCGACCGGTCAGAAGTCAGGAGAGGAAGTAGGAGCGCATGGGCGAACTTTGGGTACGGACCAGCACTCATTACCTCAGATGGATTATTAGGTGAAGCTTTTGCACTGCTCTCGCAAAGTGAGCGTGCAACTGAAATTATCGCACAATCGATGGTTGAGTTGGGTGAGGGAGAAGCCGTTGAATTGGTTGCACAACCAACAACCGAGTCTGAGTATATCGAGTTAGCACGACGAAAGACCGGCGCATTATTTAGGGCTGCAGCGGAAGTCGGAGCTGTCGCAGCAGATGCTGACCCATTTACCGTTGACTCATTCGGTGAGTATGCCGAGCGCGTTGGGATTGCATTCCAGATTCGTGACGATGTGTTGGACACGACAGGTTCGACCGCAGAGCTCGGTAAACCAGCAGGACAGGATGCAGCGATGAACCGTCCCTCGCTCGTGCAAATTACTGAACTGTCCGAGCAGGAGGCAAACAATCGTGCAGAAAAACAGGCTGAACAAGCACTGAATGCACTTGCTGCGGCAGGCGTTCGCGAGAGCCAGTCGTTGGGATATCTCAAGGATCTGGCAGAATTTGTCGTCGTTCGAGAACAGTAATCGATGGCTGTCATGAACATCTGAACTGTGATCTATATCTGTCTGTTCAGTTGCCCGTTGTATCAGGACCTGTCGGGAATCGCGATTCTGCGACCGCAAATAGGAGAGTACTGATCACACCAAGGAGTGTACCTGTTGTCAGCCCAACAGCCATATCTGTCAACGAGAGTGAATTGACATTGAGAACTCCTGGAGGAAGAAAGAATCCAGTGACTGCATAGAGCACCACCGCGATTGCTATCACATAAAATGGTGCGTTAAGATATCGCCAACGGAACTCCTGCGAGAGATACTCATCGGTCACCTGCCCCAAGCTTGAGGTGACCCCTGCAGCCGCGAACCACTGCACTGCTCCTTGAATAAACGCTGCAGAGAGGATAATCAGCGAACTCTCACTCATAGCCCTGTGAGTCGCTTCAGCCACCGCCAGTCCTCGGAACCCTCCGACAACTAACAGTGCCATCGCAGCTACATATGTGATCAGTGTAACCCGACCCTCGTATAAGAGACCTCGAAGGCGGTCGGCAGAGCGGTCGATTGCCCCCTCAAGTCCCAGACCACGCGATAATGTGTAGAGTCCAAGTAGCGCAGAGAGAATACCAAGGACAGCTGCACCGGGGATGTTGAACAACGTCGCAACAGTCGCGAACGGATAAATCAATAGCAGAATTCCCAGAGGCACAAGGATGGTTCCACGGGTTTCCGGGTCCGCCAAAACCTGCTTCATTGTGTAGTAGATGGATTCAAGATCCTGTGCTTGTCTGACAACAACACGCCGGACACTGTCAATCGGAACGCGGGATCGTATAATGGGGAGGACCGATTCGTCCTGTGCACCGTCGCTAATGACGATAGCACTCACATTCTCTCCTGTTGAGAGTGCTGCAAGCACACGGTCTACTTCTTTCCCAAGTGCTCGATTCGCTTGCACGTCACCACTACCAGTTCCGGTGACTGCTGCAACGGTTATTTCCTCGGTGACGGTGCTGTCAGTAGCGAGTGCATCGCGCTCGTGAATTCCTTGAAATAGTACGTTCACATCGGAGTCTTCAGGATCAACAGTTGCGAGTTCGACGGCCGCATTCTCGACAGTCTCGCGACCAACAACGGGAGTTTTTATCGCTGTCTTCCGGCCAAGGTCGTTATCCAAGTCGACACACAGGACCAGAAGCATTATTCGTATCTACACGAGCGTGTTATATCTGTTTTCGGGATATGGCTAATGGATAATCACCGAACGCATATGTCCGAGTAGGACGGCTTTTAATCCTCTACAATATAAATTTATTATCGATGATTTCGGAGGGGTGTGAACAGTGTGCTAAGGGTGGCAAGATGGTTCTATTCGTCTACGGGTACTGTGACCAGCGTGATTGCTTTTATTGCCCTCTTGGAGAGAACCGGAAGAACGTCACCGACGTATATGCCAACGAGCGACAGGTCGAATCAGATGAGGACATCATTGCCGAGGCAAAGCGGATGAGTGCCCTCGGAACCTCAATCACTGGTGGAGAACCGCAAGAGGCGATGAAAAAAACCTGCCGCTACCTCTCGTTATTAAAGACAGAGTTTGGATCAGATCATCATACTCACTTATACACTGGTATTACCGGTGGAAGAGAGAATATGCGGAGGTTGTCCGAGGCTGGGCTGGACGAGATCCGGTTCCATCCACCGTACGAACAGTGGGGGGAGTTACACGGGACCGCGTGGGAGGATATCTTGTATATCGCTCGTGAAGAAGGGCTCACCCCCGCATTTGAGATACCTGGTATCCGGCCTGAAACTGAGTTTCTGGAATTTCTCGATGAAGGGGCCGCAGATTTCTGTAATATTAACGAGTTCGAGATGTCGGATGGCAACTACCGGCGAATGCAAGAACAGGGATATGAACTCCAAGATGGACACATGTCTGCAGTGAAGGGGTCACGTGAGGCAATTCTCGCCGAAATGGGCAGTCACGAGAAGACGTATTTCTGCACGTCAGTTTTCAAAGATGCTGCTCAGCACCGGAATCGACTCAAACGGATGGCAGAGAATATTCGTCGACCATTCGATGAAGTAACTGATGATGGGACGATTGTGTATGGAAAAACCCAGACGACTGTTGATCGACTTCAGAGCTTAGGTGTCCCTCGAGAATTCTTCACTGAGAAATCTGAGCATGTTGAAGTCGCGTGGTGGTTGCTCGAGGAGATGATAGAATCAGGCGACCTCGATAAGGGAGAAATCGTTGAGCAGTATCCAACAGTCGACGGAACTGTAGTTGAGCGGACACCGTTAGCGTAACCTGCAGTAGTATGATTGTCCGCTCGAAACCTATTAGATGGACGGTAAGTAATGACAATACATGTCAGAGTGCCCGCTCGCAGATGACTGTCCGCGGTATTCCGAGCGCATCGATGGAATGGGGTGTCAATATTACGGCGACCGCGGTGGCGCTGAGTGGTGCAACAGTTATGACCAACCGATTCAAGATCTGAAAGCTCAGCCAGTCAAGCCTGGCGAAGAAGTGGTTGTTACCGTCGATGATATTCATGAGAGTGGTGCTGGTGTCGGGCGGACCGAAGAAGGATTTATCATACTGATCGATGGGCTATTACCAGAAGCGCGTGCAACGGTACGAGTCGATCGTGTTAAGTCAAACCACGCGACCGCCAAGAAGGTGATTGAACAACTTCCGATGGAAAGCGAGGAGGGAAATGAAACGAAGGCACCTCAAGAAAATGATACCGGCGCCGAGACGGATAACACAAGTAGTGGAACCGATAGCCCAACAGCACTGGGAAGTCGAGACAACTTCTGGGGAAGTTAATTTGAGGTAACTCTGGAGAAATGTTGCACCTATCGATACAGTGAAATGTCAAACGTATTTTTGCAAGAAGAATAAATTGAGTAGTTAGTCTGTCCGGCTGCCTCGAAGAAGCGGGAGAACCGCGTCACTCAATTATACATTTTAGCTGCGACTGCACTGTGGACTCCCCCGCGCTCGGGGCTCTGGCTTGATGAGAGCTTGCTGCTTCTGTGTCAGAGTGTCCGAGAACAACTGAGCGGTTTTAGACTACAGGCGATTTCGACAGGTAGTTTCAACTCGGAGCCAGAGTCGGACACTCCTTTGTTAAACACTTGAGACCGACGCGCTTGAACACCGCCGGAGACGTGGTGAGCGTCGTCCCACATCTCCGGGAGGGAGGAAAGGAAGGGAACGGCAGTACAGTGGAAGCAAAACGATGACACTGCTGTATCCCATCCCATCCCATCCCATCCCATCCCATCCCTTCCATTCCCCTTTCGCTCCTTGAGGAGACCCTGAAAAATAGCTAATACATCGTGCTCAAACAAATCTCAAAGTACCAAACCCATATGGAAAAACGGATCAGGTTGAAACCACAAGACGACCTCTACGAACGGGCGAAGGGTATTCCGTTGAGGACGGCGTACGACTGATGTTTATTTACGCCAATCTCGTGAACGGGCCTGAAGCTACGTGATTTTGAGAGTCGGAGATTGTCGTCATCACGGCGCAGATTTCTGTCTGAGCTGCAATAATTGTTCTGCCTGTAGAGGCCCCAGCGTTCGTTCTGGGTGAAGATGCCACCAATAATGAATGTCACTCAAAATCCAGTTGCTTGACAAGTTGCTTGACATCCTGGGCCCGATCTTTTGACACGACCAACACCCGATTATCCCACGAAACGACCACAAGGTCAGAGACACCAATAAGCGACACGTGTGCGCCGTCGCTGGCAATGATATTTTTGTCTGCGTCTATCGTCTCAATAGATGCCTGCCCAACAGTGGTTGTCCCTTCGTCGTCAGCATCATCGAGTCGGTCAAAGGCATCCCAGGCGCCAATATCATCCCAATCAAATGAGACTGGCAGAACCGCGGTGTCCGATGCCGACTCGAACAGTGCGTAATCAACACTGACCGCATCAGTCGCTGTGTAGGCCCGTTCGATCGTGTCTACATCATCAGCTAAAACGGCGTTTGCGAGTGAGTGTAACGAGGAGTCTTCAGCCGCTGATAGGAGCGATGTTGGACGGAACGCGAACATACCAGCATTCCAGAGATATCCAGCATCCACGTAGGACTGGGCAGTTTCTGCGTCTGGCTTTTCATGAAATGTTTCAATTGGATGCCACATTGGGTCACGACGAGCATTCTGCGTATCAGGCGCAATGTATCCATATCCTGTCTCTGGACGGGTCGGTTCGATCCCAAATGTAACGAGCCGATTTGTCGAGGCTGCGACTCGGTGTGCTTCCTTGCATGCAGTGGTGAACCCCTCGCCAACGACGTGGTCGCTTGGGAGCACCAGCATAATCGCCTCTTCATACCGATTGTTAATATCACCGGCAGCATACACAATAGCTGGTCCCGTATCGCGTGCGGCCGGTTCAGTCAATATCCGTGCATTATCAGTGAGTGGAGCAATGACCTCGACAAGTGCTGGTTGGGTTAGCACGACGACTTCATCAGCGACCGCCTGAGCGCGTGAAAGTGTCTGAGAGAGGAGAGGTTCAGAACCAGCCAGAGGGAGCACCTGCTTAGGCCGAGTCGGACGGCTAGCTGGATAGAGCCGCGTTCCGGTCCCCCCAGCTAACACAACTGCTACGGTCGGGGTGTCCCTAACTGACGCTACCATGTTTCGATGATTCCCTCGGTGATATCTCGCCGGCAGCTCTCACAATCGGGGTGCTCAGATTCGAAGCACTCAGGACGGCCCTCTGAATCAATCCCGGTGGCTCGTTTCTCTGCGTATCGACGACATACCACTCGGTATTTATTCTCTTCATCTTGCGGAAGTGTGGCGGGCGGGCTGGCGGTCTCATATTTCGCTGTCTCGTACGCATGCTTTGCCTGTTCAACCTGTCGGCCAGCAGACCGAAACTGTCGACGTATGTACTGCATCAACCGCTCGTCCATTATATTGACTGTAGAATCCAAGTTACAAGAATGACTGGTTGCTATCTATCGATCAGGATCAGCTTCACTTTCACTTCGGCGCCCACAGTTTATTATTGATTGGGAACCAACATCCGTACGTCTCCCAGAGCAAAACACCGCGGAGACGAGTGAAACCATGTCAGACCTGCAAACACACGCTGCAGCTATTACTGCACAGTTCTCTGAGCATTTAGAGATTGACGAACAAGATGTCAAAGAGAGACTTGAGACTGTCGTTGATGAGTATCGTATTCCCCCGGAGGAAGCCCGCCGGACTGTTCGAAACCAGTATTTGGAGGAGGCCGACCTCGATGATGATGCGGTTACCACATCGGGAAATGAAATGGTCGGTGTTGGGACGATTGAAACTGATGAAAGCTGGATTGACGTGACAGCAAAAGTCGTTGAACTATGGGAACCGCAAAGCGAGGCAATTGCCCAAGTTGGTCTTCTTGGTGATGAGTCAGGCCGCACAAAGTTCGTTTCCTTCGAAACCTCTGATCTACCTGCAATCGATGAAGGTGAAGTATATCGATTTGAGAATGTTGTCACTGACGAATATCAGGGGAACTACTCAGTGAAATTAAACCGCACAACGGATATTGAGCGTCTGGATGAGAGCATCGAAGTGGGAGATGATACAACGACAGTTCAAGGTGCATTAGTCGATATTCAGTCGGGAAGTGGTCTCATCAAACGATGCCCAGAGGATGACTGCACTCGAGTGCTACAGAATGGGCGATGCTCAGAGCATGGAAGCGTTGACGGTGAGTTTGACCTGCGAATCAAAGCAGTGCTCGATAATGGTGAAACAATCACCGAAGTAATCTGTAATCGAGAGCGGACAGAAGAGCTGACCGGCATCACACTCAAAAAAGCTAAACAGATGGCTAAGGACGCCCTTGATACGACTGTCGTTGCCGAAGAAATGAGCGAGGAACTGCTTGGGTCATACTATGCGGTGTCGGGGCCAGAATTGGGACGATATGTCCTTGCAGACTCAATTGAACCTCTCGGTGAACCAACCGAGACTGAATCAGTTTTAATCGAAGCGAGGTCGATTTAAAATGAGTAGCACAGAGATCCCATCTCGAGAGGTCGCACGTCGTGTATTCGCGACTGAATTCAATGATGCGACATTTACATTCAAAGAATCTGATGACGAGCGCGCACCAGTGTATCAGTTGCTACCGACTGGTGAGAAAGCGAATCGAGTCTTCTTCAGCGGGACTCTGACTGAGAAAGAAGATGTTGGAGAGGATAATGAGTATTGGCGAGGTCGGATTGTTGACCCGACGGGAACGTTCTTCGTCTACGCAGGCCAATACCAACCCGAGGCCGCACGAATGTTGCGGGAGCTTGAGCCCCCAGCGTACGTTTCGGTCGCAGGCAAACCGCGGACATTTGAGACTGATGATGGGAGTAAAACGGCATCAGTCCGGCCGGAGTCAATCGCCGTGGTTGATGATTCGACCCGGAATCGTTGGGTAGTCGAGACTGCAGAGCGAACGCTCGATCGAATTGAGCGATTCGGTGAGGAATCGAACGAGTATGCTCGGACGGCTGAGGAGAACTATGAGATTGAGCCACGCAAGTATACTGAGGCTGTTGTGTCAGCTATTGAGAGTCTCGAAGAAACAACTGACACGACAGGGAGTGATGCCATAGGCACGACATGAAAAAGGGTAGTCTGACAAACAATTAAGTGAGTCGGGCTAAGTTCTGAGAAGTGGAAATGGGGAACAAAAACAAGACGATTTCTTTTCGTGTGAATGAGGATGCTTTCGAGACACTTCGATCGATTGCTGAAGAACGCGATATCTCTCTTTCAGCGGTCTTTCGCGACTATGTGGATACACTTGTCGCACATGACGGACAGGTCCGTGTGTTGCCTGAACATGAAGTAGAGAATCTCAAACAGCAGGATACTGATGGCGACTTCCCACCAACTGTGTCGGTCCCGAAAAGCTATATTCGAGAGCACGAGCGGTTAGAACTCGAAACGGAGCACTTGCGCGAGCAACTTGAGGAGTACAAATCATATGTGAATCATCTCCGTGAAGAGGTCGAGGGGAACACAGAAGCTGAACAGGAGGTTATCGATTTGGATGATCTCGACAATGAGGAGATAGAGGATCCTCCATTTAAATTGGGATAGTAAATTGGAAGTGGTTCCCTGTCCACTGTTGACACCGATAACCCCTGCCCGTATCGATATTTCCTCTCTATCGACACAGGAATCTTGCATGCCGGGGTGCTTTCCCGTGCTTAGATAGAAGCCCGACCGTCTTTATTGCGCTATGTGAAAAAACCACACCACTGGGTAAAACAATCCGAGGGCAAGTGAATGGCATGTAGAGCCGATATACCCGACAAGTGTCGATTCGTTACGTAACCAACTCATATGTTGTCAGACTCAACACATATAGTTCCAACGTTGCCCGCAGAGCAAGATATTCAGCGAGACAGAGTACGACCAAGTCCAATGTGCAGTCTTGCAACTTTGACGATAGTATGATCTTGGTCTCAAGCAGGTCATAGAATGGATGCCCACAGCGCGCTCTCTCAGTTGTGACGTTCAGGGTCTGGAATACTGGAAGCTCTCACGGCTGGGTCGATGGGCACAGTGGTATCAACCCGGATGCCCAACAGCTTTAGCTGGTTGGGGAAGTCAATTCGTCAGTGAATGCTTCATCTCAGCGAGTTCTGATTTCATACCCGACTGATTATCGACAGATGCCAGCGTCTCAGCCGCTTCCAGTGTCCGAACAGCCGAGTCAAGGAAGCTGAGAATGTCACCTGGATACGCATAGAGCAGATACTCATCACCGATAATATCGACAATTGCTTGCGGACCAAATCCCTCTGTGCGGAGCTGTAAGAGGTATGCAATGAATTTGCGTTCGGGATAGCCCGTATACAAGTCATCGGGGTTTTCAGGGTCTAAGAAGTCCTCTGCGAAATCCAAAAGCCGATCACGTGTAGCTGAATCGACATTTGAGAGCCCATCTCCGCTGTAGAGAATGTCTATTGTCGCGCCTTTGAACGCCCCTTTTGGGATTGATACATCAAGCTGTGAGGCAATCTGCTGGTGATCTTTGAGATATATTTTGTCTGTGATTGCCACATGTATATGATATCACTCGTCGGTTAAAAACGGCGCGTGAAATTCTTTGTTACCAGATGAGCTTATTGTAGTGAGAGCAATCAATATACCTATGTCTGGTCTCAAAATCGAAGAGTAGCGTCTGAGCCCCGAACTCAGATTTCTGCTCTGCTTGCCGAATGAATCAAACTCTGTTGTTTATTTCACTGTGGAACCTGATTCGAAACGTATTTGATGTTTTCAATACTATTGAGAATTGTGTCCGGGGTAGGGTAGTGGACTATCCTTCAGCCTTGTGGAGGCTGAGACGCGGGTTCGATTCTCGCCCCTGGACCTTCTTCCGGTGCTGTACGGCGTTTTCCGAGGTTGTTCAGTGAGAGCCAATATTCCGCTTACGGCTGGCGAAAAGCCATCACATCATATTCAAATACAGTCATCTCTATCAAACCTCACAACCCAGAAAACTCGCTATACGGCACTGGATTCAGCTGCGATAACTACCATATTCCATCCAATAACCGACCTTGTGGAGGCTGAGACGCGGGTTCGATTCTCCCCCCTCCTGGATTTTCAATCCGTTCTCAAGCATCGGTCTTATTTGCTTATGTTTCAGTGACGCTGCGTGCGCTCCGTTAAAATCGGGCTCGCCTTTGCAGACGCATATATACTCCGCATGACATCGCGTGTACGACTGGTTATGAACAGCGACCGGACGATAGCTGTTGAGGACACAACACAGTGAATCAATATCGGTTGGCAACATTGACGACTAAACTTTCAGCAGGGAAAATGAGCCATGAGACGATACCGGTTCGGTGAATCCCCTGCTCGTTATTAAATGCCTGACAGCTCATAGATGTCGACCCTTAATAGTCATCGAGCTGAGAAACACATCAACCAGAGTCGTAATGAGTGAGCAGACGCCTCGGAGTCAGATAGATGCGTTTTTTGCTTGTTTCAGTGACAGCTGAACGAATAGAAACCAGCGGTTATAGACGCTCTCACCCCGATTATGGGGCCATTCAATGGGTTGTATTACTCCTGCTAGTATGTGCAAGCAGTGGGTGCATGGCTAACGGTCATACATATGTGGAGGTAATTATATATCCATGAGTTCAGAGTCAGTTGACGAACTGGGACCACGAGTTGAGCCAGAATCACCCAAGACAGTTCAACAGATTCTCGAAGATGCTCCTGAGGCGGCTCAAGCAAACATGGAGCGTGCTGAATCAATATTGGGCAAGCTTGATCAAGATGCTGTTCCCGACAAATATGATACGGAAGCAGAGTGGGGGTTCAGCTTCACTGGAGTCTTAGCTCGACATCCAGAGACATTCAAAATTTGGTGGGCTGAAGAAGGACAGGTCTTTGAACATGGGTCTCTTAGCCGCGGGTTCAAAGAACTGCTCGGAGCTGTTGTTGCACATGAACGGGGCGCTGCGATTTGTATCGCATGGCACACAACCAGCGCAGCTATCGAAGATATTGATCCAGAGCGATTCGCAGTTGCCTCAGACTTTGACGAACAGAAGGACAAACTTCCAGATCACGAACGGGCAGCCATCGAATTCGCTCGAATGAGTGTTGAGTCGCCCGGTGCGGTGAGTGACAATGATGTACAGCAGCTTCGCGAACATGGATATGATGATTCAGAAATCGTCGAACTGACCACAACTGCCTGCACTGCAGCAAAATTTGCGAACTTCGCGCTCACATTCGATATCTGAGACTGAATACGCTATATCATTGAAACTATGTATGGACGACAATTGACCTCCTCCCGCGCCTGAAGACGCGGGAATCCCGCCACGGGATTTCAGACCGAGTCCAGCGACCCTGTGGTTTCAAGACGCATACGTTCCAAGCGTCTCCTGCTGGGTAGCATCTGCTTGGCTGTCTTGTGGGGCGGTCAAACGCCCCCCATCCTCAGCCGAGTCATCGTCGTTCTCGTGTTCTCTGAAACGACTCTCTCCGCTGAGGTAGCGGTCTGCGATGTTTATTGCCCCGTTCACATCGGCTTGGTACTCGCCCATCCAGCAGTCGTCGTTCGTACATTTGAACGTCGCCTGCTTCGGGCGATACCCAACTTCACCGCACGCATGACACTCTTGAGTGCTCGTTGACAGAGTGAACGAAAGACGCTCAATCAAACTCATCATCAGGAGGGTCAATATCATGATGTGCCTGAATGTGTGGCAGTCGATTTGTTATTTTCTTCCAGAGTGGGGTGTAATGAGATGGGTGGGTTTGAGTTTTGAGGCTCATAAACAATCCACCGATTGCGAAGACTGCGAGGCCGGCCACTGGAGCACCGGCAAGCACAGCTAATGCTTGCAATGCAGAGGCACCACCGAACACAGTCACGCCGAGTGCCACACATGCCTGCACACCTGCCCACAGGAAGATGGCCGGCTGAGAAGGTGTTGTTCCTCGACGAGTGATCAAAAATGCAGTCACGAGAGTAGATGTATCTGCAGAAGTGATCATAAATACGACGATAAGTGCAAGAAAGACGAAGATCAAGAAATCTGCCACTGGAAGAGTAGACAGAAGGCTAAATCCGACAACAGCCTCCTGTCCTCCACGAGTCGCAACAACAGCTAAGAGGTCACGCGTCCCGGCCTGTTGAACTGTCAACGATATTTGCCCGAGTATAAGAAACCACCCAGCAGTGGCAAGCGATGTCGCACCAACAGTAGTTAATACGACTGTGCGAAGGCGACGACCACGGGAGAGAGCCGCAATAAACATCCCAGCGAACGGAGCCCAAGAGAACCACCATGCCCAATTCCAGATTGTCCATTCAGTTGTCCACTCTGAGGCTGGTCCAAAACTCAATGGAATAAAGTGAGTCACGTATCCAGCAACTGTCGGGCCGACCGACTGGATAATAGCCTCTGTCGGTCCAACAATCCCAGCTGTGAGAGCGAACAATCCAAAGAGCAGTATATTGAGTGCTGCGATACGCCTCACTCCACGGTGAAGGCCGCTTGCTGCAGAGAGCCCATACACTACAGCAAGGCCGAGAATAAAGAGCACGACACCTTCGCGGCTATAACGTATGCCCCATTGAAAAGCAATCCCCGTAAGAAACTGTTCAGAGAGCAGAGCAACTGAGGTTGCAATACCGCCGATTGTGGCAAGGACAGCGACAGAGTCGATTAGTCTGGTGGGTCGACGTTCCATTGCATCCAAGCCGACAATCGGGGTGAGCAGAGCGGAAAATCGGAGTGGAGCACCGCGTTCATACACCGCATACGCTATCGGCACACCGATGATCGCATAGGCACTCCAAGCTGAAATTCCCCAGTGGAAGAGTGTCGTAGCGAGCCCGGTTTCTGCAGCTGCTGTTGTTTGTGGACTCACGCTCAATCCAGCCGGTGGGTTTCGATAATGAAACAATGCCTCTGTCGGACCCCAAAAAACGATACCAGCAGCGATTCCCGCAGTGAAAATCAGCGTGAAATATGTCGCATACGAGTATGCTGGCGTCGCATCGGCCCCTCCGAGACGTAAATCCCCCCACTTGCTGAAAGCCAAAATGAGAGAGCTGACGAGTGCAAGTAGGATGACAATCTGGAACATCGGTCCTGTAAGTTCAAGAATAACTGTCGTCACAGATTCGACGGTCGCGGCCGTTGCTGCTGGTATGATCATCGCACAACCGAGATAACTCCCGAATAGCACGACAGGTGGAAGCGCGACGAGAGGATCGATATGGACGAGCACTGACCGCACGGTAGACTCTTGAGAGGTCATTCGGAGTCGGAAGGCTGCGACTGGTTCTCTCAGTGAGACCGATTCTCTTCGGTATGGAAGAACCGCGAGGTATCCTAATCCGGATCCGAAGAACAAAAGCGACAGTGCTAGCCAGTACTGACCACCGAGGAGATCTTCAACCGTACCCTGAAAGAAGAATCCAATTAGGACGAGCGTTCCGGTTAACAGGCAACTACCGAGAAACACTCGCTCAACGACTGATTGTGAGTCGGTGTCACGATCAGTGCTCACACAGAAAATATTCGTATGCGTTCATATAAGATTGTGTGAACGAGCCGTCACTCACTGGTCTGCTAGCGACGACATGTCCAGGTCGTCGTTGACAGCCGATGCAAGAAGCTGTCCACCTATTCCACGCAGGTTGAGTACAGTATCAGCCCCCACTGTCCGCATCTTCTCAACATGTGTCTCCGCATTCGACACTGCAGCGATCTGTATGTCGGTATCGATATTCCGCACAGCAAGGATAGACATCACATTCTGTGCATCATCACGGCTTGCAACAATAACCGCACGTGCACTGGAGAGGCCAGTCTCACGAACTGCTGTTTCATCAGTTGGATCTGCAGTCAATACCTCTCCGCCGGCCCCTGAGAGCTCTGTCGCAGCGTCGGTGTCCGTCGTCACAAATACCACAGAATCATTCTCATCAGTATGTTCAAGAAACGATGCAGCAATCGGACCGTAACCAAGGACGACAATATGATCCTCAACGAGTGCCAGTTCTGATGCAGTCATATTTCCAAATGCGGTTGCCATTCGCGACTCTATCGCGGGAGCAATAAGTGCACCCACTGCCACGGTAAATGAGCCAGTGCCTAAGACGATCACTGACAACGAGAATAGTCGTGCGACGGTGCTCGCAGGGGCAACATCACCATAACCGACTGTTGCGACAGTCACCACGATATAATATATGGCGTCGCCCCAGCTTTGTAATCCAACGAACTGGCCACGGAGGCCGTACGCACCGATTGTTCCATAGAGGCCGACGCCGCCAATCGCAGCAATCGCCGAAATTTGAAACGGAGTAAGTCCGAGGGGCTCGTTGAATGCTCGGCGATTTTTCACAACCACTGGGCTGGTGAAGATAATCGCGAATAAGAGCGGTATTTCGGTTGTCTGTCCTGCAGTCAGAGGCAGAAGCACCAGTATCGGGAGTAAGATGCAGGCCAAGAGCCACCCAAGTCGTTTCCGTCGCTGTAAACCGAGCGTGGCTGCTCCAAGGGGAAATGCGAATAAGACGCCAGCGAAGCGAGTGAGCACCTTTGCTTCTGGAATCAGATTTGCCAATGGACCAGTCGGTGAGACCGTTGTTTGGCTCAGTGTAGACAACCCAGTAATGAACGCCAACAGTGTCACAAGGCTCATCATCGCTACAGCAGATTGAGGCCCAGTGAGCGTCTGCCACTCGATCAGTGTGATCTGCTCGGCAGGATAGAATATCTGTTCGAACGGTCGCTGATCGGAAGATTCCGGTGCATCACCCACAGTAGTTTATACACAGAGACATGTCTTAAGACTATACCAGTTAACGTGTCTGCGGTAGCACTGAGTCTGCTCCGCCAGAGAGTGTCGATTCCGAGCTTCTCGATTGAATGATATTAAACGCCGTCATCAGATCGGAGCGTGAGATGAGACCGACGAACGTTCCATTTTTGACGACTGGAAGCCGACCAACGCCTTGATTCTGCATTTGCTGCATCGCTGTCATTGCATCGGCGGTCGGCTCAATCGTTGAGAGGTCGGCGGACATAACATCTTTGACACGGTATGCATCTCGCTCGACTTCTTTTACTGTGCGGGCATCATCAAGAGTCACCATGCCAACGAGGGTTCCATCTCGGATCACCGGATATCCTGTATGCCGATCAGTAAACATCTGTTCGAGCAAATCCGATACAGACGTTGTCTCAGCAACGACATCGAGTTCTGACCGTGGGGTCATGACATCGCCAACAACGACGTCATCAAACGCAGCCTTCATCACCGTCTGTTGTGCTTCTGAAGACGCTCCAATGTAAATAAAGAACGCCAATGCAATGAGAAAGAGGTTAGCAAAAATGCCGACAATCGCAAGAATGATTGCAAATACTTTACCAATCTCCGCAGCAATCTGCGTCGCTTGGGCATGCGACCGACGGCGAGCAAGCAAGGCCTTGACAACTCGGCCGCCATCCATGGGAAACCCAGGTAGCATATTAAACGCTGCAAGAGCAACATTCGTGAGCGCCAAATAGCCGATGACGAATTGTACTGCTGCAACGGTGTCTGGAAGTCGTAGGAACAAAGCAAGTGAAATTACGCCGATACTCACGCTGACGAGCGGGCCAGCCAGTGCGATGATAAGTTCTTGCCGCCAATTCTCTGGAAATTCCTCAAAGCTCGCCACCCCCCCGAAAAGCCACAGTGTAATCGATTCGATACGGTGACCAAACTGCATTGCGACAAGTGAATGTCCAAATTCGTGTAAGAGGACGCACGCAAATAATCCAACTGCTGCCGTGGCACCGACAATCCATTGTGTTGAGCCTCTGAACGAACTTGCCGATATAGAGCTCCCGAAGGTTTGATTCAATACCTCAACGAGTTGCATCAGATCGCTTCCGATGAGCCACGCGAATATCGGTAGGATCAATAAGAAAGTAACATCCAGCTTGATTGGTATCCCGAAAGCGCTCCCAATTTGAAGACCTCGCATGTGCCAATCTAGAGTCGGCTACATCTTATTTTAATGGTATGTCCATCTTGAAAGGTAGTTCAGAATGCTCACTATCTCAGTTTCGTTTGGAAATTCGACTCCTCTCAAAATCGCTTGGTGTGCGACAGGAGTTGTGTTGTCTGGTCTAAAGCGACTCGACGGACACATCGCGTGTTCGGGTGTCAATTCCAACCAATCTGTCATGGAAATATCGGGAGGAATCCAATTTCCTTGCCGGTGCCGTGCGGCCCAGACGGGGCTCGCGAGGGACCTCACGCCCATTGGTTACTTTTCATACTCAGTGCTCTATAGCCAGTTATGAACAGAGCCCGATGCTGAAGACAACTCGCACATATCGAGCGAAAATCGTCAATCACCAACAGGTGAGCAACGACTTCGATGACTGCGGGTTCTCCGCGTTCAAACCGTGGAACGTTGTCCGATCGACGACGGGGAAGTTCCCGACGACAGCGAACTCAAAGAACATGAACGATACCGATACAGATACAGATACAGATACAGATACAGATACAGATACAGATACAGATACAGATACAGATACAGCGACCTCCATTCTTACTCAAGTTCGTTCGAAAGACGAGGTCTTCGTTTTTCGTGATGCGAGCGTCACTCAGTGAGCACAGCGAGTTCTCAAGGAGTGAGTCGTTCACCAGTTGGGACAACCCACGCTAACGTGGAGACGGGGACAACAACCCACCCGGCTACCGCAAACACAGCGACGAACACCCGCGCTCGACTGTAACGTGGAAGTAGAAAGGCACCAAGCACGATCCAAACACAATAAACTCCGTCTGAGCAAGGGCTTCAACCTAAAGAGCAACGCTCAGACTTCATCCTCACAGAGTACGAAACATGGCCGGACGTGAACGTGAAGAACATCCAACAGGTGCGAGTCGTCTGGGACGGCGACCGCTGGGAGCTTCACCTCGTTTGCAAGGTCGCAATCCCAGTAGAGGATGCTCCCAGCGACAACACGATGGGCATCGATTTCGGCATCAACAACTACCTCGCCATCGCCTACGACGATGGGGACGCCGAGCTGTATCCGAAGAACGTGCTGAAACAAGACAAACACTACTTCACCCGCGAGGAGTACGACCCGTCACACCGCGCGCTCCGCTCCCGTCAGAAACTCTCGCGTCAGAAAGACACTTACTGCACTCGATTGCCAAACACATCGTTGAACAGTACATCGCCCACGAGCTTGGTCGCATTGCCATCGGTGACTTGAGCTAGACTCGAGAGGACGGGAACGGTAAGTCTCGGAACTGGAGCAAGCATGGGAGCAAAAAACTCCACGGATGGGAGTTTGACCGCTTTGTTTACTCGAATACAAAGCCGAAGAACGGTATCCTCGTTGACCGCACGAGCGAGATACATCGAAGAGGTATTGATGCTGTGGACGGGAGCGAGACGACAATTGCGTCGATCATGGCTTGTATGTTTGCGAGCCGTGTGGTGCGACGATGAACGCGGACGTGCGCGGTGAACGTCTGGCGAAAGATAACTCAGAGTCCTCCGACGGAGGGTATGAGTCACGGTCGTTCGGCACGGCCAGTCGTCCATCTATTCAACCAAACCTCTGGGTTGTTTCGCACCGAGCGAATAGGTGGGTTGCGGACCGTCATATCCCAACGATCAACAATCCTCGCCTGCCGACGGGGAGGGTGTCAAAGAAATTCGAGAAGAAAACCGACGAGCTTCGTCATTGGAGACTCACATGTAAACAGCGGAATTCCTTGCGAAGAAAACGTGCAACGAATCACTCAAATATCAGCTTCGTCTACACATGATGTGTCCACGCAGGTCGGCCAAGTTGATACGTTATTCCTCCATCAGGTCGATGATGAATATCTTGTCGTCGTCCAGCGGAAAGGCAATCGCGTCTTTCGCGGGCGCCTCATTCTCAAAGAGACTGGTGCTGGACCTCGACCAGGGAAGTTTCGCCGTGTTCAGGACGCAAATGCTGAACCACGAGACCCCGATGAGTTCGTCGAACTCGCTCGAGCAGCGACCCGGATTCGTATCTCTGAACAGACCACTCCGCCTAAGCGCTCAGCAATCACAGCGATGCTCAATGGCTATCAACTTGAGGCGAAGGTCGTGCGAACATGCCGATATTGCGCCTCAAACGGAGCATATTCGCCTATTACATCCGAGACAGCGATTAAAACTGACTCAGAGTATATTTGTGAAGACTGTGCACGACGTGAACTGGAGCGAGAACTCGATTATGCTGCCTCAGGACAACTAACGGGGCCTGCACAAGATCGACTTGAGGAGTTATTATCTGAAACACAAGATCTTGATCGAATTACAACTCTCCTCTCTGGCGGACTTGATCCAGAGCTCACACGGTTTGACACAGTCAGTGCGACCACAGACGAAGTCGATGCAGTGAAAACAGACGAATTAAGCCTTCACCCCGCACTCCAGACCCGGATTAAGGACCGGTTTTCATCGCTATTACCGGTGCAATCATTAGCAGTCAATAATGGCCTGTTTGATGGTGATGATCAACTCGTCGTGAGTGCCACCGCAACTGGCAAAACACTTATTGGGGAACTAGCGGGGATGAACCGAAGTCTGAACGGGAAAGGCAAGCTACTATTTTTAGTGCCGCTTGTGGCACTCGCAAATCAAAAACACGAAGACTTCACTGAGAGATATGGTGAGTTAGTCGATGTAACCATTCGGGTTGGTGCCTCACGAATCAATGATAGTAATGCAGGATTCGACCCATCAGCCGATGTTGTCGTCGGGACATACGAGGGGATTGACCATGCACTTCGGACGGGCAAAGATCTCGGTGACATCGCGACAGTCGTAATCGATGAGATACATACACTCAAAGAAGGCGAACGGGGACATCGGCTTGACGGGCTCATAAGTCGACTTAAATACTACTGTGAGTCGCGACAGGTTGAACAGACAGCGTATACTGGAGCACAGTGGATCTATCTTTCAGCGACAGTTGGTAATCCAGAGACCCTCGCTGAGCGTCTACATGCAAAGCTTATCGAGTTTGAGGAACGACCAATTCCGATTGAGCGACATGTCACGTTCG
Organism: Haloquadratum sp.; assembly: GCA_028275165.1. GTDB lineage: Archaea > Halobacteriota > Halobacteria > Halobacteriales > Haloferacaceae > Haloquadratum. Next base: position 90,671 of record JAQCNF010000044.1, read on the forward strand.
CAGATAATCGTGAGAAGCCGGAGATTATCGATAAGTTAGTTCAGCGGGCATTCGATACGACGTCGTCGAAGGGATATCGTGGGCAAACAATCGTTTTCACGAATTCGCGTCGGCGATGTCATGACATCGCGCGGAAAATGCAGTATGATGCAGCGCCATACCATGCAGGATTAGATTATAGCCAAAGGAAGCGGGTTGAGCGTCAGTTTGGTGAGCAAGAGATTGCTGCGGTCATCACGACTGCTGCACTGGCTGCAGGTGTCGACTTTCCGGCGTCACAGGTGATCTTCGATTCACTTGCGATGGGCATCGAGTGGCTCTCGGTACAAGAATTCGAACAGATGCTCGGTCGTGCTGGTCGACCCGATTATCACGACGAGGGGACGGTATATGTCCTGGTCGAGCCTGATGGGGTGTATCACAATTCGATGGAGCGAACTGAGGATGAACTGGCATTCACCCTGCTGAAAGGAGAGATGGAACCAGTAATGACGCGCTATGATCAATCAGCAGCTGTCTCTGAGACGCTTGCAAATATCGTGGTGGCTGGAAAACACGCAAAGCGATTGAACGACCGCATGATTGGAGAGGTACCAACAAAACATGCTGTTGCTAAACTACTCGAATGGGAATTTATCGACGGATTCGAGCCAACGCCACTTGGTCAAGGTATCTGTCGGCACTTTCTCTCCCCCCGCGAGGCGTTTATGCTCTTAGAGATGATACGAAGCGGTCGCTCAGCATCTGGAATCGTGGCTGAGATGCAGCTTGAAGATGAGTTTGAGTAGCATCAAAGAACGAAATATTTACCATAATGGTTGTATTATCTCTTGTAGAGGGACCGTGGGTTAGCTTGGTATACTTCGGGCCTTGGGTGCCCGTGACCCCGGTTCAAATCCGGGCGGTCCCAGTTTTTCTTATTAACGATCCGCTCGCAGCGCCGCCAAGATAGGAAGTTCTGAGTGTTCACCAGATACCACTGACAGAGATGAGTTCGAGAACCCCAATATGGACAACATTCGACATGCCAGATGAAATAAGACATCTTACCGCTCACGGCGTTAGAGATCACCACAGTCGGCCAACGGATTGGACAGCGTCCAGATTCCGGATAGCTGTGCTGGAACTCGCAATGCAGTCAGGCTCTCTGGATAACAAATCTGCATTCTCTTAGCTTAGCTGGCG
>JAQCNF010000045.1 GCA_028275165.1 Haloquadratum sp.
ATGAACGCAGACGTGAACGGAGCAGTGAATATCCGCCGACAGATAACTCAAACTCCTCCAACTGGGGATATGAGTAACGGCTGTTTGGCACAGCCCGGAGTCTACCTGTTCGATACAACCACGGGTGCGTTCCACCCACAAGAACAGCCAGACTGCAAACCCTCAGATCCCAACGCTCGGGATTCACCCCGCCTTCAGGCGGGTGAGGATGTCAAGTTGAACGAGCTGTCACTTGATATCGAGAGAAACCCGCCCTTCTCATGAGTAACGAGCGTTCCGACGCTCTGTCGGAACCGGAAAGCGAACACAGTGGGAGTGAATCGCGTAAGCTCTGTAAGAATCCTCGCGTTACTGCTGCTTTGAGCTTCCAGTGATTCAATACGTGCTTCCAACACTTCTATATACACTTCCGAGACTCCCGTAGAGGGAGATCCCGCCATTCACGGCGCGGAGGGTGTCATCCCCGACTCAATATTCCTCAGGGTCAACCTGTAGAATCAACTCGCCATCTTTGAATATTCTGACCAAGCCGTCGGATTCAGACAAAACGACGCTAATCGCATTTGTTTCGCTCGAAATAGCTGCCCCTGCCATGTGTCGCGCGCCGAGTCCTTTTGGAATATCAATCCCTTCTGCGGCTGGTTCGAGATATCGATACGCAGAGACGATTTTCCCTGCGTCTGAAATAACGAAAGCACCGTCAAGACGCGAAAATTCTTTCAGCATCACTGTAACGATCGGATCGCCGACGTGAACATATGACTTCTCAAATGGATTGTAGGATAGCGCCTTGGACTTGTTCATCACATTTCCAGCGTCGCCGACCACAAATAATGCACCCACTGGCTTTCCTTTCTGTCCTTTCTTGCCCAAATCAACTGCCACCTCAAATACATCGCGCACGACGTTTGCCTCAGCTCGCGAGTCCGTGAAGAGGTTGTACAATCCAGATCGCATCGTTTCATTCACGACGACGTGTACGAGACTATCCAGTGGCCTATCAAATATTGACAGAGCACATGCGACTGTGTCTCCTTGTTCAACAAAATCCAACTGCATTCCCCCCTCTACCCCGAATCGAATCTGGTCACGGACTGCGGTAAATTCGATTGGCATCTCCACGAATGAATCCGAATCAACAGTGTTTGTTGGGGCGACAACAATCAGCGACTCACTCAAGTCACTATCAACAAATCGTTGAAACTGTGATCCACTTGGGGTGAATAAAAAGAGGTTTTGGATGTCAAAATCTGTCTCAATCAGTAAATCAGCGATGGCCGGCATTGAACTCATTCACTCTCACTGAAGGTTAAAATCTTGTGGGCGTCACTTATAAGTAAAGTGATCAATACACCAGTCCGTCTGACAGAGAGCATGCGTGCGTCAGGGGTCAACTCACCTAAATTCGACCTACTCAGCAGCAGATAACAAAGCACCAATAGGTGAAAGATAGCTCCAGACCGAACGACATCTCACCGTATGTTAGATTCCTTAAATTGCTCAGCTAAGAGAATGTATCAACGGCCTTTCGTTATCTCAATCTGCCTGACAGCGCATCTTTCGAAGCAGCTTGGATAACAGACTCCTGTCCTTCCGGCAGAGGGTCGGAGTTAGAGTCGTAAAAACTGGTGGCTGAGCTCGGCGTCCACAGTCTACAAGGCAACTGTGGATTGCTGCTCCATTCAGCAGGGACACCTGTTGGGAGCGATATTCATGCTCACCTCTTGATCACACTGAATTTGCATCCACAATACTCTGGGATAACACTCGTGTTCTGATGACTGGCTCTCTCCTTACGAATATCTGCAATTTGAGTTTTGTCGATTCGTGGATGCTGAGCTTACCTGTTCGACAGTTAGACCCTCTACTGCGTTTGAATCTGTCTTCTTCGCTCAATACTGAAACGCTTCTTCAATCACTGTTACAGTCTCAATCGTCTCTATGATTGAACGTCATGACTGAGCAGAACGCGCGGCTGTATCCCCCCCTCCGCTCACTTTTTCAAAAAAAGAGTTGACCTGTCTTACTCAACACGGTATCAAGTTAATCTCCCGTGTAGCTCGTGCCGGAGTCATTGTCTAAGCTGAACAGCCGCAAGACGTGTATACACGAAGAGTAACTTATAGTTGCGCGGGACAGGATTCGAACCTGCGGACCCCTATGGGACAGCGTCCTAAGCGCTGCGCCTTTGACCGCTTGGCTACCCGCGCCTATCCATGAGTGGGACAATTGGACTCAAGAAGCTGTCGCTATTGACTAATTGCGGCTCTGATACACCATCGCGTATCATGCAATACTGATCCCAACCTACTGAGTTTGTATCCATAGATCGACTCGCCGAACAGTTTTTCATCAATAGTCATCTATTGTTTATATGTATCGAGCGAGTGATCGTGTGGCAAATAAACGATGGCTCAACAAAATCCAGTCAGCTGCAACCGAACTAAATCTCGAACATAGGACTGTTTCTAATGCTGAGGATATGTTTCTCTCACAGTTACCTATGAAAGAACGCTCCAAACAGGCTGCCGCAGCTGCTAGCCTATATGCGGGGGCCCTCGTCGCAGGTGAGCAGCGAACACAGACCCGAGTCGCCAACGAAATGAACGTCACACGATTGAGCGTCCAACAACGTTGGAAATCAATTCTTGATGAGGCTGGATTTAAAACCCCAAATTGGTAGCACAACTCACCGTTGATTGGGTGACCGTCGGCCCTCTGCACTGGGAGTTAAGTTTCCGTGCTGGTCAATCTCACCACGCACGATTCGGGTTGATGAAATTGGATCTCCATCTTCGGCACACACGTGCGGAACCACTTCAATATCCAGTTCTGCGTGTCCTTGCAATGCACGTTGCCGATTGACCTCTTCGGCACCACTGCGGGTTTCAGGGGAGACCACGATGACGTCAAACCTTGCCTCAGTTGCAATCCCTGTTGGTTTTGTCAGTTGTCGTATCTCAAATGCATGCCCATATTTTTCGGAGATTTCTGTCAGCTCGTTAGCGAGCTGTCTCCGCCGTTTTTCATACGGGTGAATATATCTATCTGCGGTGCGTGTCTTTGGCGCGAGCTGGTCGCTGGTTAATCCAACAGTGACTTTACCAATGCTCAATGCCCGATCAAATAGCGCACGATGACCGTCGTGTATCGGGTCAAATGTTCCTCCCAGCGCTACATCCATCTTATACAAGTAGCATCAACTCAGACGTAAAAGTCAGCCCCTCTCAGTTTTGTCGTTGTGAGAGGAAGATGAGCTATCCATACGCTGTTAACGACACTGATGATCATCACCAACCAGTGAACCAGTGACTGTTGAATACGTCACGCCTGCCAACAAGAGGGTGAAATACCGGGATGTTGACCTCATTTCGCCGCTTCAGGGGTGGGACTCCCCGGAGGAGAGTTCAAGCGTGCGCGTTTCCTTGAACTCGGCCCGCAAGTACGCTATCGCGTGTTCAACGGTAGCTGCTTGGTTACGACCCCGAGGGTTCAACGGCTCAAGCTGTGGGATTTTACCTCGTAGTTATTAGGTCTAAATCCCGGTAGGAATGTATTGCACAGCCACAATAGCATCATTCAAACCGTCGGGTGGCGTCTTGTTCAGCATTGGCTCGTCGGATCATGAACGCGACACGTGCCAACTGGTCGTAAGATCAGCGATATTGAACGCGGATGGTCTGTTGCCTACTGAGTGAGTTGATCCGAGCAGGAGTCCACTCACAAGCCTCAGGCTCGAACACAGGTCTTCGATTTCCGTAATAACGTGAGGTGTTTTCCCGAATCTTGTGACCCCATGTTGAGTAACGCTTGGGTGAAACGCAGGCTATCTTAATCGACAGCCAGGACAGGCCGAATACTTTGATCAGACGGGTGTCTGTGCCGTGATGACTCCAAACTCGTCTCTCAACCCAGCGTGACCCCGAAGTGGTTCACAAGGTAGATCATCGTTGGAACAAATCAAGCGATGTCGAGAAACTGACCTCACTGATCGGAATCATCCGACTGCGGACTATCCGAACTGTCGAGTAAAATCGTGACAGGTCCACCGTCTTCCTCACACTCTCTGGTGCTGGTTTGAAGTTGATTATCCAAATTAAATATCGTATTCAGTTCAGACTGCACGTCACTGATCACTTCACGGACCAACTCACTTGGGGCAATTGCCGTATACTCATATGGATTATTGCCTGCTCCTTCACTCACGCGTTTCGTGCGGTCAACAGTGCCGTCCTCTGCTAACTCCGCGAGTGCTTCTCGAACTGTGCTTGGGTACAGACCGGTCGCCTCTGCAATTTCTTCACTTGTCATCCGTGGTGTTTGCCGGAGATTGACGTATATACGTGCCCGTGTCTCAGTATCTAATAGCCAGGCCAAAAGATCGACAATTCCCTCATCGAACTCAGCAACTGCTCGACTAGTCTCCCGCTCAAGCCGGGCTCGTGGCCCGGTCATGTCATCGGTATCCTCTTGCTTTTCAGCTGGCTCTGTAGGATTGTCGTCACTGGCCATATTGTTGTTAAGTAGAATCCAGAAGCCACCTAATCAAAAGCTTTTCTGGAGAATTGGCATCCTCCCACGCTTGAAGACGCGGGAATCTCACAGCACCGCACCACTGAGTCAGGATATGATGGTTCGCAACCCATGGGGCGAAACAGCCCTCACTCCGGTCGAACGGGTGAACCCCTAACTGTGCCAACCAGCCGTTATGCCTCTCACCGCACCCGTGGCGAGACTCTGGAGTACCTTTCATCGAATGTTCCCCGCATCGCGTCTACGTTCGCAACCGTGTCGCAATTCTCGCACACGTACAGTTCAGCTTCAACTCGCTGGTTGTCGTCCGTGTGTCTACACGTCGAATGCGACTTCGATGTGTCGCGATCCGACGCCAATTCCACGTCTATGCCTTCGAGTTCGGCCTTGTCATCCGGAAGCGTCCTAAAGCGGTTGAGCGCCCACCCAAGTCGAGACTGCTGTGGTCGCCCCAGTTTCGGGACTCGTCATTCTTGTCGTCCTCTCGGATACCACTGAGGTCGTCCACGACAACCGTTCCAACACCCCGTTCGATATACTCCTCTATGATTGCTTTCGAGAGTGCGTGTAAGAAGTGCGTCTAGCGACCCTCCGCTCGCGGTCAAAATGAGTCGCTTCACGGGACGCGCGTCGCAGTTGGTTTTTTTTGGAGTCGTATTTGTCCTCTGTGAGTGCGCCACCAGGACACAACACGGATTTACCGCCGAAGGAGACTGCCGCAAAATTGCATATTTCGAGGTCAACATCCGCTACTTCATCGCCCGGCGGTTCCGGGTCGATGGGAGTGCGACAGACGAGTTGGAGTCGCCACTCGTCGCGTTTGGAGACGGCGCGAGCCGATTGAATGTACCACTCAGCCAGATCAACGTCGGGGCGAGTCTGGTACTCGCACAGCCTAAAGTCCGAGCGGTGCTTTTTGAGGTTGCGGCCTTTCGAGAGGCGAACACGGGTGAACTGTACGTCGTGGTTGAAGCCAGCTGCTCTGAACGACGCGGTTGAACGCGGGTTGGAGTTTCCGTTTTATCCTCGCCGGGCGGATTCGCTCGGTCATTGGACTTCATCTTTTGATACCAGCCGGTGAACGCCTCAGCGAGTTCTTCGACACTACGCTGACTGGATTGAGAATGTAAGTCCGTGTCGCGCTTTTGAATTCGGCTTTGAGTTCCCTGTCATCGGGAATCTCGCCCGTTTCATCTTTGCGTGTAGTAGCGACCGACGTTCCAGAGTTTTGAGGCGGCCCATTCGAGTTTCGAGGTCGTCACGAGCCTGTTGCTGGTTCGGAATCGCGCCCTCGAAGGTCCGGACGATCCGACTCATTTTCTGGGTTGATAAATTATCATAAACGCTGTTCGGCTAAGAGTGCCGGTTGGCGTGGACTATCCGCCCGTGCTATCGACGGTGGATGTGTCGGAGTTGTCGGATTCATCCTAACCCTGAGGCGTCAGGTATTCTGCCTGAATCTCTATAACAGAGAATTGAGTAGCCATTTCAGCTCAGTTATTTTCTGCGATGAGCTCGACTCAGTCTTGCAGTGCATCTGTCCACAGGGCCGCCGCAACCCTGTCGGATGGATTCACTGTGTGCTCAATCATAGGAAACCATATTCAGAGTCATCGCTAAGACTGGGACTCCCGTTCGCGCCGATGGTGAGGCTATTGTCCTGAGACATATGTTCTCCTCAAGCGAGGTTCCGTCGATTTCAGACAGATCACCCCGTTCAGACGCTAAGAGATATCACTTGAGACAGAGACACTCTGCGAGCGCGGACGCACCTTGATTCTCATATAGTCGACGTTGTTTCGCTGCGCCTGATTCGCGAGCGTACAGGTCTGGGAGCCTTGATAGTCCGAGCCGGTCAGTTTCACTGTCGACAAATTCTCTGAGAGAGATCATCTCATTACCATCTCGTGTGAAGAACTCCGCATCTTGACCATATCGAACTGCGTGCCATTTATTTGCATCTAAGAGCTCACGCCGAATTCTGCTCTGTCTCATGCCTTCTTCATACTGTTTTGCAAGATCAGCTACCAATGCATCAGCATACTCAACAAATGCCAGTGTGATTTCAGGGTCGCTCTGTGCATCAGGAATACGTATTTCAACGGTCCCATGAGTCGTGTGTGGTCGAACATCGAACCATAGTTCGCCTCGGTCGGCAATTGAGCCTGATGACACCATTGCCCGTTCAAGCTTCCTATATGCATTATAATCAGCAAACTCCGTCGGAATGCCTGTATTAGGAAGGTTCTCGAATATCTTTGCTCGAGCTGACTGTAATCCAGTATCATGACCATTCCAGAAGGGTGAATTAACTGATAACGCTAACAGTGGTGAGAGATACCATCGAAGTTCGTTTGCAATCCAAGTTGCCTTGTCTGCGTCATCAACTCCCACATGAATATGCACTCCGGCGGTAAGATTCCGGTGTTGTGGATACTGGATGCGATTTAATTGTGATTGATATCGTGGCTTCGTCGCATGAGCAAGTTGCCTCCACTGAGCTAATGGATGCAAACCGGCAGCAGCTATCCGGAACCCAAAATCTGCAGCATGCGCTACCAACTCTTCTCGGACTGCGGTAAGTGCCGACTCTGCCGCAGACACGTCAGGGGTGGTTGGCGTCTGTGCTTCAATCGTGCACTGGAAAAGTTCGTGATCTACTCGGTCTTCTAAGATTCCGCCGGGCGGGTTCTCATACACCAACTCTTGTATACCTGCCGTCGGCTGTGCTTGCTCATTGACGATATAGAATTCTTCTTCGATACCGAGAGTGCCCATCTGATCAAAGGCATCAGCCGACCCTACGTCCATCGATACGTGGTTCGTGGCGACAAAATAAATATGTCGCGGGGGTCGGTGACGTGGTTGTGCATCCGTTTATGACTGAAGAGTTGCGATAAATACATGATGGTCTTGATGATCTGGCTCTAATGAGGCCTCGTGTTGTATCTGGTACACTTCTCTGAGCTGATTTCTCGCGGCATCGTACACTGAGTGAGGGTCTGCAGTCACATCTTCACTTCGGGCTTTCAGACTAAGAATTAAATTTCCATCTGGACTCAAAAACTGAGCGTTGTCACAGGCAGCTTTGGCCTGCTTTGTGGTTGCGACATCCTGAATTATACAATCAACGTTCGATTCAACGACATGCGCGTATGTTTTTGGACGTTTGACGTTTTTGAGTAGCGGGATAATATTCGGACGAGTTTGAGCGAGCGCTACCAGTTCTCGCATTGGCCCTGGAGCGAACTCAACCGCATACGTTGGACCAGCAAAATCTGCGACGTGCGAAACAGTTGTGCCGCTGGCTGCGCCTAAATATAAAATAGTATCATTTGCTGCAAGGCCAGTGTCAATGCCCTGTGCTAAAACAGCCGCTACTTTTGAACGACTACGATCCCACACACGATAGCCGTCATCATGCGGCTCTCCATAAACTGATTCTCCCTCCGTACACAACCGTTTTTCTCCATCAATCGGGTGTCTCACAACGCCATCAGGAAGCATACTTACTCCTCCGCGGCCTCGCGACTGTGAATCGTCTCCATTCTCGTTTCCAAATCACTGTGAATTGACGGAGTGAATTCACCTGAATAATGGTCGACACGAGCGGCAATGACAAGCTTGCCAGCGAGTGCCCGTGCAGCAGACCCGCGCTCAGACTCGACGGCCTGCTGGATAGCCGGGTGGATGTAAATAATCCCATGTTTGGGTGAACTCGCTTGGCCATTTAAGTGCGCGAACAAAGCATCCTCGGCACCAAGTACCTGCACAGTGCCGGCGGTTGTTTTTGCCAGAGGCTCCAGCCCTCCAGCGTGCGAGAGAAGCCGGGCAGCCAGCAGTGGACCGGCCATCTCGGCAAGGTTAGGACACACCGCTGAGGCGTGTGTCTCAATAAACGAAGATTCTTTATTGCGCTCCTCTCGGAGTTTGATAACCTGCTTTGCAACTGCAATTAACCGAGTTTCTGCAGGAGACTCGGGGGTGCTGGATGCGAGTGCCTCAATGTCTCTGGCATCGGTATCTGAGAAGGGTTCGACGGCAAGACGCCACTCAGTGACTCGCTCAGCTAATTCGTTTGCAGTTCGCTCTAAATCATCATACATGCGAATTGCGTGAATTAGTTGATTATCATTAGCGGTTGATGCTGCCGTCACAGCACTCTGTGCTGCATGAAGAGCAGCTTCCTGAAGTCGTGCATAATACTCAGCCTCTGAGTCCATCTGTCCAGATACGACGGCGTCTCTTGGCCAGTCACGTGGATTCGCTGCACTGCCCTCTTGAATCGCAGTCGCCTCTGCATCAATCGAATGGTCGTGAGCCTGGGCTATCCAGCTTCGGTCACTTCCATTCTCTTCACTCATACTCACAACTGAGAGCCCAGACACTAAATGGCTCCTGAACTCGCCCAACTCGATAGCTAACGGTCATACACTCACATCAGAGGGAGTATCGACATACATCGCTTAGTTCAAATTTGGAGAGATCAGAGAGTTAATCTCACTGGGTTTATACTTTATATCCATGACCTCCTCATCACCGCCAACGAGCAGTGATCCCACTGTGATTGAGGTGCTGATTGCACGACATGATGACGTATTAACAGCAATTGAATCCTACAATCGAGGGAATAAACAGACTGTTCTTCGCGTGACACCACCCTTCGCAGTTCGTATGCGGGCACGAATTCACCGCATTCTCCCGAACAACGATCCAGAAATATCTCTCGACAGTGGTGAGGCAACTCCTGAGCCAACATCTCCAATAAATATTTCGCCAGTGGCGTTCGTTGACTCAACGCGCCCAATCCCCACAGTTGATGACATTGAAGATCAACTACGTCACACCGCTGCAGACCACAGTATCAATCAGCATCATGAGACATATCAAGCAGCCATTGAGTCGTGGCGAGAAGACGTCGCGAAGAATCTTTGTGAATCAATTACCTTTGATACCGCCACTCAGCAAATTGCAGCTAATGTCTCCTATCTCGGTGGTGTACAGAAATAGGTAGATATTTATATTGCTCGATAATGATAGAAGCCGCGCGTAGACGAATGTGGTGCAAAATAATCATGCCGACGTCAGTGAATTTTTACGTGCGGACCTGCGAAGAGTTTAAATATTCTGATTGATTACCTTCCGTAAGGTCTGCTGGCCGGACATTTTTTGTACTTTTAGTCAGTCAGCAAACACCCCATACTCACTACCATGAGCGACACACGCACCCGAGAACAAGACGAGACAGAAGAGCGGACCCGTCGATCAGAGTCCGTCTCAGAAGCGGAGACCGAGGAGCAATCTGAGGTACAGAGTTGTCCGGAATGTAGTGGTAACTTGGTCACAGACGGGGCACGCGGTGAGACTGTCTGTGCAGACTGTGGCCTTGTTGTGGATGAAGATTCAATTGATCGTGGTCCTGAGTGGCGCGCGTTTGACAGTGCAGAGCGCGATCAGAAGTCACGAGTTGGTGCTCCAACCACGAATCTCATGCATGATAAAGGACTTTCAACAAATATTGGCTGGCGAAATAAAGATGCCTACGGGAATTCGCTGTCAGCACGACAGCGAGAGCAGATGCAACGATTGCGCACATGGAATGAACGCTTTCGGACCCGCGATTCGAAAGAGCGCAATCTGAAGCAGGCACTTGGCGAAATTGACCGAATGGCATCTGCGCTTGGGCTGCCAGAAAACGTTCGTGAAACGGCATCGGTCATTTATCGACGAGCATTGGCTGAGGATCTACTTCCGGGGAGGTCAATTGAGGGCGTGGCTACGGCGGCATTGTATGCCTCCGCTCGACAGGCGGGAACACCGCGGTCGCTGGATGAAATTGAGCGTGTCTCGCGTGTCGAAAAAATGGAGTTGACCAGGACATATCGGTATGTCGTCCGAGAGCTGAAGTTAGAAATCGAACCGGCAGATCCCGAACAGTACGTCCCACGATTTGCCTCAGACTTAGATCTCTCTGACGAAGCAGAACGACAGGCTCGACAGCTGTTAAAAAATGCAAAAGAAGCCGCAATCCATTCAGGGAAGTCGCCTGTCGGATTAGCCGCGGCTTCAGTGTACGCGGCAGCACTACTCACGAATGAGAAGGTCACACAGAGCGAAGTGAGTGATGTAGCAAATGTCTCTGAGGTCACAATCAGGAATCGATATAAGGAACTGCTTGAAGCCGATGGCGCCGGCTTATTCGCGTAGTCAAACCGTGAAACAGTGAATCGGGCTGAGCCCAATATGAACCGAATGATCGTGTAAATAACTTTTATCTGACTACCTCAACTCCGTCTGGTATGGTTGAAGCATTTGTCAGACTACTTTGCCCGCAGTGCGGAAAGAACTGGCAAGCAGACCCAACAGATCTCCCCGACCATCGAGAAACATTCTCGTGTCAAGATTGCGGAACTGACCGACGACTCGCTGAATTCATGCGGACAGAAAGAGATTTAGAGGTCGTTCAACAGTTCGAATAAAAAAGAACATTTACACCAAGCGTTATCTCTTCTCTCCTGTCGGGTTCACAACGATATCAGTAATCGAGTCTTAAATGAAACAGTCGTGCGCTCTCACGCTTCTGCAGTTGCATGTGAACTACCCTGCTTGCGCTGACGCGCTCGCTAAGGGTTGGACTCCCTGCTGCCGTTTCCATGACGTGTTTTGCAGGAATGACCGCAGCTCCCGTAGGGAATGCAGTCTCCACAGGCGTGAACGAGAGCGAAGCTCTCGTTTGCACACCAGCACTCACATCTGGGGACGCTGTATCCTATCCCCTCCCGACTGCACTACGCTCCCGCTTGCGCAGACTGCGGTGTCGTCCGAGAATCTTCGATTCACGAACGACGGTTATCGGCAATCTGCTATCAATTAAATTGCAAACGGCTGTATTCTTTGCCTTTCCACGCTGCTTGTCAGGAATAGAGACTGACCTCGGGTAATATGAACTCAGTACTCATACCTCAGACACTGATGAGAGTGCACCGCAGGCATCGCATTTGACCATACTTGTTCCCCTCCTGTTTGTTAATTGCGTATCAGGTGATCCGCATTCATGACAGTACACATACTCAGATGCGTAGGCCTCAACTGCATCTTTGACTCGACTCTCCCGGAAATCCCCGGTAAATCGAGCACGACCCTTGTCGTCAATTTGTGCACTTGTCCCGAGCTCAGACTGCAGATACCGCATAAGGTGGTCGGAGTCACGAGCCAGCGTCGTATAGGTCGTCTCAAAATTTTCCCAAACTGTTCGGCTACCCTCAATTCGAACCACTGGATCTGGAACTTCGAAGCGATTTTCAGAGTCAGCGACATCTGGGGTCTCGGCCAGCGCCCGTTCTAATTGATCCTCATAGTTCATAGAATAAGTGTTGAATCCGAGAAATATACATCTTTAGCTCTTCCATCTCAACATTCGTATCAGCGATTCTGAAGGTTTCATCAATAATTCATCATCATCTTATAGGTAGAATCACGGAGATGACGGGCCATTCTCCGGATTTTGAGCCATGTATGGTAGTCGTTATCAGGATAGTAATATATTCCTCCGGTCGCAACAGATGGATGGATATGAAAAAGCAGGAACTCATCCACCTTCACGGCCTGCTTGCTGAGGTACACACACAGATCGAGACTTGGGAGGATGCCGACGTGCCACTCACAGCTTATGATGAGCTAGGAGTCCGTCCAACTTCGATCCACAAGTCCAAGACAGACCACAAAGCAGCCGTGTTTAAGTTGATCAGTGGAATCACCGAGTCAATCGAGAATAAAGAATCTGAACGGGTCGCCGCAACTGCCGACTAAATCTGTAAAGACTAATTTACTGAGCAGTATCTGGGGCAATCAGTCAGTAACATATATGACGTCAAAGTTTTTTCTGAGTAAATTTAATTAATTGCGTCCAAGCATGGTACATCGCTCTCTGAGGTCGATAAGTTAGACTCCGGATCTTAAACCCGCGCTCACAGGTAGTGCAAGACGAGCGTTTCGGAGTCGGAGGGAGACCTGCGCCATGATAGCGAGAATCATTGATTCTTGAATCAATTACCCCAAGATGGCTCATCCTGTGTCGTCGGGTGCCGTGTCAACCGAGTTGACACACATCCAAAGTAGAATCACAGGATAACTTCTGAGGGGCTGGGTGAGATCAAGGCAGAGAGCCAACGAGTTTCTATGTTGAAGAATTTATGATAGGGGCATATTTGAAGTGATTATTCTTCGATTTGCCTTTACCACCTGACGTTATGAGTCCTCAACGAGTTCATCAAACTCAGGAATGAGACTTTCATCATCATTGTCACTTTCTTGGCTCTCAGTGGCTGATTCGGCCTGTTCGTCTTCCCCATTCTCGTCTGGGATGACCTCCACAGAGAGTACTTTCAGAGGAACATTTTCGAGTCGTTGTCCAATCTCCTTGCGCGCTATCCGCGAAGCGTGCTCTTCTCGTTCAACATTGAATACCGTCATTTCTAACTCCAGCGCAACCAGTGCCTCATCAGCAGCGACAAACGCAGGAGGGAGGTCTTCGCCACTCGGTGATGTTCGTGTCCCCATTGATATCTCGACATAGCTGAGATCTGGATTTAACATTTTGCCCGTCTTCGAAATAGCTATTCGGATAGCCTCATCACTCGTTTCGACATCATACACGGGGACCGCAGCCTCAACAACGACTCTGCAATCCATAACGTGTACTCTTATACTCGCACCCACAATCAATGGTTCGCTCACCGGCCATATTAATCGCGACCTGACCAGTGAACGGCCTCACCAACTCGCTCACCGCTGACGCGGTTCGCTACTCAAGGACTTCCTATTTCAACGACACACCTTGCATCCACAATGTTGGGCAGCTCATCACTCGCGGACATGGGGAGTGTAGTCTCCGCAGGCGTCACTTCGGCGCGCCCCAAGCCTCGTCCTGAAAGACCGCGTTGTAGCACGTTGTAGCCGGTGTTCTCGTTGCGACCAGTCTCCAAACCCGCAGGTTGGACAGGAGTACTTGCGCACAACAGCTTCTCTGGCTCAACACCACACTCGCCACATTCTTGCGTCACGCTCTCAAGTTCGGGATTCTGATATGCGAATGAGACACGGCGGTCTCATTAACACCGTCGTCATCTCACGCCTACTCCGCGATGATCGATAACCCGACACAGGTATCACTCGTTTGAGTGCTCAGAGACAGTCGCGAAGTTATACATTGGGTGAGAAACGACCGCGTTCGTGCCGAAGAGAGACGCACAAACAGCCATAGGTACCTGACCATTCGTCCTCTGGTGTGTGTGACGTCGACAGAAATGCGAACGCGACAAGCTCTTGACACGCATACAAGCAGATCAGGATTTTGCAACGACGTGGAATATTCTCTGTCTCACGGTCTCGAACTCAAAGAAGTGGGGACACAATCTTATCCCCAGTTCCGACCAGTGGAAACTGTGTTCCATGCGACTACTATCCGGTGTCTGCAAAGCATACCACCAGAGTGACTTCTCCCACGACTAAGGAGTTCGTAGGTTCCATCTCACCGTTCGTTCCCTTGAGTGCGACCTGCGTTTCGGGCTGGGCCACAACAGCCCTACCATCGATAGCGGACTCTGAATGCTCTTACCGACGGCTCGTTTGTCGATGCTTGTCGCGGTTGTCGCCGTTGTCGTCCAGTCCACAGCTGTGACACTTGAGACGCCCCTGCACTTCCTGCGATGTGTTCTGCCACCCACATCACCAACACGTCACAGTCGTGTCGCACTCGTTCACGGGCAGGCACCGTCGCCTGTCAAGATGGGCTTTGTACGTGAAGATGTTCGCCATCTTCGCATACGGCATCTTGTAGATCTTGTATTCATGTACCGCCGATTATGATTGTCGAAGCGCACGTCATATGACCGAACATGATGACCGCGTTACGCTCCCGACCGCGAGCAACGAGTTCGTTCGCCATGCGGTGCAGTTCGTGTTCGACCGTTCTGGACTCCTTGTCGCCGAGGCGTTTGATGGCCTGCGCTCGCGAACGCACCTTTGCCTTCCTGATGCTCTTGGGGAGTTGCCTGTTGTGTTCCGAATACGACGGAATTCCGCGCCGCGGAACTTGTGCCACGGTCAGAGAGGAATGTGCTGACAGCAACCCATTTGCCCTCCACAGTAAGTACGTCGTCGTACCCGTCTGCGATAGCCACAGACCGTCTACAGACAAGGTGGACGTACCACTCGCCCGGTGAACACACTCCGAGTCGCGGATGCACTCGTCGGTGAGTAGGTGTGTATCTTTCTCAGGGACGCGGACAGGAACTTAGATGCTATCCCCCGCGTTCCTTTTCAGGGTTGTAGACAGGGAGTTTAAACTACCACGACGGCAGAACCGTATCCTCGTCGTGTTCGATGGTGATGCAATCGTTGCGGAGGACGACAGGCTGTTCGGTGTCCTGCCGTGAGTTCGTATTCAACCGAGGTTTGCCCGCCTGTTGGTTGGTGGCGGAGTAGAGGCTCGCGTCGTCACTGTGAACGGCATCTTGGAACGCGCTGTATTCGCGTTCGATGAGTCGGGCTTTCCGCTCAGTGAACGAGTGGTGACCCGTATCGTGGTGGTGACTTCTCGATGCATCGTTATCAGTTGTTGGTAATTTGATTTCTTTATCGGAAGCGGAACGGTTAATCGGACGTCCGAGGTGAACCAACCGTGGCTTCGGATATAAACACTGGTCATATTTCCAACGACTGTTATTGTCCGGTCTGTGCTTCGACGTACTCTTTATTATCTGGCTCAATGCTTCGCCTGCAGAGGAGACGAAGTCCGAGCGCGTCCACAGCCACGGGAGGCCGAAGTTGAACTCTTTGCGGGGATTCCACGAGGTGTAGTCCTTGACCTGCTGGATGATTTTGTTCGGGCAGGTTTCTGGTCGCCAGTGATGAACAGGTGGACGTGGTCAGGCTGGATTGCCACTCGGCGTATGTTGAGGGCGAGTTCGTCGGCCTTCTCCTCAATGAGTTGTTCAAGACGGTCAGCAATCGAAGGGGGTCTGTGTCGTGTGTGATCGGATTCATTCCACGACTGAACTCGTCAGTTTTCTCCTCAATTGTTGTGGAAAGAGAAGTATACTTTGGGCTCCACGGTAGGTATCTCGACGATTGGTGTCCGATTAATCGCTGCTCCGAAGATAATAGAAGACATATGTCTGCGCGTACCCCGCTAACTCGCCGCCGAGTTGACGACGAATTGCTCTGGAGGTTTCCGCATATGTTCCTCCAGTGCAATTGGGGTAGTGTTCTTCGATCGCTGACTGAATCCACGTATCAAGTGGAACTGCCTCTAAATATCCTAACGCGAATAACAAAACACAGTCAGCTACTTTATTCCCGACGCCGGTGAACTGTGTAAGATATGATCGCGCCTGTTCGTATGGTTGTGTTGCAGCATGCTCAGGGTGAGCCTCGTCACGTGCAACCATCTCCGCGGTGTCGAGGACGTATGGGGCGCGGTATCCAAGTTTCAGATCACGGAGAGATTCCTCTGTCGCAGTTGACAATTCCGACGACGTTGGAAACATATGAAACTGTTCACCATCTGCAGTGACCGTCTGCCCGTACGTCTCCGCAAGTCGCTTTTGCATTTGATGTATCCGTGATACCCGCATCTGTGCTGAGCAGATAAACGAAATAAGTGAAACGAATGGTGGATCTCGGACCAATCGCATCCCTTCAAACGCGTCGATTGCATTCGTTATCAGTGAGTCAGAGGGTAGCTTAGCGTAGATATCGTTAAGATCATCATCCAGCCGAAGTAGATGTGTCAGGAGTGGTATCGGATCATCACTTGCGTGCCATTCTAATTCCGTGTCTGTTTGTCTTAATTCAATAACCACCGAGTCCGTAGACACTCCATCGATTGGAGGAACGACGGTTTGATACCACGCTGAACCACCATGTACGGCACCGCCGGCAAACATATTATTATCGCGTCGATTCCAGAGGTACGTCTGACCACTCTCGATTGTTGCTTGGAGATCAAATGGGCCAGGAATCTCACGGAGAGGTATTGATCCAGACTCCAATGATACTGCTTTACTCACTCTTGATCCTCCTGTGCCTGCGTTTGTAATACATACATTTTGAAATCTTGATTTTCTATGTGTTCAATCCGAGATTATCTGTCCGATTAATCACGGATGTGCTCTGCGCTCAGTGCTGCCAGTCGTCCTGCGAGTGCGTCACTCAGTCCCTCAGAGGTACAGCGCCATTGCCAATTCCCGACGGCCGTCCCTGGAGTATTGAGCCGTGCATGGGAGTCAAGACCAAGAATATCTTGCATAGTGGTCATAGCGATGATAGCATCAGATCGCCACACAGCGTCAATGAGTGACCAGTTAATTTCATGTCCATCAATTCCAAGATTGTAATGAAGGCAGTCTCTCTGTCTGGCGCTGAGCGAATTATAATATCCTACAGTTGTATTCGTATCGTGCGTTGCAGTGTAGGCCACACACTGTCGGGGGTAATGCATCGGCTGGTACATATCACCTTCCTGACACCAATCTGCGTACTGTGGGACACGCATTCCCGGAAAGTTCAGAGACTCGCGAAGCTCATGTAGAGACTGGTCAATGTGCCCAAGATCCTCAACAATAAACGGTAGCTGCCCAAGCCTCGCTGCTACGGTATCGAAAAAATCCTTACCAGGCCCAGACTTCCACTCACCTGCACCCGGTGAGTCTGCATCTGCAGGTATTGACCAAAACGATTCAAACCCTTTGAAATGATCAATTCGTGTTATATCGACAAGCTCAAACAGGCGCTCCAACCGCGAAATCCACCACTCATAGTTTGTCTCACGCAGATGCTCCCAATCATACAGTGGGTTCCCCCATCGCTGGCCCGCATCGCTCTCCGTCGGAGGGACTCCAGCAACCGCAGATGGTTGATGTGCGTCATTTAATTCGAATGCTTCGGGGTCAGCCCAGACATCTGCGCTGTCGAGAGCAACATATATCGGTAGATCTCCAACGAGTGTTACTCCGGCATCTGTGGCTTTCTGGTGCAGCTCTCGCCACTGGCGATCAAATACGAACTGAACGAACTTTCGATACGCAATATCACTCTCTAATTCGTTGCGATAGTGTTCAACCGCAGCTGATTCGTGAGTTCGTATCGGCTCTGGCCACTCCGTCCACGCACCTTCAAGAGCATCGTGCAACGACATAAATAGAGCATAGTCATCTAGCCACGCTGATTGTGACTCACAAAAGCGTCCGAATGACTCTGTAGGGCCAAACTCGTCAAAGAATGACTCTGCGGCCGTCCGGAGAGCTGCGGTCTTGAACTCTCGGACCGCGTCATATTCAACTTCATGTCTTGCATCAGGTGCATCAATCGACACATCGTTGAGCGAAAAATATGCTTGTTCGCTGAGTGTATCCAGACTCACGAGGAGCGGGTTTCCGGCAAATGCGGAGTAGGACTGATACGGGGAATCACCGTGTATAGAGGCTGTTGGGCCGATTGGACAAAATTGCCATACTGATTGATTCGCCGACGCTAACCAGTCAATATATTCGTGAGCACCTTCACCAAGATCGCCGATTCCATGCGGACCCGGCAGTGCAGTAATGTGGAGAAAAACACCACTCTGCCGCTCAAATTGCATATGCTATCCACTTGATGAGGTCGGTTAAACGCCCCGGAAACAAGTAGTTTGAGTCAGACAACCATTGTGTGATCGTGACTCGAAAACACTTATTCATGACCTCACTTCAATCACGATATGAGCGAAATCGTAGTGACGCTCCCTGATGGTGCAGAATTATCCGTCTCCAAGGGTGCGACGGTTGAGGATGTTGCATATGAAATCGGGCCGGGGTTAGGCCGGGATACAATTGCTGGGAAAGTTGACGGAGAGTTGGTTGAGAAACAGACGCCAGTCTATGATGGGGCGCGGATCGAAATCGTCACTGACCAGAGTGATGAGTACCGTCGTGTTCTCCGCCACTCTGCAGCGCACGTCTTTGCACAGGCACTCAAACGATTGTATCCTGAAGCATTATTAACCATTGGTCCTCCAACAGATGAGGGATTTCACTATGATATTGCCAACGTCGATCTTGATGAATCGGCAGTGGACGATATCGAGGCAGAAATGAAGGATATCATCGACGCTGATTATCCCATCGAACGAATGACGAAAACCCGCGAAGAGGCATTCGAGATCTATGCAGATAATCAATACAAGCGAGATATTCTTCAAACTGAGGCTGCCGACGAGGATGAGGTCTCGTTTTACCAGCAAGACGAGTTCATTGATCTCTGTGAGGGACCACACGTGGAATCAACTGGTGATATTGGTGCAGTTACACTACTGAGCATATCCTCTGCGTATTGGCGCGGCAATGAAGACAACGACATGCTGGTACGGGTTTCTGGAACTGCATTCGAAACTGAAGGCGCGCTGGAGGCGTATCTTGAGCGACGAGAGAAGGCGAAGGAGCGGGACCACAGAAAAATCGGCCAGGAACTCGAATTATTCTCCATCCCTGATGTGACTGGACCCGGATTGCCTCTCTATCATCCGAACGGAAAGAAAATCCTCAACGAACTGTCTTCATATGCGGAATCACTCAACGTTGATGCAGGTTACGAACCAGTTGAGACACCTCACCTGTTCAAAACAGAGCTATGGAAAGTCTCAGGACACTATGAGAACTACGTCGATGATATGTTTTTACTCGATGTAAGTGATGATGAGTACGGATTAAAACCAATGAACTGCCCAGGGCATGCAACAATCTTTAATCAGCAGTCGTGGTCATACCGTGACCTCCCGGTTCGGTACTATGAGGATGGAAAGGTGTATCGAAAAGAACAACGCGGAGAGCTTTCGGGTCTCTCACGTGTGTGGGCGTTCACCATCGATGATGGGCATCTCTTTTGCACACCCGAACAGATTGAGCAGGAGGTCACACAAGTAATCGAGAGTATTCAAGAGGTACTGAATACGTTTGGACTCGATGCTGAGGTTGCGCTGGCCACACGGCCAGAGAAGTCTGTTGGCAGTGATGAAATTTGGCAACAGGCCGAGTCCCAACTCGAAACAGTACTCACATCTCGCGGGATAAACTATGATCTTGAACCGGGTGATGGAGCCTTTTATGGACCAAAAATAGACTTTGCGTTCGAGGACGCGCTCGGCCGTAACTGGGATGGACCGACAGTGCAGTTGGATTTCAACATGCCAGACCGGTTTGATCTCAGCTATACAGGCGAAGATAATCAAGATCACCAGCCGGTGATGATTCATCGTGCGTTATACGGTTCTTATGAGCGGTTCTTCATGGTACTGATAGAGCATTTCGACGGCAAGTTCCCGCTGTGGCTGGCGCCGGAGCAGATTCGGATTCTCCCGATTAGCGATGATCAGCTGGGCTATGCGCACCGAGTCAAGAATCAATTCGATGATTTTCGAGTGGAAATTGATGACCAAACTCGCACGCTCTCTCGAAAGATTCGTGCTGGGCAGGATGACCGCATTCCATACATGATTATCCTTGGTAGTGATGAAGAGGAGGCAGGCACGATCTCGGTTCGAGATCGATTTGAGAATGAAAAACAGGACGTCAATATTGATGCGTTTCGATCGCACGTCAACGCAGAACGCCGGAATAGACAGCTTGAGCCCAGCTTTTTGAGCTCCACGGACTGATTCCTGTCTTTGGTATCTGCTGGCTCATACTTGTTGGCACTGTGACTTTCCGGATTCGAAATGGAACGCATCGACTGGGAGCCAAGCGTGATCTGAGTTCGCAGATATATACTAATCAGATTGCCAACGACTGTTGAGCTCCCGAGCAGTCTCGTCAGTATCAAGGTGTACTCAGGAGCACTGTTCGGGAGCGAGTGCTTTATTTCGAGTTCGTGAGGCATGTCACGGCGCTTTTTTACCATCCTCACGAGACACATGTATGACAGTCTATCACCGTCGAACCACAGTTGAGGCCCCATTCTCACAGGTCTGGGAGTTCCATTCTCAGATCAGCGGTTTAGAAGCACTCACTCCATCGTGGATGTTTCTCTCGATTGATTCCGTCCACTATCCTGAGCCATCGGCCGCACAGAGCAAAACACTCGTTCGTGACAGCGAGATTGAGATGTCGATGCGCCCGCTTGGGGTTCTCCCTCGGCAACACTGGGTGTCACGCATTATTGCTCGCGAGCGAAACGACACGACTGGTTACTTCATCGATAAAATGATTGGTGGACCATTCCAGCAGTGGGAACACACACATCGGTTCTTTGCCGATGGAGAGCAGACGATTCTTGACGACCAGGTCGAATATCAACTTCCTGGCGGTCGATTAGGTCGTCGAATGTCTGTACTTGGACTCATTGGATTTGAAGCAATGTTTCGCGGACGACACCGGACGACGAAGGCTCTCCTCGAAGACGAGACGTAAAATAAAGACGAGTCACGACGTCAAACTGGTATTGCCACAGCCAATCAAAACATCAATACTGCCATGCTAAGTGAAACAGCACTCGTCAGACACATCACGACAAATACAATCGCTACAGGAATAACACCCGCTTCTTGGAGGTCCTTGATCTGAATTTCGGTTCCAAGACCAACAAAGGCGCATAGGAAAAGCCAGTCGACGGCGTTCGATATCGACTCTTGCTGGGCTGGTGCGAACAGACCGGCACTTGCCAAGATGACGAGGATCAAAAATCCAAACACGAATTTCGGAAAGTTCGCCCATATCACACTCAGTGAGAGCGAACTATCGGCCTGGGACCGTGTATACACTGTTGCATACCCAAGTGCGACGACTCCAATTAATGCGTTTCGACCGAGTTTTGTGATGGTAGCCCACTGACCAGCCGTTTCTGAGTAAGCGAACCCAACAGCAATCGCCGGCCCAGTGGAGAGCATACTTATGCCCGTCCACACGCCAAATACAACATCTGAGAGGTCAAATATACTCCCGACAATTGGATAAACGATAATCGTAATCGCATCCATAAGCAACACGACACCAGCGGCATAGACAATCTGTGTCTTTCGAGCACGTACTGCACCGCCGACTGCAACGACAGCAGATACCCCACAGATTCCAGTCCCAGCAGCGAGGAGAGAACCAAATCTCTCAGTGACGTCTGTGAGATACCGAGCAATCAACTCAACAGCGGTGAGTGTGAACAAGACCACTCCGGCGAGTAAGATTAAGACTTCAGTGCCGATTTCACTGATATCACTGATAGTTAACGATGCGCCAAGCAGGACGATTCCTGCAGCGAGCCAAATCTTATGTGTCTTTATTCCAGCACGACCACGTTGCGGGATCCCTACAGTGTGTGTGAAGGTGATTCCAATTCCGATAGCAAGGAGCAGTTCATTTAGTCCAACTACTGATGACATCCCTCGCGCTATCACTGCTCCCAAAAACAAGAAAATAATACCGGGAGTGACTTCACTCAACTCATGTATCATGGGACAGTAACATGAGTCAAATTGATCAAGACAAGAATAGCCGCTCCAACGAACAGTCCCTGCCAGTCGGAGTCCAGCGACATCCAGCGGTTGATTAACCACTGTATCGTGCGCATGACTTCGTCGTCCATCATATTATCCTTAGAGACTTCCTCTGGTACCGCCGTGGCTATCGGATAAATTTGCCACAAACATTGCTACCTCTCTACCAGAGTCATCGAAGGTTCGTGAGCACGGCTGACTCCGACTCACCCAGGAATCACTCACCTCATACTCTCGCAGCTATGCCTGTGAAGTCTCTCAGCGACAAATGACCTCGGAGACTGATTCGGAGGTATCATGAGATGCTGACGTGAAGTCGTCTTCATTTTAGCGCAGCTCCATTACCTATCGCATGGCAAGAAGACGCTTCGGCGAGGAGTCCTTCTTCATTATTGTCTACATGTCTTTGAGAAATCTCTCAGAACAATTAAAATATAACTCTGTATTTTGGATGTATCTCTCACACTGGGCGAAATATCGAAAGTATATTCTCATCGCTGTCGTCTCGGGAGCGATTGGAACAGCGCTTACACAGATTCCCCAGGTCGCGTTCGGACTCGTGATTGAGGTTATCGATCCGAGTGTGACACAATCACAGTTCCCATTTGCTGACTCACTGCTTTCCGCCGAAGCACAGGCGAGGACGACTCAAGTAAGCATAGTGTTTTTCATCTCGATATTTCTGATTGCGACATTCAGATTCATCTCAGGGTACGTATGGGACGTATTCAAAGAGTCGTTCCAAAAGAGTGTTCGAGTTGATTGTTATGAGTCCATTCAGGAACTTCATCCACGACGGTTTATCCAGCGCTCCTCGGGTGAGTATCTGAGTGTCATCGAGTCAGATGTAAAGCAGGTTGGTGACCTCCCAAGAACTGTCCTCTCTGGAGTCTCAAATGATATTGTAAACGTACTGACCACTGGTGTCGTGCTATTTTCACTTAATTGGCAGTTCTCAATGCTACTGCTTGCACCTGTCCCTCTTATCGGATGGTATGCATTCAGATTCAACACCGTAATTGAGCCGTTGTATCAAGAGACACGCCAAAGCTCAGCTTCTCTCACCGAACAGCTCTCTTCTAGTATTCGGGGGATACTCACAGTGCGTTCATATGTAGCAGAAGAAAGAGAAATCGAACGAGTACAGAAAGCCTCAGAGCGAGTGCAAAATACACGTTTGGCAGTATCGAAAACATGGCTCTCGTACGCGCAAGTCTTCGGAGTTACTTCACGTTTTAGTAGTTTTCTTGTGCTTTCCGTCGGTGCATTCTGGGTCATCAACGGTCCACCACTGTTTTTCACTCAGCCACTGACGACCGGAGAATTAGCTGTGTTCTTCACGAATGCGACGCTTCTCATTCAACCTGCTACGAGTCTCCGCTCGTACGTAGATGAGTACAAGGATGCAAAAGCCTCTGCTGACAGAGTGTATAGCATCATCCAAACACAACTCAAAGATACGAAACAGTTCGAAAATGAATTTCGTAAAATCAACGGAGATGTCCAGTTCGAAGATGTGAGCTTCTCGTATTCCTTTGATGAGACGGATCCACTTAAGCAACTAAACGAAACTACCACCGAATCCGAATCTGACACAGATCAGGACGACACATTTCTCTTTGGTCCGGTCAGTTGCGAAATTAACTCTGGGGAAACAATCGGTATTGTTGGTCGATCAGGGTCAGGAAAAACCACGTTTATTCGGTTATTACTACGATTTATCGACCCTGACGCTGGAACAATACGAGTTGACAAAAGAGATATCTCCAGATACGATCCGCAGAGCCTGAGAGACCATATTGGGTATGTTGAACAACAACCATACATTTTTGACTCGACGTTGGAAGATAACATTCGATATGGAAATATCACAGCGAGCAAACAAGAACTCGATGAATCGATTGAGAAAGCTGCACTCCAAGACCCAATCGCAGCCATGGAAGACGGTCTCAACACAGACCTCGGTGAGTCCGGAAGTCGGATGTCAGGTGGCGAAAAGCAGCGTGTAGCCATTGCTAGGGCGATCCTCTCTGACCCAGAAGTGCTTGTACTAGATGAAGCGACTAGCCACGTCGACAACATCACAGAGAGTAAAATTCAAACCGCAATCAACGAGGCGACAGAAGATAGAACAACCATCATTATCGCACATCGACTCTCAACGATACGGAATGCTGACAAAATATTCGTCTTTGATAGTGGGAAAATCGTGGAACAGGGCTCACACGAGGATCTATTAGCGATTGAAGATGGACTGTACGACGAACTGTGGTCAAAACACATTGGAAAGATATCCTAAATCAGATATCTTAACATCCATTCTTCAAGCTCCGGTTTTGCTCATACCACGCTGTCAATTGACCTCCTCTTCACCGGTTTGAAGGAATCACGACCGCTTCAAACAGGCATGTCAGGTACTGATAGCACTTGCGCATATGTGCTTGACCCAGACGCCCCAGAGACATGGGGTGGTGAACAAGGAGAAGAGTGCCTTGTTGATCAAAAGTGGAGTTGTCCACACAAAGCTGATGAAGATCGGGAGCACTGCATTTTCCATCGTTCAGTTGATAAGAAAGATGATGTAGAAGTTGTGAAAGCGCTGCTCAACCGAATTGAAAGCACCGCAAGTAATCCACACAAAGGAAAATCGCAGTTTCTCGCTGCAGAATTTGGTGAGTTTGGACTTGGAGAAGCCGCACGGACAGGGAGTCAATCACACCTTTCAGGTGCTGATACAGATATCGCATTGTCGTACGCGAAGTTCTGTGAGAGCGCAGACTTCGGAGATATGACATTTGGGGGAGACGTGTCCTTTTCAGGTGTTGAATTTGAGCAGGAGGTTTCCTTCCAGAGTGTGGAGTTCGGCGGAGAAGCTGACTTTAGGAATGTGATGTTCGGTGGAGACGCTTCTTTTGGTAGTTTCAGATTCATAGAATCAGAAGCGGCGAATTTTGGGGGTAACGCCTCCTTCCAGGGGGCGGAGTTTGTGGGAGAGGTTGACTTCGGAGGTGCGAAATTCGAGGGAAACGCTTCCTTCCTCAAGACGGAATTTAATCAAGAGGCTTCCTTCTCTGGGGCGAAGTTCGAGAGTCAGGTTACTTTTGGTGATCTCACTGGACGTGCGGATTTCGGGCAGGAGGCTTTCTTCGGCGGCGCAGTGTTTAATGCGCACGCTGAGTTCAGGAATGTGAATTTTGGGGCATATACCGGCTTCAGGAGCGCGGAGTTCAATCAAAAGGCTTCGTTCCGAAATGCGGGTTTCGGAAAAAAGGTTGACTTCTCAGACGCGGAGTTCGAACAAGAGACTAACTTCTCAGGGGTAGAGTTGACTGAGGCATACTTCCTCCGTGTGAACTTTGAGGGAAATATCGACTTCTCAAATGCAGTATTCAATCAGAAGACTAACTTCTCACAGACGGATTTCAATCAAAAAGCCATCTTTACTCGCGCAGAGTTCACTCAAGGAGTAGATTTCACTGCTCAGACCCTTGTCGACGGCCGATTCGATGGCGCTGATTTGACGCATGCCACATTTACCGATGCAATTTTGAGAGGCGCTAAT
Organism: Haloquadratum sp.; assembly: GCA_028275165.1. Taxonomy (GTDB): domain Archaea; phylum Halobacteriota; class Halobacteria; order Halobacteriales; family Haloferacaceae; genus Haloquadratum. The sequence continues at coordinate 25,614 of JAQCNF010000045.1, forward strand.
TTTGAGAATGCCATCTTAAGCCGAGCCACACTGTTCAATGCAGATCTTCGCGGAGCACGACTCTCTGGAACTATCCTCGGTGATGTACGGGTGGACGAAGGAACACGATTCCTTGGCTCTCAGTCAAATAATAAAATTGGGGGTAGTCGCTCTGCCCGAGAAACGCTTCGAAAGCTCCGAAAGAAACGATACTGTGTTTATGATCACAACTACGAGGGTGAGAACGGCGACAAGGATATTGATAGCGCTAAGAGTGTCTATCGAGCGTTGGAAGAACTCGGTGGCAGACATGCTCGCCCTCGGTTGCAAGCCCGCTCATTCGTCCGTCGTCAGGATCTTCAACAAAAGCAGTACTGGGACAGTGCGTCAGATGCAGACAACCCTCTCGAATGGATTATTAATGTCGCAAAGGGCAGCCGAGCAAAGGTGGCACAGGTAACACTGCTCTACGGCGAAAGCCCATGGCGGGTCATCGGATACAGCCTGGGCATTATCCTCTCGTTTGCATTCCTGTACCCACTCGTCGGAGGAATCAAACCCAAAGGTGGCAAACCGGTCACCTACGCGCGGATCGCAGCGAATCCACTCAAGATTCTCACCTCACTCTACTACTCAACACTGACGTACACAGCACTCGGTTTCGGTGACTTCCAGCCTGTCGGTGTTGGTCGACTCCTAACGACTGTCGAGACAGGACTCGGAGCAGTAATGCTCGCCCTCCTCGTCTTTATTCTCGGGCGAAGAGCAGCTCGGTAGTCGTCTCAATGGGTCAGTGTATTCCCAACTTCGAAGAGAATATCATTCAGACCACTCCAGTAGTCATCTAATTTGTATCCTTGATGCTGACTCATCCCTCCTCGCTATGCCACATGAATGAGACTAATGAGTCAGAATGTGAGGTCGCAC
>JAQCNF010000051.1 GCA_028275165.1 Haloquadratum sp.
AGGGTAATCAAGCTATTCTTAGTCTGCTGGGATGATTTTTTTGATCGGGAGAATATTGAGCCAGATTTTGCTGAGACTTCTCATTGAGAGCGATCAAAGTTCGGCCCCATCCACCAACTCAGACACAGAGGCTCGCCTTGTGCTTGGACATGCGAGGAGACACTCCAGAGAGGATCGATATCTATCTGAACTTACGAGGAAAACGCAGAGTGAAACTGAAATATCTCGCGAGCCCCAGGGCTTCGCCGTTTCGAGTCTGCACTACAACTTAGCAGGCGAAATTTAATTTTTTCCGGCCTTCCACAAGTGGGGTTGGCTGGAATTCACACTTGAACACCTCGCTGGTGTCTGTGGGAGTCGGCCGCTCCAGACCCAGCAACACAACTGCCGTCGCACGCTCACTGAGCGATTTTGAGAGGAGTCGCATTTCCAAACCGACTCAGTCAGCATTGGATGAAGATCATTCACCCATCTTTTGAGTTCTCTAACTGTGAGTTCCTGTAAGTCATGCAGCGTCAGAAATCTTCATCTCGGCTCTCGGGGTCACATCAAAGCCCCGAGGCACTCGCCTTGCTGTCCGTAGAATTCTCTGCAAAGGGGTCAATTCAGCGTTTTCCGGATCGGATACATTTGTAACTATTACGCACGATTCTGTCCTGCAATTAGCAAGTAGTGAGATCAGTGTTGAGTGACTGCACCTCACTGCATGGGCAGGTCAAAATCGACCCTCCCGCATACGAAAGAAAGCAACGGTGGTACCAGTCGCTGTTTCTACAGAGAGACGAGGCGAGTACCTTTGGGGCAAATGGAAGACGGAGTCTTGCGTAATGATTCCGAACTCGCCTCTCAGACCTCGTCGCTCCAGACGCTTCACTCTAATAAACTGTCGCATAGATCTTAGTTGCAGGGTCAACCAGCGGGCTGCAGATACTCATATCTCACTTTGGGGGTGCCGTTGGACATCCGCGTCTTCAGGAGCGGAACAGAGTATTTTATCTAAATTCCTCAGTAAATGTGTTGACAACACTATTACTTCCTATGATAATAAATCGGTCACCATCTCTCATCCGCAAATCAGGCTCAGGGTTCGTCAGCAACTCACCGTTTCGTTCAATTGCGACGACTGTTGCTCCAGTCTGGTCACGAATAGCTGCCTCTTTAAGCGTCTTGCCAGCAAGCTTTGGTGCAGTTGTCCGTACAATCTCAAATTGTGTCTCCAACGTCAGCACTTCCTCCTCGTCTAACAGAACCGACGAGAGCATCCGCCCAGTGACTGTTGAGAGCGCGAGCACATACTTCGCACCGGCCCGATAGAGCTTTGCTGTATTTTCAATGCTGTTCGCTCGTGCGATCATCTCGGTGTCAGGCGCAGATTCCTCAATAGCAGCTGTCGCGTACATCGTCGTCGTATCGTCGTCAACTGCCAAGACAACCAGTCTGGCATTTTCAATACCGGCTTTCGTCAGTGTCTCCCTATTTGTGATATCACCAGTAACGTCAACTCTGTCGTCATCATTCATATCGATCACTGTCGGTGAGACACCGTTGGCTTCCAATGTCTGAACAGTTGCTTGTCCAACAATGCCGTGCCCCGCAACAATGACCTGATCATTACCGGATAACTTTGGGGAAACTGTCTGACTATTTACCTCTGCAAGAGCTTGGTACCTCCCAGCAACGAGTAAGAAGCTATTCTCATCGATTCGCACCTCAGGACCTGGTGCAGAAATGAATTTGCCGTTAGACCACACCCCAATAACGGTGACTCCGATCCGCTCTTGAAGATTTAATTCTGCGAGCGTCTGTCCTGCCAGTTCACTCCCTTCTCCGACGCGGAGCTCTGAAATATTGAACTCCTCACTCAATTCGACTGTTTGAACAAGCTTCTGTGTGATTGGAAGTGTGGCCCTGCTTGCGAGCGCATCGCCCAGAGCCTGCCGGGGCCGAATAACCCGATTGGCACCTGCATATTCATGATACTGTGCATCCTGTTTATTTTCGGCGACGCTGATAATCCTCAGATTCTCCCGAAGTTCCCTTGCAGTAAGAATTACTGAAACATTCTTTTTATCAGAAACGTCCGCCACAAGTGCCTGCGCTTCAGAGATATTCGCAGCTTTGAGTGTCTGTGCTTGTTCAGGATCACCATAGATTGCTTCGACTCCGCGGGTATTCAGATCTAAAACCGTTTCTGAGTCGTCATCGATGACCACATGTGGAACATCTGCAGCCTCAAGCTCTGATCGAAGGACGTTCTCACGTGAATTGTACGAGCAGATAATAATGTGATTACTAATCGTGGTCGATTGCTGAGGTTTATTTTCAATCGCTTGCTGAAAGAGTGGGATAGCGAATACTGGCAGTGCTAAGAACACGAGGAGGACACCAGTCAGATTCATGCCGATTACGAGAAGATTCATTGCGGCTGTGTTCCAATACTGAGTATCGCCCCCAAACCCCGCTGTGGTAAATACCTCAATGACTGTCTGTAAAGATTCAAATATCGTTATCTCAATCCCTTCAAACCTCAGCACTGCCCACTGATATACAAGTGAATAAATAAGTACGAGCAATGCCACACCAGATAACGATAGCACGAGGCGCCGCTGTAGTCCGGTCGTTATCATACATATCTGCTGATAGTCACGAACGGATGAGAGTTTACATATGTGGTACGCTCGTAATTCACGATAACGACGGCAACCGTACCGTTCCGTCAACGGCTTCGGAGTCAAGTGGAGCGGTTTGAGACGCGGAGCGTCTCGTCATCGGGGGAGCGGAAATCTTCGATTTCCGAATAAAGGCTTGATTCTTGATGAAGAACACCCACGTCCCACTGTGACGTGGAAGCAAAACGGCATCAAGCACGACTCAAAAACAACCTCGCCTCTCGAAAGAAGCGAATCACAAGAGACACTCCAAAGCGTGGGAGTACGTTCTTGTCGAGTATGAGACTTGATGCGGTGTCGCAGCCGAGAATCTGCAACAGGCCAGGGCGCGGTCTACGACAGTGCGAAGAGTTGATGGAAAATGCACCTCGTGTGTAAATACGAAGTCAAGACACCTACCGCATCCGGAGGCGAGACGGCAAGTATCGACATCAGTCTCTGTGACTTCGCGGCGGTCGCGTACGGAACCGAGGAATCCAACTTGTCCCCCGGAAATCGCCTGAAGCAGAGCGGATACCACTTTCCGACAGCAATTGCCACGTGCGATGATTCAGGCAGCGCAGAAGCCACTCGCACGCGAGGTGTTCAGAGTACCGAACGAACTCTTCCACGGTCTTGCTACACACATCATTGAACGGTGTGTTGAGCAGGAAGTTAGACGAACTAACGTCGGGAAACCCGCTGGCGCTTGACATCCTCCTGCGCCTAAAGACGCAGGAATCCCAAAAGTTGGGATATTATGGTTTGCAGTCTCCCTGTTCTCTCATGTGAAACAACCCGCTTTCGCGGTCGAACAAGAACACTCCGGGCTGTGCCAAACAGCCGTTACTCATATCCCCCGTCGGGGGAGTTTGAGTTATCTTTCTCCGAATATTTACTGCACCATTCACATCTGCATGCATCGGCTTACCACATGAATCACACACGTACAAGCCACGTTCTACACGATTCTTGTTTCGTTTCCGCCCACAACATGAACACGTCTTACTCGTATCTCGCTCACTCTCTCGGTCAACAAGAATACCATATTCTTCCGCCTTATATTCGAGCAGATTCGTAAAGCGGTCAAACTCCCATCCATGCAGTTTCTTATTGCCCGACACACCCCAATTGCGTGAATCACCATCTTTACCATCTCGAATGCCGCTGAGATCACCAACAGCTATCCGCTCCACCCCCTCTTCAACACACCGTTGAACAATATGCTTACTGAGAGTATCTAAAAAGTGGTCTTGACGCCGGGAGAGTTTCTGCCGGGCTTTTCGGGCACGTTTTGACGGACCATTCTCGCCTTCAGTCTGGTATTTCTCACGGGTGAAATAGTGTTTATCTTCTTTCAACACATTCCCCGGATACAACTCACTGACACCATCTTCATAGTCAATAGCAAGATAGTTGTCAATACCAAGATCAATACCAGCCGTCTTGTTACCGGGTGCATCTTTCACTGGTATCTCTTTCTTACAGACGATATGCAGTTCCCACATATCATCATTCCAAACAGCACGCACCTGCTGAATGTTCTCAACGTCTACATCAGGTCGTGTTTCATACTCTGCGAGAATGAAATCAGACCAACCCTGTTTTAGATTGGAACCTTTTGAGAGACGCAGTTGTCCGTGTTTGTCGTCATGTTTGATAGCACCTTTTTTCCATGTCACGGTAGAACGCGGATGTTTATCGTCACACTTTCTGAATCCCGGCGGGTTATTGCCGTCATCAGAGTTGTACCACCCGTTAAACGCCTCAGCAAGCTCTTCAAGAACTCGCTGTGCTCACTGAGCGAAGCTCATTGGCATCACGAGACGGCGGAGCCGTCTCGAACGAACTTGACTGCGAATGTAAATCATTAAAGCGTTCATGGGTTTTCAACTCAGATTTCAACTCAGACTCATCAGGTATCTCACCATCATTATCCCACCGTTGTTCCGTGTAGTAGCGTGCAACATTCCATATTTTGGATGCAGAAAACCCACACTTATCTAGCTCATCACAAACCTGTTCATGATTCGTGATATGTGCAACGTAAGTGCGGGTTGTCTTTAGCATCTTTTCGATACACTGTTTTTTTATGAGATACAGCATATACAAATGATGTGGTATGATAATATCCAAATCTGCTATCGATTGTGGACTATTCACAGAGTTGTCGGATTCATCCCGCGCCTAAAGATGCGGGTATTCTCCTTGTTCTTTATAAGAGAACGGCCAGCCAGGAAATTGGGGCAAGCACGGTAGCCTCAACTTGCACGGGCGTTCGACTGCTTCACCAACATCCTCAAATACAACTCAAAAGTTGGAGGCATCAACACCGTCGAAGTGTCCGAACGTGACATGAGCAAGACGCGCTGCGCGTGCAGGAAAGGAGACGAGAGTGAGCGTGTCGCAAGGTTGCATGTATGCGAATCGTGTGATGCGGCGTTCAGCACTGATCTGAACTGAACGGGACGGGACGGGACGGGACGAAGAGTATCCGTTTCAATATCAACGATGAAGTGACTCTGTGTTTTTGATCGGTTTGGACGATCATAGAACTCCCGGCTGGTTGGCACAACCTAGAGTTTAGCTGAGTTTTCCCACGGATTCTCACCGATGGAACAACTGCGAGACTGCAGACCCTCATGTTCCAATCCAGCGGTGCAGTGCCGTGGGATTTCTGCATCTGAAGACGAGAGAATATGTCAACCGTGGCTGTAACTCATTTCACGCGCCAAGTTTTTTCTCTGGGATTTGCTGGAAGTGCTAAATGAGGAGGTTATTCACATTTCTATGTATTAACATCATATCGTTGCTAACTCAAGAGCAGCACTGAAACATTGATGAGAGTGTCTTTGTGGTTTTTCGGAGGCCGCAAGACAGTCGATTATTTCAAACAGGTAGTGGATGTGGATTTCTGTGACTGCTATCAGTCGCACCAATACTCCTGTACACCCCGCACAAGGCGTCTGCCCTGCAATGTGTTCACAGCATCTTTTCAATACATCACGAGAGGTTGCTACATCGCGGTTGAAACGACGGCTGATTTGCGGGATCCGCAAACGGTCGGTCGTATTTTAAATGTACGTACAATATCAATATTAAAGATATATCTGTGAGTCTATCTGGGTCATACACACAAACCGATCACACAGCGGAACGTCGCGTCGCCATCGCAGGTGCAGGCAGAGTGGGACGCCGGACAGCTAAGCATCTGAGTGATCATGGTCATGATGTATATATCATAGAACGTGATTCCAAAACTGTCGATACAGTCGTCAATAACTGTTCAGGTGTCGTGATCGAGGGCGACGCTGAAGATCCACAAGTTCTTCACCAGGTTGAGCCCCGACGGGTGGATGTTGTTGCGGCTCTGACCGGTGATGCAACGACCAACTTCGCGATTTGTGCAGAGATGCAACACTTGACAGAGGATGTGCGGACTGTGGCACGAGTGAACAATCTTGAAAGAGTGAATACGACAAATGAGTTTATTGATGAGATTGTGTATCCTGAACGGATAGGCTCAAAAGCTGCAGTCAACCGAATTCAGGGAGAGAGTGTCCAAACAATAGAGGACACCACAGGAGATGTTGACATTCTCAACATTCGGATTCACCCACGGTCTCCTGCGGCTGGTGAGCAAGTAGAGGACATACGTCTCCCCGATGGCTGTCATGTGATTTCGGATGCTGATGGAATCAAAATCGCCGGTCCCGAAACGACACTCAAAGGTAGTCGTCGATATCTTATTGCCGTAGAGCCGCATATGATTGATGACGTACGAAAGCTGTTGATCGGATAGCTAGAATGGGGGAGCAAAGACAACAGAGAGAGCAAAGTCACACCGCGAATGTCCGCCTGGAACGAGCAGACACAGAAATTGAGATGTTCGTTAGTAGCCCAGCGCCTACTTGTCTGTTTAGTTGCGTGAAATTATTCAACACTCATACCGAGCCAACATGACTGCATATGATGATACTTACTGAATTTATGACTCAATCAATCCACAGCAGCACGTTGATCATAACTAATCCAACGTTCTTTGTCATTCCAATCGCTTCTGTCGGTTACCACGGTTACGTCATTGATAATGTAGCAGCTAAAAACAACTCAATGATGAGTCTGTTATCATTCGTTTACTCAATTCGCATGAGCCTGCTCTGGAATCAATCAGGGCACGAGAGTAGAAACACGTCTCAGGAGTGGAATCACTCGCTTGCCACCCACCAAGGGGTTAATTAACACATGAAAAATGATCTTGAACGAGACCTCGGTTTGTACGCAACAGTCACAATCAGTATGGGTGCAATGATTGGGAGTGGGATTTTTGTACTCCCTGCATTAGGTCTCAAAAAAGCTGGACCGGCAGTGATCATCGCTTATATCCTGGCTGGATTGGTCGTGTTACCGGCTGCACTCTCAAAAGCCGAAATGGCAACCGCTATGCCCGAGTCTGGCGGGACATATCTGTACATTGACCGGGCGATGGGACCATTAGCTGGAACGATAGCTGGAATCGGCGCATGGTTCTCGCTTGTGTTCAAGAGTTCTTTTGCACTGGTTGGATTGGGTGCATACCTTCTCTTACTCGTTCCGATATCGGGTGGATTGGTAAAGCTCGTCGCACTTGGACTTGCAGCAGTTATCGTTGTGCTCAACATCGTTGGCACGGAGCAGAGTGGGAAGGCCCAGTCGATTATCGTCACTGCTGTCGTGTTTGCGCTGGCAGCATATGTTCTCAACTCTGGACTTGTTATCGACACAGCGCGTTTTCAAGGATTCACTGACAAGGGAGCAGGCGGGGTTGTGACAGCGGCAGCATTCGTTTTCGTCTCTTACGCAGGGGTAACGAAGATTGCCAGCGTTGCTGAGGAAATCGAGAACCCAGACCGGAATCTACCACTTGGAATTCTCATTTCGATGGGAGTGATGATGCTGCTCTACACACTAGTCGTTACGGTCGTAGTTGGTCTGAACGATCAAGGCGTTCTGACGACAAGCGGGCCGAATGGTGGACCATCACTGACACCGATGGCAGACGGTGCGGGTCAACTGCTTGGCGGAGCCGGTGTTATTGTCATTTCGCTGGTCGCCATATTAGCGTTGACTTCTATGGCCAATGCGGGGGTGCTGGCGTCCTCAAGATTCCCGTTAGCGATGAGTCGAGATTCACTAGCACCTATGCAACTTGCCCGAGTAAGTGAACGGTTCAGCACTCCGAGAAACTCAATTTTAATAACTGGCGGTCTCCTTTTGTCGCTCATTGCATTCGTGCCAGTTGTTCAATTGGCGAAGTTGGCCAGCGCATTTCAGATTCTTGTGTTCGCAATTGTGAATATTGCTTTAATCGTATTCCGCACAAGTGGAGTCGATTCCTACCAGCCCTCATTCAAAGCGCCCGGTTATCCATACGTCCAACTTGCCGGATTCGCTGGCGGACTGGCATTGCTCACTCAGATGGGGATGCTCCCGATCCTTGGTGCAGCCGGTATTATCGTTGGTGGCGCTGCGTGGTACCTCGTGTATGGCCGCTCTCGAACGGACCGTGAAGGAGCGATTGGTACTCTTCTCGCGCGACAGCAGGATGGAGAGGTTGCAACGAGCGACTGAGTCGGCTCCCGCAGGGAAAGACTGAGTTACTCCCGCAGATTAGGATATATAGAATTGCCTCGTTACCCACACCTCAAGTGTAAATCTGGCTTCACACTCTGGTAATCACGCACAACAACCAGCACGCGAAACTTCACCGGAGTATCAACTGTGGGGCGACCCTGCACTCGCTACAGGACAAATGTGAACTCTGATACGACGAAATCACGCTGACGGCAACGACACAAAGAACACCAGGGACACCATCATCATGACAACCAGACTGGGCATATCCGTTGGGATGGGATTAAACACCAAGTGAGCACGCATGAGGAGTGCTCGCCTGCCGAGAATCAATTAAAACAAGCGTTCACATCGAAAAATGTCTATCCACAGGGTGTGTAAATGATAATAATGGATTGTTTCAGGGGACACTGACGATTGGGTATTGACTTCGTGTGGTGAATGAAATAGAGCTAAACCTACTGATGTGCGTATATCAGTGATGGAATCTACGGTTCGTTATTAACTAAATGTGAGCAAAGCATGGGACCCAGATGATATATTTGATATACTGGCAAGCAAAGATGTTCGGCGTATTTTGGTTGCGACGAGTGTTCAGCCAATGTCAGCCAAAGAACTGGCTGAAGTTTGCGACCGGTCATTGGCGACGATTTATCGGCGCGTTCAAGCCATGGAGAATTATAATCTCCTCACTGAGGAGGTTACGAGAGATCCTGATGGGACACAATACAGTGAGTATAGGAGCGAATTAAATGAGATTACAATCAGTCTTGAACAGGGACAACTTGACGTGGATATTAGTATTGAAAAAGATGCTGTGGATCAGTTTGCTGAGCTCATCCAGGATCTTGAACAGTCGGAGAAGCAGGACGGTCAAACTGATACGGAATAATGAGTAGTGACCCGACACTCTGGATGTTAGTATTCAGTAATGTCTTTGTGCTTATCATTGGAGGGAGTCTTACATACTATGGGTTTCAAGCACAGCGCCGCGTGGGCAAGCCAAATTTAAAGTATGCAACGCTCGGGTTTGCACTTGTCACTCTCAGCACCATTGCTGAGGTGATCTACTCGCCTGCTGTCATCGGTATTTATGAAATATCTGGCTCCTCACTTCTCATTCTCTATACCATTGAGTCACTGCTCATTGGGTTTGGATTAGCGAGTATTTATTATTCCGTGCGCGGGTCGTAGATGCGTGTAATCCAGTTAGCTTTTGGAAACACATGTGCTGACGAACTGCGCTGTGATCAGCAATCTCAAAAGATATTCCATATTTGAGTAAATCAGAACGCAGTAAGAGGAAGGATAATAAAAACACCGATTCAGACGAATGTCTCTGACTCAATCTGATTTAGCACTTCGGACGACAAAAGCTGGATCGTCTGTATCGGCAGTCACCTGTGCAGGGACATTGCCCAAGATCCGATCACGTAGTGAGGGCTCTGTCTCACCTAAGATGAGGACATCAAACGATTCACTGATATCAACGATACTCTGACTCGTATCAGCTTCTTCGGACAGTTGCTGGCTAATTTTGTCAGGGTCAACACCTGCATTCATCAGTCGGTCGGTTGCATCTGATAGGATTTCCTCGCCTGATCTCCGGTCAGACTCATCACCAGTGTGGAACAGTGTAACGGCTGCTCCAGTCGCAGTTAGTAACTCCTCGGCGAACGAGAGAATCCGGTCAAAGTTCTTTTTCCCACGAACAGGCACAAGTACCTGTTTCACCTCGTCTGCGTTACCGGATGTCAGAATGACGTCGCATTCTTCCTCCAGCGCAACACGATTGACTGTTTTGTCACGGGCTTTCCCAAATACAAGCCGAGTGGTTGCAGACACCTCTGCATCCTCAAGAAGGTTAGTAAGCCCATTGAGTTCTTGACGAGCGTCGTTTTCGAACTGGTCACGGGCTGCCGAAGGCGGCGTTTGATCTGGCAATCCGTAGTGGCCAAGCAAAACAACCTCCATTGACGGAATGCTTCTAACCAATGCGTCTGGAACCGAGTCGGCATCTGGGAGTTCAAGCGGAACAAGGACTCGGTGTGACATATATATATAATTTACACTCACCAGTTATTAAAGATACACGAAGTGTAAACTCGTAGGTCTCCACTGGGCAGCTATGATGTCAGTTACACTATTGAGGTTAGATCTCAACAGCACTGAACTTGGAATCATGTATGCCTGTACCAAGCGAAGGCGGCATCGAGCCGGAAGCCTACCCATTTATCACTGGACAAGGGCTTGACAGAATCGCCAAGGGGATATCAACGCGTAATATTGAATGATCATGTAACGTCACGTCTTAACCACAGGGCGGGGTCTACTCACTGTCCAATAACGACCGTGCCGAGAGAATTTTTAGTCGTGCCAAAAATGATAGACTATTTATTTATATGCGTGAATACGGCACAGTATACCACTCTCAGGGCGTCTGTATCCATACTTTAGGCTATCCTAAACGCACAAATTTATGACATTACATCGATAAATATGAGGTACAATGAGCGCGCAAGGAATCGAACAGCAGACACGGAATTATCTGACAAGCAACGTCCCGCAGATTCAGCAACACGGCGGGAACTTTGAGGTGCGAGACATTGACGAGGAGGCGGGGACCGCAACCGTCGCAATCGGCGGTGCATGTTCAGGATGTGGTATTGCACCAATGACAATGAAGGCCATTGAACAGCGCCTCCCCAAAAACGTCGACGCCATTGAGGATGTCAGTGTTGTACGGGCTGGCGGGCCAGACGCTGCAGTGATGCCTTCGAAAACCACAGTGATGGAAGAGATGAACGAGTACGATGATTACAGCCCACCATTCTAATTGACTCGTTGTATACGCAGATACTCACGCTTGCGCTGTGTGGATGACATCCTCCCGGCCGTGAACGGGCGGGGCTTCCTACAAGGCCCCCGCTGAGTTGAGAACAGATGGTTTGTATTCCGTCATGAGACGAGGAGTACCACGCATTACCCTTCGTTATCCCTGATTCGAGTACCTTGCTTGTTCTCTGGCGGTATCCACAACGGACGGCTTGACGGGGATACCGTCAACCGAGTGGAACTCCCGAGACTGTCTCATTACATCGGTGTGACCGTCTCGGTTCGTCTCACAGACGGCCTGTATCCGTGTCGATAACCTGTATCTCCGCCGGACAGGGTTTGAGCGCCTGTTCCGCACGCACATGACTCACTCTATGTCAAGCCTCGTTCGTGCTTTCACGACGTTATCAAACGACGCCTGACAGCCCGTGTCATGAGATACTAATCTGCCGGCGTGCTTTGCATGAGCTGTGATCGGTATGCTCCTCTTCGAACGACTCGCTCGTGCGCTTGAAAGGAACACTGGACTGTGCTAATCAGCCATGACGATATCACCTGGACTCTGTGTCATCTTCCTACGAATGTCCACCACAGCACAAACAGTTGATGTCCCACGCTTAGTCGCACCCGCGAATATCTCTTGATTGATTCTTACCGTACCTTGCTTAGTCATGTATTCTCGATCTGGATTCCACCGTCACGGTGTAGAGTTCATATACAAAAACACAGCCAACACTGAGCAGCGCACTCCAGAGCACAACCGCAAACAGCGTCGACCCAATCTGCATTAATTACTCACCTCATTGTCAGCGTTGGAGTCTTGGGTTGCTGCAGTCTGATCTTCAGTTTCGCGCTGGCCGCCATCAGTCCGAGCGTCACTGAGCCGACTAATTTCGGTCCCCAACTCGTCGTGGTCGTATGCAGTAGTGGAAACCTTGGCGGCAAGCACCGTCAGTACTGACGAGATGACGAATGCACCGCCGAAGGCCGTCAGATACAGCGAGTCAGGTGTAGGTAATAATCCACCGAGAATAGGAACTGACCGTATGAGCCCGCTGAAGTCGGGAAAGTATACGAGTCCGACGGCAAGTCCAGCGAGGCTACTGACGAGCGCACCAGTACCTGTGAGCCGTCGTGAGTAGAGCCCGTAGATCAGGGGGATTGCGACCGCAGCGCCCAGCAGGTCGGCGAAGAGAAATAACCGAAGGACGCTGCGAGCACGAAGACTGACGTAGACAGCACCGACCGCACTGATAATTGTCAGTGCACGTGCACCAATCGTGAGCGTCCGGTCATTTGGGTCGGAAAGTAACCGTGGGAGATCCGCTGTCACGACGCTCGCGAGGGCGTTGAACAGTGTATCGACAGAACTCATCACGAGCAGAAGCGCTAACAGAACGACTGCAACGACGAGCCACTCTGGAAAAGCTGACTGGAGGAGAATGAAGAAGGCGACATCAGCGTTGTACGCCGAACTCGATACATCCGTAACGATGTCAGCGCTACCAGCGGCGACGAGACCGAACAGCCCAGCAAGAAAAATAATGAGTCCGTTCGTCACGCTGGCACGTCGGAAACTCCGCCCAACGGTTTCGCTGTCAACTCCAGCGTAAATCCGCTGCCACCAGGTTTGATTGATCAATTCTGCCCCGAGAATGGCGAATGCCAACCCGAAACCAAACTGAAGGCCGGGCAGGAAACCGGGATCAAGCAGTGTTGGATTTGTTGTCATAATATTCGCGTGAATCGTGTCGGCACCGCCCAGCGCAAACACCGCGCCACCGAGCGCGAAGACGAGCAGTGGAAGGACCACGAGTGCTTGTATGGTATCGGTCAGAATCGAAGCCCTGAGTCCACCGTAAGTCGTGTATAGGACCACGAACCCGCCAACCAGGACGGCAGTTTGCCACTGTGGGACGCCAGCGACAAGCGATAATGCGCTGGCGATGCCTGTCAGCTCGGCAGCGAGAAAAATAAACATGTACAGACAACTCACCATGAGCACAAATGCATACATCGCCGGACCATAGCGGGCGTGGGCGTATTCGGTCAGCGAATGTCCGTCTGGAACGAGCTCACGGATTCGCGGTCCCAGTTTCGCGTAGACGAGCATTGGGACTGCCTCACCGATCGTATAGCCAATGACCGCGGCGATTCCAAAACTCGCTCCCGCCTCTGGGGCCGACAGCAGAATCCAGACCCCCATGACTGAGGCAACCAGCGTCGCTGTCATTCGGCCTGAGTGTGCAGAGTTACGGGCGGTCAGTAGGTCCTCAACAGAGTCAACAGACCCCCGTGAGAACCAGAGACCAAGCGTGCTCAAGCCAGCAAGTGTCACGACGGTCAGTCCCAATACGACAGCGGTGCTCACCATGTTTGATCATCTCTCTTAGCCGCGTAGGCGGCATCGAAGAATGCAATCTCCAGTTCAACGGTCCGATGAAAGTGTCGGGCAAGCCGCTGTTGACGATCTGAGGCGGCCGCTGCACCCTCCCGATCAAGCTCTGCTCGAATCCATTCGACAAACTCGTTGAAACCTGGATTATTGTGTAGCCTAATCCATTCGGCAAGATAAAACTGCTCAGGAGGCTCAGCATCGACACCAGCCCAAGCGCGATAGATCCACTCCGCGGGGACAAGGACAGCGAGTGTCTCAGCGTACCCGCCCTCTCGTGCAACTCGCTCGAGAAGATCTTCAAAAGCGCGTGTCGCCGGCATGAGCTCGGGCTCTCTGCGGTCGGACTCGGGCACGTCGAGAGCATCGAGCGAGCGCTCAAAATAGTCGTTTTCATCGGTTGTAAGCGTATGAATAAATGTTCCCAGCCGGGCTTTCGCCTTCATCGATGATGCCTCGCCAAGCGCGTGGCCAAATGTCCCAACGAGTGACTCAATGAAGGCGTAATCTTGCACTAAGTACTGGCGGAAAACGGCATCATCAATCGTTCCCTCACGGAGTTGTTCGGTAAATCGATGTTCAACGGCAGCTGCCCACTCAGGCTGTGAGAGAGCCTGACACCACTCAGTAAACCGGACATCGTCGGCCGAATCGGTATCGCTGGGATAATTATCTGGGATATCAACCGTGATTGAGCGCCCTGCTGAATTTCTCATATCTCCCACCCCTCCTGTCGCCAAGCAGCATCCCAGAATCGATACTCGTACCGAGCAGAGGTTCGGAATAATTCACGATAACGATCACGCTGGGCGGGCGTTCCCTCCGCCCAGACGTCATTCATCAGCCCCTTGCACCACTCTGTCAATTCAGTGAACTCCTCGCCGGCGTAGGTGTCAATCCACTCAGCGTACCCCTTGTGATCGGGCTTCCCCCGGTCGGCTAATCGCTTGCCGGTTATGTTGAACCCCCACATGCAGGGGAGCAACGCAGTTACAAGATCACCGAAGGTTCCCGTCGCAGCGGTCCTGATAAGAAAGTCTGTGTATGCCTGCGTCGTTGGCGACGGCTTGGTTGACTCGAGTTCGCTCTCGTTGATCCCGAACTCTGCTGCGTAAGCGCGGTGAAGATCCATCTCAGTGTTTAATGTCGATTCGAGGAGCTCAGCAAAGGTGCCCATCTGTGTCATATTAGGTGCCTTTGTCACACCGTGAGCGAACAGACGGGCGTACTCGGTGAGATAGATGTAATCTTGCCGGACCCAGTAGCGGAACGGCTCCTCATTGAGTGTTCCATCGCCCAGTTGCCTGACCATCGGGTGATCGAAGATTGACTCCCAAATCGGATCGCCGATTGGTGCAAGTTCTTCAGTGCCGGTCATCAGTTCATTGTGATTGTGCGAGCATTATATAACTAACTAATATAATTTGGTTATCACCGACAGTCCCGACGACTTTTGTCAACAGTCGCAAAATATTAGCTATGTCGCTGGTTTTGCCAAGCGAGATTGTCGTCAACGAGGTTTTACCAGTTGTTCGGCCAATGCTTGCACGTGAGCTTGCAGATGCTGGTCTGACCCAGCAGACGATCGCCAACAATCTTGGCGTGACACAGGCTGCAGTGAGTTCGTATCTCAATAGCAAACCTGACCGGAGTGGACCAATCGCTGGCGACCCTCGAACACAAGCGACCATCGAGCGGATCGCGACAGGACTTGCCGATGAGCAGATGGACGGCTATGACGCGCTTGCGGAGTTAATGGATCTCATAGCGACGTTTGAGGATCGTGGACCAATTTGTGAACTTCATGAAGAGGCGATGCCCTCTCTCCGAGGATTAAGCTGTGATCTCTGCGTTCGCGGAATCGACTCCACGCTGGCAACCGAACGAGAAACACTCGCAAATGTCCGTCGAGCTGCTCGGCTGCTCGCAACTGCTGATGGAATAACTGAGGCAATCCCTAACGTTGGGACAAACATCGGGATGGCACTGCCGGGAGCAGCTGATATAACCGACGTAGCCGCAGTGCCAGGACGAATTTACTCGATGCGGGGCCGCGTTGAGGTTCCATCGGACCCAGAATTCGGGGCTTCCAGCAATGTCTCAACGATGATCCTCGCGGCACAGGCTGTTGATGAGACGACTGCTGGCGCACTCAATCTCGTCACAAGCGACGCATTACTAGCCGCAGCGCAAGAACATGGGATTGAGCCGTTACGCTTCGATGCCGATTATGAGGACCGGGACGAACGGCTTCGAGAGCGGTTTCAGAGCCGAGATAGCGTCCCGCGGGTCGTCTACCATGAGGGTGCGTTCGGTATCGAACCGATCACGTATGTGCTGGGGGAGACGGCTGTCGATGCAACTGAACTGGCTGTCTCGATCGCTGAGACAATGAGCGACCCGACGAACTCGAGTAGCCATCGGCAATAGAGCATTCGAAATACCGAGCCAATCCGATATATTTCCACACTGGGATATCCGACGATTTCAGTGCGGTTGTTATCTAACCATTTACAAGCCAGAGAAGTTCGCTGTTTCCCACAGCGAGAACAGAATATGATATCAAACAATCAGCTCTGAGTACTGTGTTCAATACCATGTTCTATTATCGAATTTGCCAGATGACTGCTCGGATACTTCCTGAGCAATGCGGAAGCGCGTTTTGACGGTCGCCCCACAACACTCAGCGATATCTTATATCACTCGTGGGACGTAGTGCTGACAGTCAAGACGATTCCTCTCAACCCAGCCACATAATTGAAGCGCTTCAAAGAAACTCAGTGTATTCGAATTTCTCTCGCGCGACGAGCCTCTGAGCGCAGATCTACGCTGACTCACAACTCCTCTCCGCACTTCCAGCAGTAATTCGACTCGCTGTTATGAGAAGAGGCCCCACACCGGGCGCATTCTTGATCGATTTCCACGGGCGTTCGTGCCCTGGTCCTCGCCCTCACGACTAACCACGGGATGAGTGTTACAGCAGCTATCAGGCCAATAGATGTGGCAACTTTCCCAGCAGCAGTCACTGGAACAACGTTGCCGAAACCAGTCGTCGTTAACGCAACAACAGAGTAGTACAATGCTGTGCCGTAGTTCGGGAAATCCGGATTCACTCCAGACTCAACTCCATAAATCGTGCCGGCGTGCAGATTCAGGATGACAAAGATCAGTACGAGTAGTTCGGCGACAGTGACTTGCCTCGCGGTTAGGCTGTAATTGAAAAACATATGATTCTCCAATCCAATCCGAACGAACCGAAGCACTCTGAGTACCTGGACGCTTCTGAAAAACGCAAGCTGTCCCACGACTGGGACAAAGACAATCAAGAGTGTTGGGATGATAGACAGCAAGTCGGCAAGTGAATAGAAGTTTGTAGCCTCATCGATAGGACTCTCCGCACAGTCTATCCGAGAGAAATATTCGAACAGGAAGACCAGGGCAAGCCCAGACTCGATCGTGACGAGTTGGAGACGGTATGGATCTGAGATGGAATAGGTTCCAACGATATATAATGACAAAAAGGCGATATTTAGCGCATACAGTAGATATGATGTCGCCCTTCCCCAGCGAGTATCGAGATCATTAATCAGTCTTCCAAACCACAGAGTTGGGCGTCGCATGAATAAACCGAATCTACCCTAACTGCTGGTATCCGACCGAATATCATAAACATTTGCTAACAGCACGGTGGATACACAGCCGGGAGTGATGTGATATCACAATCAACACACTCACTAATGCCGAAATCATCAGAGACTCGAGTATCTTGAATATGAACTCATGAGCGGCGAGATCCACCAAGTCTGATTGGATGTGTCAAAATCACCAACTCTGGGTGATCAAGCAAGCGATGTTCTTCGATACCTATGGCTCCGAAGATAGCTAACACCCTTCCTGCTGGCGATGATTCACCACACACATGCTCAGCTCCGAGACTCGCCGTTGTTGTCCTCTCGAATCGCGCTCAAGTCATGATGGCGGTGAGAGGGATAACGGCTGGTTGGCACAGTTAGGGGTTCACCTGTTCGACCGCAGCGAGGGCCGTTTCGCCCCGCGAGAACAGGTCGTGAACCGCAAACCGTCATATCCCAACTCAGCGGTGCGGTGCCGTGGGATTCCTGCGTCTTCAGGCACGGGAGGATGTCACCTTCAAGTCCTTGGAGTTCGACAAGGCGTCGGCAGCGAGGTTTCTCGCGAATTGGGCGAGGGTGAGTGGTTCTCCTCAGAGTTCGGTGGCTGTTCGTGGAGTGTGTTTTTGGCTTTGACGAGGTGCGGTCGCTCCACACATAGTCTGCGACGTGTTGGGCGGCTTATGTGAACTCCCCGAAGGTCTGGTCACCATCCGAGTGTTGTGACTCGGGGATATTGGGTTTGGCTTGGATGTTCCTGACCATCCTTACCAGACCTGATAGAAAGGAGTAGAGCTATCTCATCGTTGTTTTTTCCGCAGGGAGTTGACCGTGCTGCGAGGTATGGCTTGATTCCCGAGTGTTGGCTTCTTCACCGAGTGCAAGCGTCGAAGTATTCTCCTTGAGTTCTGATGAGCTCAACCTGCGAGAGTGGGTTACCCTGACCCTAACCCAGAAGCAGAACAGGAAAATACAACGCTTTTATTCATATAAGAAGTTCTTCCATACGTGGCGCCTACTCTCCCAAACCCACCAGTGCCGGTCACTATCCCCTCACCCGAGGACTGCCTCAGAGAGAGGACAGCCGGTGCTAACGAATGCGGGGAAGGGAACATAACCGGTGCCGTGGTTTGGCACCGGGAGGAACTGCGAGTTCATGATCAAGGAGCCGTGACTGCTGCGACGAATGCAGCCGACGTCGTGCTTCCTCTGTTCATTTTTGACCCCGGATTCTATGGGGGTGATGGACTCGCTTGCGACAGCCGGATTCAATTCCTTCACGAGTGCTTGCGTGATTTGAGTGGTCAGTATCAGACTCGAACTCAAGATGAGAGTGATGCTGACGATGGTGGACACCTCACCTACGCCTTTGGCGACCCAATTCCAATCTTAGATGCCTTCACCGACGCCGGCTGGAAAGTATTCGCTGCACAGACACCAACTGGGCGATACGGTCTCAGCCGCGATAGGCAGGCGTCTAACATAGGGGTTCGGTTCGTCTCAGGTGATGGGCTGCGTCGAGGAGTTGATCGGACACGGCACAAGTGGGGAGATCATCTCAAGTCGTGGTTCCAAAACGACCGCTACACGCCTTCGTTTGATACGGCTGTGATCACTGGTCTCACAACTGGCGTGACTATCGATCAAGTTGAACAGGAATATCAGATGAGTCCGACAAAATCCCACCTTCCGAGGGGCGGACGAGACGTTGCACGTGAGAAACTCGAGAAATTCGTGGGAGATATTCAAGCATATCCCAGCAATATCTCTTCTCCGCTTGACGCACGTGATGGATGCAGCGGGCTGTCGCCATACATTCGATTTGGATGCGTTTCGACACGTGAAGTGTATCAGTATGTCTGTCAACACGCACAATCCGGCCGAGGTGTCGAGATGTTCAGGTCACGTCTATTCTGGAATCGACATTACAATCAGAAACTCGAAGACTGGCCAGGGTGGCTCGATACGGCAGTCAATCCGGTGCTCGAGGAATTCAACGCCGACCAACATGACCCAGCACTGGTGACAGCGTGGAAACAAGGGAACACGGGGTATCCGATGGTCGATGCAGCGATGCGATGCCTGCGCAATACGGGATGGTTGAACTTCCGGATGCGGGCAATGGGTGTGAGCGCATATTTCCACTTACTGCAACAACCGTGGTGGATTGGAGCCGACTGGTATCATCATCATCTCATCGACAGTGATGCTGCTATCAACTACACACAATGGCAGTCACAGTGCGGACTCATTGGGAAGCCTGGGATCCGTCTCTACAATCCTCGTAAACAAGTCCGTGATCAAGACCCCGATGGTAAGTGGATTCGAAAGTGGGTGCCTGAACTCGAAGCGCTGCCAGCAGAGTACCTCCCGGCACCAGAGAAAACGCCTCTGAGTGTTCAACGGGAATCTGGTGTGATGATTGGATCTGACCCACGAGCTGATTATCCACGCCCGGTCGTTGAGTACGAAACGGCGAAAGAACAATTTTGGCGCCGCTATGAGAGCCTCAAAGAGGAAGCTGCTGCCAAACTCGGTGAGGAAGAGATTGCCCGACGCGCATCGCTTTCGGGCGGCATCACTGGCGCGAAGGAGATTGCAAGAGAATATGGCGAGTCACACTCGACATCCACCCAGGTCGGATTGGCAGACTTCTGACCGGAACCGCACACCGAATCGATTTCAACTCATTCCTGCGGCGAGACCTATCCAGCAGAACCCCAATCATATCACATCAAAATCCGTCGCCAACGCAGGGGCACACAGAAAATTCTGCCTGGTTCATTCTTTATTGATCACGATTTCTACCGCTCTCGACTACATCACGTCTTGAGTCGCAGAAGCGAACCAAATTGAAGACGCCGAGGTATCGTGACCGGCACTGACGCTGACTACCTTCGAGGGCGCGCCTACAAATCTCGTTCACAGCCAATCGAGACGAGCTCAACTCCGCACGAGTCACACTCGCCGCGCTCGTCTGCACGCCCCCCGCAGCTGGGACACTCATACATCTCACATTCTGAAACATCCATCATTGGACGCATATGTTAATGTAAGCCAGAGAACTAATTATATCTTTGGTAGCAACTCCAGCAGAGTGCTGATTATGAGTGTATCGTGGAGCGATTCTACGTATTCTCTCAAAAGCGACGCTAACCATCCAATTGGAGCAAAGGATGCGGTTAGCCAGTACCGCTCAGTTCTGTTATTTCCTGGAGAGAGTCGATGACACCAGCGAACGGCATACTCTCGCTTCCCGATGGATCGACATCTGTGCGCATATCTTGAGGAGCACTACCACAACTATCCAAAAATACTTTTTTACAACGTAAGCGGTTCTGCATGAGCGATACAGACTGATGCTTGCTTCAGTTAATTACTATCACACGTCATCAAATCACCATTTAATCGAACAATCACCAACCATCGCATGGGTGAGTTCACTTTGCGACCTGCCTGAAGCTCATCATGCGGACCACTGAGCCAAACGCAGTCTCAGCAATAAAATATACATTGACATGACCGACTCAACTGTTGTGAGTCACTGGCACCGATAGATTCCAGCGTGCGAGTATGACATCCTCCGCGCCGTGAACGGCGCGGTTGATGTCATCAGTGGCTACCGAGGATGTTCCATGGAATTCGAGCGTCCGTTCTCGAACTGACGGCCACATGTGGCGCAACATGTATGTTGCAAAACCCTGTCCTAATATGTATGGCACCCGACGACGCTCCCGAAGAAACGACGGTCAGCGACCGGGCAGTGGTGACAATCCCTGCTGACCTCCGCCGGCGTCTCGACACCGAACTGGGGGACAAGCTTCGGTGGACCACCGACGAAGAAGGGAATCTCTCCGTCGAAATCGTCCATCAGCGTGAGGGGGTCTTCGACGACTTCGAGCCGGTGGATGTTGGCGAGACGAATGCAGTCGAAGTCGAGAGCGAGTTCGGGGCGGAGTGATGCCGGTTGCCCTCCGAGACACCAACGTCCTCTTCGCCAGTGCAAGCGCCCGCGACGACTATCATAACCGCGCTCAGCAGATCGTCCGAGGTATCGACCACAGCGACCTCCCG
Organism: Haloquadratum sp.; assembly: GCA_028275165.1. Classification (GTDB taxonomy): domain Archaea; phylum Halobacteriota; class Halobacteria; order Halobacteriales; family Haloferacaceae; genus Haloquadratum. The sequence continues at coordinate 21,195 of JAQCNF010000051.1, forward strand.
GATGTTATGATGACGAACTCAGTGATGATAAGGTCAGGTTTGAACCCTGCGGTGCGAAAATCCGATAAAGCGTTGTTGAAGGCGTGGATGTAGTTGCGCTGCTCCTGAACATCGGCTTCGTGGTTGCTTTCGGCGGTGCCTCGGGGGCAAGTTGGTCAACATCGTAGTGCTGGATATCTGAGACGATGACTGCCGTTCCCTCCACACGTGAGGACTACTCTATTTTCTTGGACAAACGAGCTGAAGACATCGCGGGATTGTCGATCTCTCTTCCTCATTTTTCTGGTTGACTAGTGCCTCCATCGCCCGTCCGTGCCCATGGATAGCCTATTAGACGGGCCAAATGTAGGCGAGAGCTCATTCGGACAGTCGCCCTCAGAAGAGATTGATCCTCTCGGGACGGAAGGTACTATCCCGGCGATCTACAGGTGTGTTGTATCTTCAATCATCAAATCTGCATGCACAGCGCATAATTGAACATAAACATGAAAATTAAATGTAGAATTGACCGAGTATCAGGGTTTTTTGAGCGCCGGCGATGGGTGCCGGCGCAGCAGGAGCGAGCAATCATTCCCGGTGCGTCGGCGCTTCGAGGTGTTTGAGATGCACATGGTGATTTACGCTCTGGTAGAAGAATCGACCCACGACGACGCACTGGCCACCGGAAAGATGGTGTTCGACCGCCTGGTCGGCGCGGACCCACATGCCGGCGCCGTCTTCGACTACCACGTGACGTTCGATGAGGAGGACACGTCCGTTGCGGGGAAGGCGCGATGGGGTGAGTTGCCAACTGCAGCCCCCGTCGACTCCGATGACGGCCAAGGCCTGCTTGAGCGTGGCTGGGAGGCGACGAACGAGGAGTTCGAGCGGAATCTCGAACGGGTGAGGGAAGCACTTGACGAACTTTCCGATGAGGAGATTATGCGCGACGAAGATCTCGCTCGGCACGCCTTCCACCAGGTCGG
>JAQCNF010000067.1 GCA_028275165.1 Haloquadratum sp.
CCGACCGTTCGAGGCTATCAGACCGATGGTATCGTGGGAGTGTCCGACTAATCCACGGGAAGCCTCGGGGTCGGACCGAAGAGTGAGTCTTCCGTGATGACGAGGCGCGGAGCGTCTCAAACCACTTAACCCCGAGGCGGTTCACAGTACATACTCAGATACGGCTATGCTTAACCTTGGCATGAATATAGTCGATATGGGCGAAACATGCTCAAATCACACGGTTTACAACATCAATTACCACTTCGTCACTTGGTGCTTGATAAGATAAACACTGAAACGACGAATATCCGTCCTCGCTCGTCAGTTGAGCTAAGCATCTTCGACCGTGGCATCTCACGCATGATGAACGTATAACGAGACCCTCTTCACGCGGATCTCATTAGGAAGTGAATCGATGAAGCGTATCTCGACCTCACGAGCACATAGTGTGAGATCGGGTCGAACCAGGCGGTTCGGCTGGCTGACGTCGGGTCTTAGGAATCCTAGTTATCACACCTCATGTTATACAAACCGCTCTCACTGTTTGGCGCCCTCGCAAGATAACTTCGGGATTGATTTGTGTGTTCGCTGTAAATGACCGATATGGAAAAACTTCGAGAAGAAGTTGCAGAGCACAGGACTCCACAAGAAGACATCGAACCGCTTCTGGTAAACCGATGGTCACCCAGGGCGATGACAGGCGAACCACTCGATGAAGAGCAGTATATGCCTCTCTTTGAGGCAGCACGATGGGCACCGTCTTCGTATAACAACCAACACTGGCGCTTCCTGTACGCCACTCGGGAGGACGAGGAGTTTGAGCAGTTCGCTGACCTGCTCGGCGAGGCCAATCGAGAGTGGACCGAAGATGCTGCCGTGCTCGTCACCCTCGTGTCGAAGCAGACGTTCGACCACAACGGGGAACCTGCTCGCACCCACTCGTTCGACGCGGGCGCAGCATGGGAAAATCTTGCACTTGAGGCCTCTCGGCGTGAACTCGTTGCACACGCGATGCAGGGATTCGACTACGAAGCTGCGGCAGAGCAACTTGACGTGCCAGACGAATTCAGTGTTGAGTGTATGATCGCAATTGGTGAACGCGCCCCCGCAGAAACGCTCCCCGAAGAGCTCCAAGAGCGTGAGTTCCCAAAGGGGAGAAAACCGATCGACGAGATACTCCATCACGGCGGATTCGCTGACTGAATTCCCCTCGCCGGGACTGATCTTAGTCACTCAGTCATAAAGATCACATACCCAGAACTGTCTTCAGCGTGGGTCCATCACACAAGTCGTTGTTGGTGCCAGGTCTGCAAACGAGTTTGCCAGCGCTGGGCGGCGGTCATGAGGCAACCGCTGCACTGAGCGAGTGCTTCCGATCCGGTCAGGCAAGTATTGCAGGACAATTTCTGGCCCTACCACTGGAGTATCTCAACCGCCTCGCTGCAGCGATACTACTGATGGTAGTGTCAGTGTCTGTGTTCAGTTGTACGTTTCATGGAGAGACCGTCCACAGGTATGTCCCCGTGAAGTTTCTCGGGTCAAGCGAAGTCGTTCGAGACGCTTCGCGTCTCATCATCACACTCACATCTTCGACTTCCAATCAAGAATGACTCCAAGGCACTTAGCCCGCTCATCTGTAGACATTATTGAGTTCTCAGAGTCTCTGTCACCCCCAGCTGAATAGGCGAAAATGTAACAATCAGCTCAAAAACAAGGTTAATTCCACCATTCAATATGTACGTCTGGAATCATACTATCTCCGTCGGGGACGGCTCTTCCATCCAGTGGATAGAGCTTCGAGATTCTCAGCATTCGATGGTGGCCGTAGACGTATTCCGACAGGACCACCCTCGGACGGGATTTCAGTTGATGCCTGGCTGATAAGAGTCATTGAGGAACTCTTTCACTCTCAGAGTGCCTCACTGAGGGGTTGTGTATTCGACTGAATACAGCTTCACTTGCTGACACAAATTTCTGTCTACCACTGATTCATTTCCAATCAGGCGCGGCACAGCACACTTCGGCGATGAAGTCATTCACCGAGTCGTTCGTTGGATACATTCAGGTATTAAACATAGATTACTGGAACACCCATATCTGGTGGCAAAAGGCAATCTTTGTCAGGTATCTCTCTGTCATCCCGTTCGGACTGCGGGAGCTGGCCAATCGAATTTGGGGTTAAGAGATGCTGATCATGATTTTGATTGGCAGCCTCACCGCTGCGCTTTGGATATTTTGACTACGCACGTGGATCCCGTTCACCGAGTCGGATCCCGCTCAAATCGATCGAACAGGTTTCGCTCACCCATGGAATAAAGAGACTTACCTGCGTTCGAATGGTTCTGACATACACGGAGGATGGGTCCCGCTACCAGCGTCGCGTGAACCTGCGTTCGCTCTACACTGACACCGGTAAGAGTACATATGAACGGGCACGAGCAGCGTTTGCTGAACATGATCTTTACACGCGTGGAGATTGAAAGTGGAAAGAAATCGGGTCTGCGTACTGAATTGTAGGTTCAAGTTGCAGACTTCCGCCCGATATCAACAGTCAACTCTCCGAAAATGGACGCATATTCCAGCCAGTTTATACCATTCATGAGCCGTCAAGGCGGATACTCCGACTCTCAAACTCGGGCAAGAAACCGACAGTCGATGACACCTCAAGATATGTGGATAAATCAACGCCGTGGAAGGAAACTCTACTAATCAGCGGTGGGTCGCAACTGTCGAGTCAGATGATGTCTTTGATTTGTCCAGTAAATGAATGGTGATTGTCCGCAGGGTATCAGAGTCTGTTCCACATCCGGCGTATCGTTCCGATAGGGTCAGTGGTGAATGCACGTAACGCTGGGAGGATATCATCTCTGACGCTCCGGAGTAGGAGAACTCCTAACCCGAACGCCAGCAGCGGTCCAGCGAAAAACAACGCAACGAACACGAGCGCTCCATCGACTGCCAAGGGGACCGCTCCATATGGAAGCGGAATGAGCGACACGCCAGGGAGAGCCAATAGACTCCCAGCCTTGAGTGCCAGTTCTGAGCGACGTTTCCAGTCATCTGGTTCGTACTTAGCCTCAAGTTCGGCTGTGACTGCATCCCGAATCTCGTCGTGCGTCTGAAACTCAAGCTCAGAGATGGTGTGGTCACTACATTCGGCCGCCTGCATGCGGGTTCGTGCCTGGCGTAGTATCTCTCCGCGCTTGACATCATGAAGTAGGCGCACTCGCTCGGAAACAACTCGCATATCTGCGAGCGCTCGTACGAGGCGTTCGTCGTCATGGGAGTCAAATGCAGCTTCAAGTTGCTGGTCTGGGTACTCAACCAGATAGGCGAAGTCATCGATTCCAGCAGCGACCCGTCTGCGGGTCCGTTGCTGGTCGCGGCGACGCTTTGCACCCTCTACCGACTGAAAATTGTCGTCTATCCGATCGCGCTGCGTTTTTGTGAGCAACGCTGCCGGCTTGTCGGACATACACGAGATATGCGATAATGGGTTAATGAACTACCGCTCCCTGCTCGTCTGGATTCGCTCCGTCCCTTGGGGAAGAGGACTAACACTTCGGCTTGTGCAAATGAATCATGAGAGTTCCCGACTCGAAGCTGCTGCCCTCTGAATACTGTTTGCATGCACCAGCGTGTCTCAGACGGATTGAGGCAGGCTCTTGTCAATACAGTTCCGCTGACTGTTGAGTCCAATGGACAGTGCTCGACGGCTACACTAATTTCCGTCCGGGGAGTGCGCTAAACTCACGACACGTGTACGGGCGTACATAATCGGTCGAAAAGACAGTGTACGGGCGTACAAGGGCTCGAAATCAGATAAACCGTCATACAGATTCAAGTCGGTATATGATGATCGACCGTATAGATGGTTTGGAGCACTTCCTGCGTCGCGTCCTCACCTGCGGCGAGTAGTTCGAGTACCAGTCGGTGTATCGGGGCACAAAAACACCGCTGGCGTAGTGTCGCCGTGTGTCACGTGGACTCTTGCACCGGAGACGGAGAGAATCGATTCAAATGATCGTTCTCCCCGAAGACAGGCCTGTCGTCTTAGCTACGCCGACACTGAGAGCGGTAGGTACGGCACTCGCGCTGGCAATCGGGGGTGGTGTAGCTTCGTTCATGGGCGTGGTGGCGTACAGAACAGCGGGTGGCGGACTGGGGATCGCAGACACTGACGCATATGCGGTGGCTGATATCGGCGTCCAACTTGGCTTTGCGCTGGTTGCCGTAGGGTATCTGCTTACCGTCAGCGAACGATCGAAGTATCTCAAATTCAGCAGGCCGACAATTGAGGATATCGCTTGGATCGTCGCTTTGCCAGGTATTCGCGTTGCGATAGGGATTGGTCTCACAGCTATCTTGCCTGTACTGGGAATGAGCATCCCTTCCCACGATTACAGCAATGTTGGAACCCCCGAATTACTACTACAACAGCCGATGTTGTGGGCAGTCGCCATTCCTGCACTGTACGTGTTTGCGGCACCGGCTGAGGAACTTCTCTATCGGGGCATCGTGCAGGGGCGACTCCGACCTCACTTCGGGACTCCGGGAGTCGTGCTCATCAGCGGGCTCGTGTTTGGGCTGATGCACGCGTTGACGTACCTGTTTGCATCCGGCTCCCTCGCGTATGCGGCCATCTCGACTGGAGTCTTTGGTATCGTCTGGGCGTTCGTTTATGAGCGAACAGAGAACTTGGCTGTGACCGCAGTCAGTCATGCGATGGCCTGGACAGTCCCGCTGTCAACACTTCTTTCGATTCACTGAATTGGTAAGACCACTCCGCCTGACCGGCGAGCGGACAGCCATCCTGATTCAAAGCTGTGTCGGTCGTCAAGAATGCGATTTGGACTGTCTGTGCTGTCACTCTCTGGTGCAATTGTTGTGCACATGTATGTTACCGTCGGTGATACTGTCGCGATACTCATCAAGATCGGGCTGGATTGGTCTGGGTGCCCAGTGTATCTACAGACAGCTCAATTCGAATGGCTTAGCCTTGAGCGGAAACCCGAATCAGCTCCACTTTATCAACGACCCGCCACAGTGCTTTTGATGAATCGGGCGTAGATAACTCGTATGTCACCAACCGTCGCCGCCTGCCAAATGTCAGTCGCAGATTTGGCTGTTGAGACGAACCTCAAGACGGTTCTCGAGCGTGTCGCGGGCCTGCCTGACCGGGTAGATATCGCCTGCTTCCCTGAACTCACGCTGACAGGTTTTGTCCCGGATGAGCGGGCTGTGACGGCGGCGGTGTCGCCGGGCGGGCCAGAGCTAGAGCGGCTCCGGAGAGCGGCCACCGACGCTGGGACGGACCTTGTGATCGGATTCGTTGAGGATGCCGGCGACTGCTATAACGCCACCGCGTACGTTCGCGCTACTGGTGAGACGGTCGTCTATCGGAAGCGGCACCGCTGGGCCGGTGAACAGGCAGTTCTTGAGCCCGGAAACGAGTTGGTGACGCTTGAGACACCACTTGGCTCCACTGGTGTGTTAACCTGCTATGATCTGAACTTTGTTCGGGACAGTGCCGCGCTGGCGGATGAGCGCGTCGACGCGCTGCTGGTCGTCGGAGCGTGGCCCGCGACCCATGCTGCCAACTGGCGGCTGCTCATCCAAGCGCGGGCGCTGGACGGTGTCCGGTGGGCTGTGGGAACGGGCAGAACTGGCCGCCGCAATGTTGCGGACGCGCAAACGATGGTCTACGCCGGACAGTCCCTTATCGCCCGCCCTGACGGTGGCGTGCGGGCAGCGCTTGACACTGCTGAACGCGACTTGGTAGCCGATCTTGACCCCACCGTACTGGAACGCCAGCGCAGTCTGATCGACGTATACGACTGAATCGGTCTGTGTGCGTTGCTAACGACTTGGTTCACAATTTCGCTTGAGAGACTATACGTGAACTGGCGAACTATGCTGTTCTTCTGCACGAACTGAGGGTTTCGTCACGAATAAACAAATAGAGTCTGTCGAAGCCTCGTTCAGCGTGAAGACTACTTCTCTCATTCTCGCACAGATTTGCGATAGTGTGCGCGCAAATCAATACATCGCGACTATGTGGAGGTCCAATTGGAAGGCTCGTGGCTCGCTCTATTATGATAACAATTCTGACTTACGATGAATGTCGACCTGTGAAGAGAGGAGCAGATGTCATCGAACGTATCGCGGTCGATGGCGGACACAAAGCGAGTGAAACAATCTCTCAGACGGGACAGAACCTGCTGTGTCGTTGGGTGCTGGTCGTTGACAGTTGTTGAATTATTACTGCAGGACCCGATCTCTCACACACGTGCCCACTTACCAGTTAGTTACCCGGAATGGAGTAGTGTTCACTGGAGCGTACGGCATTTACTCTTTAGGGCCAAGTGGTTTGAGACGCAGAGCGTCTCGTTATTGGGGAGACTCCGTCTTCCGAACGACCCCGAAGCAGTCGGCCTGCTCCGCCTGTAGACACATATTATCCAGCACTGCTGGCTTTGGCGCCACTTTGACCACCATTTTCGTGGTCTACACCGGTGTTTTTAGATGAGTCAACAACTGGTGTGCAGCGACCTGTCACATCTCCAGACATCGGAACTGTTGCAAGTTTGGTCCATTCATATCTGTCACTCCGAGTACATGTCCACCGTGTGTCACAGCGACAAGTGTGTCATCAATCGTCCCGAGCCCAGTCACTGTTTCATCAGCGTATGGAATCGCAATTCGCTCAACCGATTCATCGTGGACATCAACAAGTTGTGGGCGAGCTTCAGGCTCGTTCCACGTTGAGGAGTTCGCCATCGCGCTGCCAGCGTATATCACTCCATCGTGTTCGTGTACGGTTCGGAAATACGGTTGTTCGATTGCAATATCGAGACAGCTCCAGGACTGACCAGCGTCAGAGCTGCGATACAGTCCCCGCCCTGTCGCAACAACGTACTCACTGGGAGCGACGACGTGGAGTTCGTAAATATTATTGGCGCCGCCTTCGCAACGCTCAAATCAGGTCTCACCGCCATCCCCGCTGCAGTGAATTCACCCCGGGATTAACGCCTACGACAATCCACGGAGACTTACTGGGATGATCGGAATCAACATGAACATCGCATATCTGCGCAAGGTTCTCGTGGTAGTCGCCACGTGATGGGAGCTGTTGGAGGCCATCACACTCCTCCCATGTCTCATCACCTGCCGATGCTGTGGTATAAACAGCCGCGGGACGGGTGCCGGCGAACAGTCTGCCGACCCATGTTGCTCCAACAGGATATATTTGCTCTCGTGGGATCTGGGACCTCAAGATCTCTCCACTCATCGTCCAGTCGATGGTACAAGCCTGTCTATGTTGCCGCAAATATTCCCGGTCTTGAATCGAGTCAATCTCATCACACGGCCCGTTTCAAGAACCTGTTGTGGTGTCGCACCCTCACTGTCTGTTGGGAGATAATAGACACCATCGTCGCTGCCGATGTACATACTGCAGTTATAAAAAAGAGAAATTCAAAAAACCTCCCTAATTCTTCTGAGTTCACAGCAGCCAAGCAATTGAGCTCTCTATGTGACGGGAATGTGACGAGAACCAAATCCGTTTGAGGATGGTGATATATGGCGAAGCCTCTGAGGTGTTTGAGGCTCTCAATCACGACCACTTTTATACTGAAACCAGCAATATCTGAAGGCAAATAACCATCTAATCAGGATCCGACTCATCTGGCCAGTAGCCGACGTTGGCGTCCTCTGGGTAGTATTTCGTCAGCTTCCGCCCTTCGTGGCGCCCTGGGGGTGTTCCGGTGTAGACCCCGACTTTGTCCATATCGGGATAAATCACTACGTCCGGGTCCCGCATTGTTGAGATGGCAAGATAGCGCAACGGGACGTCATCGTCGCCGTCGTTGATCACGCGGTGGCCACCGGCCTCGCCTGCCGGGAGAGCTACGTAGTCACCTGCTGACAGCCCATAGGCGCCGTCTACGAGGCGGATTGTCCCTGTGCCGCTGAGGACATATATTGCCTCCTCGTTGCCCTCATGATAGTGATACGGCCACGAGCGCTTCCCAGGCGGAAGTTCGTAGAGACTACAGCCGATTTCCTTGCCGTCTGCCGCAGGTGACAGTTGCTTCCGGCGGAACATCGTTTCCGCCTCACCGGTGTCGGATTCGTTCCAGTCGATGTCGTCGCCATCAACGTGCATGACAGCCGTCATTCAGGAGCGATCCTCAAAATGCGTGTGGATTTCAGTGCGCACTCCCGTCGCCTGTACCACCACGACCGACGAGCAACAGCTGTACGAAGGCCGTGAATTATTCCAACGATTCCGCGAGAAATCACCCGGTGACAGTCTGAGCTACGGGATGGTCGATACAGTAGCGATCCTACCTGGCGACTGTACGCCGAGGGCGTGGACGCGATGTATGTCGGTGACTTGACCGACATAGTGGACACACACTGGTCAGTCGAAATGCCAAGCCACACAACTGCTGGCTGTTCAGAAAATTCACCGAACAGTTGGCCTGTACCGCCGAGGAATACGGTACCTCGGTCGAAGTCCAGTCGGAAGTGTGGACGAGTCAAGAGTACCCGCAGTGTAGCGGTGCAGACCGAACGAAACAGCATCACGCGCTTACGTGTCCGTGTTCGGGTCTTTCCCGTGTCAGAAACATTCTTGAGACGGCACATAGAGCGGGCAATCAGGCCGATGCATGGCACGGGCCGTGCGGTTCGAGTGGGGCGATCACGACTGGTTGAAGTCACCACGCCTTACCGTCATAACGGACAGTGCACAGACCTGAGTGCCGTCCATGATAACGCTCCAGCGAGTCGTAGACCGGTTGAGACTCCCGCGGAGAAGGTCGTTCACGACGGGGAGAATGTCATTATGTGATATGGGATCTCACGCATCTCTTGTTGCTCGGGGGAGCGGGCAGGATTGGCGAAGAACATATTATGTCGTCTGCTCACCAGTCGCATAGCATATTTCATCCAGCCGGACAGCTTGATCGCACTTGTCGTATGGTCGTTGTGACACTCGACGAGTTCACTTGCTCGAAAAAGCTGTGATAGACTTCGGTTTCAGACATCGACACCTGATTCAACGATCACCTGGTCTCACGGATTGCTGTGTGGAATATGTGTTTCAGTCTCTGACCCGGAGACTTGCTCTGGACCGGCGGCCAAAGGTGCCGAAATTCGAGTTCAAGCACCATCGTCTGAGCGGTGCTGGGCTTGTGATGCTATCTCTGTTTCAGTGTGTGAATCTCGACTGTTGACACTTTTTTCACAAGACAAAAATTGACGTATGCTTCCCCGCTCGGATACATCTGTGTCACATTCTGGCATAAACCGTACAGTAACTCTTAGTTCGAGTCTTCATATTCCACATCGTGAGAACACCGGTGAAAATGTGTCTATTGAGTCAACCCCCCCTCTCTCACAGTTGTTCATTTTGGCCGGGCTGTTTTTCAGTTATGTAATCGCACTAATCATTCTCAGTGTGTCTCGTCTTCTTCAGAGAGCAGCGAATAGATGGGAGACACACATCTCTCAGATCCTCGGAATCAGCCATCTAAAAGAGTCGCTGGTGCGCTGGAGGCGTTGGTGAACTGGATACTGAATGATCCCGCCGGTGTGACGCTGCGTCTGAAGTGTGAGCCGACAGGAGCAGGGCGTAACCGCCAAGTGCCGATTTCACTCACCCGATAGCGAGTGCTGCAGATAGCTCAAGATGGTACACTCGGCCACTACAGTTGGCCCTCAGGATAATTAGACACTCTCCACGACGGTCGGGTGCGTAAATGACGCTTGCTAAATGGACGAGTGTCAAACGAGCCTGGACGCGACCAATTTGCCAGACCGTTATCTGAGTGGAGAAAGCTACTCGAGCGCACACACATAATTTGACCGAAAATAATCGTGCTGCTATCTGTCTCTGTGAGAATCCGTGTCGATTGATGACTGTGCTGCTTTCACAAGAGTCATGAGCGGATATTCTCTGTAACGGAATGCTGACGAATGAGCGACTTCGATACCGTAGAACAGCTGCTGCCGAACATCACACTGACAGCCGTCATTGTGGCCAATGGCGTCCCTGTGGTCGGCCTCCTTGCATTTAATATGTCGGGGCTGGGTTTAGTAGTGTTTTATTGGATAGAGTTCACCATACTGTCACTGTGGGCTTTGCTTCGGGGCCTCTTCGCTGGCATGCCGCCGGAGCCTGATGACGAACAGCCAGCATTTGGGACTACATACCGACTTACCGATTGGGGGAACGCTGGGATATCGATCCCGGAAACGGACGTCAAGATTCTATACAGGACCCTTCCAGGACTCGTATTTCTCATTCCATTTCTGGGTGCGCTCTGGGTTGGCTTTGGAGGGTTCGTGGCCGGTCCAGTTATTACAGCAAATCCCGAGGCTGAACTGCCAGTATGGGTTATTGTCGGGGCAGCCACCGTAGTCATAACCGAGGGTTGGCGAACCGGTATCGAATATTTCTATCGGGGCGGATATAGACAAACGACTGTCTGGATAGCACTCAGAGGAGTGCTTCTTGAGGGCTTTGTGTTAGTCGTTGCTGGACTCCTCGTTTTGACATTCGCAAATGAGCTTGCCGACAGCAGAACAATCAATATCGAAACAGCAGCTCGTCGGCCGCTCATATTGGCCGCTATTATCATCAAGTTTAGTATCGACCTCGCACGGTATCACTTGGAGAGACATGATTGACGGTTTCTTGACATTCTCCCGGCGCTCAACCGCGAGGATTCCTCTGTTGGGGGTTCGGCTACCGACGGAGGCAACGTGCAGGTTCGTACGCACTTGTTTGGGACTTTCGCGAGGGTGTGATTTCCCCGACCAGTTGTGGTCGTCCCAGCCGAATCGCACGGGCCGTGCCATCGGCCTGAGTTCCGTCTCGCTGTGTTCTCGAGGCAACGTCTCTGACGCCGTGAGGTCGGTGTTTTGCTCGAAGTCATACCGTTAACGTATCCCTGTGGCGAACCGCCTCCTCGTGGTCGCCATACTCGGGACGCCTCTGACTCGTCCACGCTTCCAACTCAACTTCGAGACTGATGTCGTACTCCTCACAGACGCACCCGAGACGGTGGATGAACTTCTTGAACGCCCAGAAGTCGTGCGTCTTCTCGTTCACCCTGACTGACCAGTGTGTTTCCAGTACATCGGTCAAATCGTCTACGTCCTTGTCGTACAGCCGCTCAACGAGGCAACGTATGCGGTAGAGATCTGACGATTATGCAGCCACAGTACGACCGATCGGAATGAATATGACTCGCTTCGTCCGCAGAAAAGTAAATACCTGAAGTTAGTTCCAGACTGTAGGAGATTTAATTATTAGTGCTTAGTGGGTTGATAGCGACGCTAATGTCGTACGACCCCGAGTTAGCAGTGTCATCAAGTTCAGCAAAAACCCCAATCTGCTCAGTTACGGACCCTGCGCTGCTATTAGAACCAGCACCACTGATTTTGGCGACGAACGTTCCTTCGCCAGTCTGGACAGCATTCCCGTTTGTCCCGTCATCATCAGGGTCAAGATCTTCGGTTCCGTCGTCATCAAGTGAATCCGTCTTGTTTCTGACGTCAACATCGATGGCATCAGGCACATCAACCGCGACTTGGACAGCCAACTCATCCGCTGCGCTATTTTCGAGAGTCGCGTCAAATAGAACGCCGTCACCATTGTTCAGCTCGACAGCTGCTTGGAACTGTGTGTTGTCGTCGCTCGTCCGTGTGAAACTCGCGTCTTGGTCACCAGACACACTCACATCAGTCACTGTTAGTGCCTGCTCAGCTTGCACGTCAGCTTGTCCTTCAACGCTTCCAGTGAGACCAGCACCTGCCGATGTGACACCTGCGCCGGCTGCACCAACAGCCGTTGTTCCAAGAATGACCGCTCGTCGAGATAGCTCCACCATGTGCAAGCAAAAATTATGTTTCGACTCATGTCACGTTTTTGTTACATTATTGAAAGTGGTCGGTTTCAATAATGAAGTGAGAGGAGATTTTCTTGATAACGAATTCAAATACATCCGAAAATACAGATTTTTGTGACGGAAAGGATGCAACGGAGTTGTAAGCAGACAGTATTCGCCCTCAATCAGGCCTCTACCAGTTTATCGGTGCAGCGTCTCAATTGCTTCACCTGTGTGCTCTCTGGCCACCTCGCACGCTATGCGGAAACTCGACACAGGGCGTGATTCTTATCGAGAAGTCGATACATAGTATTGAAAACCCTCCGCGCAAACTCAAATTATGCACTTGGCTGAAGCGACTGCGGCGAGCCTTGATGCAATCATTGAGCGCTGGTACGCCCTTGCAACCGAAATGGAAGCACATGATGGATTAAACAAACTTACTCACACAAATATCGACGAAGTCAATGTGGACCATTTCCGCGAGCATCTCGGTGATAGTGATATCACCAACTATCGTGTTATCCACGAAGACGAGACGATTGGCTTCATCACGCTACGCGAGGGTTGCAATCCGTCCAGAAGGTACTCACATTATATTCGCATCGTGAATCTCTATATCGATGAGAAGCACCGAAGCCAAGGTCACGGCACAGATGTTGTTGAGCATGTCAAAGAGATAGCGCGCGAGCGTGATTGTGACCATCTCACGGTTTCGTGCGATTGGCACAACGAGGAGGCCCGCAGGTTTTACTGCGACACAGATTTTCGACCGAAGCAGATCGATTATGTCCAACGGTTGGAGTGATCAGAAAACACGTCTGAATGTGCGATACTTTAGTGTCCTGTCGATCATGTTTCCTCATCGGCTTCTCTGAGAACTCATTGATGTGGTCATACGCATCGAGAAACAATCATCACATCTCGTTACTCCGAGTAATTGAATTTTCTTGTTGCCGAGATCAGTCATACCATTGTCGGTTTTCGGAGTCTGAAATGTGCCCCACCAGCCGAGTCTGAGACACCTGCTGACGCCGGGATACCGAGTCTCCATGTTCGTGAGGTGGTTTTCGAGAGCGAGTAGAACCGCTCAACTGCATGTCAAGCTTCGTCTGTTGCGTCAAGTATCTCAACCTCTCCCGAATTCGGAAATCGGTAACGACGCCCTGCCCACTCAAACTCGTCAACAAGCACGGCCGCGAAGATGACGGGAGGAAGCACTAACATTCCAATATAAGCATACAAAAAGTTCACCCGTCCGAGACCAAACCAGGCGTAAACAGCCGCAAAGCCACCCGTCAGCGACACAGCAACTGCGAGTGGAAACACCAAACCAGCGACAACCAGCGAACTGCTAATTACAATCGCCAACACCCATCCGTTGTTGATGCCGACTATGCGGATAAACCGAAGCAGTCGGTGCCGAACGCTATGGAATCCGCCAGAGACCTCGACGTGAGTGACCATCGACTGCACGGGGTAAACATGCGGCAGGCGTTGTCCAAGAAGATAATCATCACTCATGACCTCTCGAAGCTCGTCAGTCAACTCCGACACTGAGACTGTTAACTCCGATCGTGTGAACACAACGCCCCCACCCCAGGCAGTGTTAGCGACCCCGCCCAGCTGCAGAGACAACATGATCATGAAGAGGGCCCCAAGCCAAGGTTCGAATAGTCGCCACCATCCACCACCAGTAAAGAATGGGACTGCCGTCGCTGGCCCGTGTGCTTCGCCAGCAGCGACGAGTCGGTTCAGCCACTCCATGTCCCGCCCAAAGTCGTCGTCAGTCCAGACAAACCGGTCGTGGCGGGCCTGTGTCATTCCATACGCGAGTGCATTCGCTTTTCCTGCGCAGCCCTCTGGTTCCCCAGCGATCAGTATATCCACCCCTTCTGGTGCCTCGTGGCGAGTGACTGGGTCCTGCTCAGTGTCACAAATAACAAGCAACTCGTCTTCTGGGGCTAACTGCGCAGCCATCTGCTCACACGCTGTGTTCCACTCAACAGTCGGTAAAAGAACGCTCACTGGTTCGCGATCAGCCATCAGAGAATACCTATATCTGTGACTGACACTACTTCAATATCAATATTGAGCACAGCATCATGACAACAGTCGAGTCACCTGAGGTCCACAGAGATAGTTCGCTAGTCGTGGATTAACGAACTCGGATTCTTTCGATCTGAGCGAGTCGGTGATAGTTCACTTACCGCCCGCAGGAGCAGGAGTATCGTCAGTATCGCGTTCTTTCGGTCACTCATGAACGACTTCGTCAAAACTCAAGGCGGATACCTCGGCTTTGTTCCCGATTGGAAATCGAAGATTTTCGTTCCCGTAATGACGCTTTGCGCCTCAAACCACTTACCCCCGAGATAATTGACTCTATGCAATCTTGTCGATCGGAAGTTTTCATCACACATATGCTTCTGACGTATGAATGTTTGTGCAATGCCCTCCAGCCAAGAAATCACCCGACCAGACCCGGCACTCGCCGTCGCCAAGCAATATCTCAGGCGCGAACGTCTGCTGAGCACACTCATGATTATACACTTCCCGAATGACTCGGTTAGAGCAGGGGTCCACTGACAAGCCTCGTTGACCCCGAGGCGGTTGATACGTGCCCGTTCGTTATTCTGTCACTTCCGAAGTCGATGATCTGCTGATTGACATCTGATTTTGAGTTCGCTTAGTGACTTCACTCGTCGCTGCACGGCCGTGAGCTGCAGGGCCGTGATATTGTACGGCTGCGATTACCTCCTCTGGTGTGATATTTAATGTGAACTGCCTTCGGGGTCAAGTGAAGTGGTTTGAGACGCACAGCGTCTCATCACCACAGAAATCTTCGATTTCCGAACACAGCCGAGGTACTCTTGCTATCTCTGTAGACTGTCCATCTCCATCCCAAGAGAATTCTGTCACTGTATCCGAGATCCGTTTTAATGCTGTATGTTGTCGTAACGGACCGTTTAGACTAAGCAAATGGATATCCTAATACAGAACGAGCAGAAACGGTTGCAAGGCTCGTACGGGTTCTGCAGAATGAGACGTTCAAAGAGTATGAGACAGACTGGTCCAGAGAAACACGACCGCAATCATCATTGCATCGAACCACGAACGCAGCGCGCTCTCACTGAGGTGATGACGGTCGTCTCGACCAATGGCACGCCAATCACCGACAGCGACACTCCCATCGTCTCGGTGATCTCTGCGTCAGGGAGTTCCTACACCGTTGACACCGGCGCATTGTGGTGTACGTGTCCCGATTATGAACGCAGTCACCAGATCTGCAAACATATTCGACGCGCTCGATTCGCACTTGGTGTTGACGCTATTGATGCAGAACTGCTTCAAAAATTGGAGATTGATGATGATTTTGGAGTCCACTGCCCAGGTCCTATCGTCGTTGCTTATGATGGCGGCGTGATTGGTGACGAGACCATGTGTCGACAAGCAGTAACAAGGACCCATTGTCGGTGACGAAGGCTCAGATAAACATGTCTGTTGTTCGAAACCATGCAGATAGTGGTCATATCGCCAATTAGCACGGCTAGTTGAACTCCCTCGAAACGGGGCAGGGCTGTGGGTTCATCAATACAGCGATGATATCTCTCTACGCTCATGCCGACGAATCGTAACTCGGTGACAATCCGGTCAAATGAGCGGCTGAGGGGCGTGATTTTGAGGCTGCTTTGGTCAGGTTACGACTTATCGGCATGAGCGATCTCTCTATTGTCTTCGGATTGAGATGAAAGTAGAACGAAACAACGTTTTTACGGCGAACTGAGTTGTTACCATCTCTCTCCCGACAGAGTCGCCAGTCAAACCTCTTATTTACACCTGCGCGGCCGATTGATTATCCTCGCATGAGATGAGTCGAGAGTGACTTCCCGTGTATATGCGAGCAATACTCTTTCATGCCGATGTCGGTCAGTTCTGGCATAGATGGGGTCAGAAATTGTCGGGAGCGAACAGGGTGCAGCCATCAGCACGGTAAATAGCAGTCTGATGCAGTGACTGCACGTGGTTCGGTCTCGGGTTGCTTGCTTGGTATCTAAGGTTACCTCAGCACTCCTCGCCGACACGCTCTCACCACCCTCTACAGGCGGAGCAAGCCGAGTGCCTCGGCTTTATTCGCGATTAGAAATCTTTCGATCTCCGTGATGATGAGACGTTCTGCGTCTCAAACCACTTGGCCCCGAGGCGGTTCACGAGCTGCGTCATCTCAGAGCAACTCATCGACATCCTATCGCAGTTTTCCGTACGTAATCCTTGAGTTGGTCTGTCGTTTTTGAGTCATCGTATCTGGACGACCACACGGTCAAGCAGTTGAAGATACGGACATACAGATTGAGACGGGTTACAATCTCTGCATGTTCTTATCAAGTATCTTAGTTGTCATCATGCGGTGACACTACGCCAGTCAAGTGGTGTGTGAACTGATATCAAGAGTAATTTATATGACTATCAAAGTATGTGAAACGTGTTTGAGACAGGGGCTGTGCCATGAGCTTGACTGTTTCAAACACTTTTGACGACACGATTGTGTGAGGTATCTGTCTTTCGTTCTCACCTTCGGCTGAAACAACTCGAAGTGAGATGGTTTACTGGTCATAGGTAATAGCGATCCGAGATGATTCTCTCGTGTCGCACCGTCTCATCGGTGATAATATGGAAAAGACACATCTGAGCTTCATGATGTCAAATAGCACTACATCGAACTGCTCAATGACTCATGCTTTTTCCGACATCCTCCAACGGCTCAAGCAGTTTGGTTCCCGCACTGAGGATTGAACGGGAGTGGAGAGGTTCGTAGGTTTGTCGCCACGGTGGGCGATGACCTGCGTTTCGGGCTGCACCAGCACAGTCTCGACCTCGGACAGCGTAGTGGTTTCGAAAACTTGCCAAAGCCTCGGGTGCCAATATTCAGCGTGTTGCGAACCGCAGGTTCGCATATGTCCGAAAATCTCCGATTGTTAGGTACCTATCCAGTCCCAGCCGTGGCTACGAGCATGGATAGACTCCCAGTTGTCGGCTTCATCCCAACGCGTTCGCGGGTGGGCTTTCGCTTCGCTACCACTGTGACATCCGAACAGATGAATGTAATATCTGTCCAATCACTCAGCAGGAGAGTTGATTAAATATATCTTGACAGAGGATATCGAGACTAATCGGGAATTTTGATTCTTCGGTCCCGTGGATATATGCACTGTGAGTGTCGAAATGAGAATTATGAGCGATTTCACCGTAGTTCCACGCGGCGGGGCCGAGGAAGTCGGCCGGTCGTGTTACCACCTGCAAGTCGACGACCACGACTATCTCGTTGATTGTGGGCTCAAGCAATCCGCACCACCAGAATACCCTATCCTCCGAGGCGTAGACCCTGGGCAGATTGATGCGGTGTTCATTACACATGCACACATCGATCATATCGGTGGTCTCCCCATCGCCGAGCACCAAGATCTCCTCGCTGATGATACCTCAATTTTCATGACTCGGCCTACGAATGCGCTTGCGAGCATTCTCCTTCACGATTCACTGCAGATCCACAAACAAGAGACCGCAGAGCTCAATCAGCCTCAACAGTTTACCGCCACTGACGTTAAACGAGTTCTCGCTCGTGTGACAAGCGTGGGCTACGACCGCGACCATCACCTAAACATCACATACGAGTTCGGTGATGCCGCTCATCTGCTTGGGAGTGCATGGCTTGCTATCGAACACGCCGATCGTCGCGTCGTGTTCTCTGGGGACCTTGGCGGCCGAAGCGCTCATCTCGGCGACATTGACCATCCTCCCAAGGCAGATGAACTTCTACTTGAGTCAACATACGGGGATACCATGCAACATCGTTCGTTCACTGACGCCCGTACCGAACTCTACAGGCAGGCAAAACAGGCTCACGCGAGCGGCATTCCAGTCTTAATCCCGACGTTCGCCGTTGGCCGGGCCCAGGAAATTCTCCAAATCTTTCGTGAACGCGAACCCGATCTACGCGACGCTGTTGACGGCGAACCCTCGATTGTTTACGATGGGATGATTACCGAGTCGATGCCTGTCTATGAGGTGTTCTGTCAGGATGCGTTCATGGGTGAATCAATCCTGAATTACCGCATCAATTCTGGCGATGTGGAACCGTTCACACCTGAGTGTGCCTGGACGCCAGATACGATGGACGAACGTGAACGGCTGCTGACTGGGAATGAGGCACCAATTATCATCGCACCGTCAGGAATGCTCACTGGTGGATGGTCACCATACTATCTGCGTGACCTTGGGCAGCACTACGATGAGGCACGAGTGCTGTTCATTGGGTACCAGGCCGAGGGAACTCCCGGACGACAGTTGCTTGATGCGGTAGGCGACGTTGCTGATCTGCGTGTCACTGCACTCCCTGCTGGCGAGGAATATGACCCCACAACCGATGAATTCGCCTTTCAAGAGCAAGAGATACGTATACCAACTGAGTGGATGCGTGAAATTGGCGGGATGTCTGGCCATGCTGCTGCGAACGACCTGCTTGCATTCGCCCGAGAGGCCGACCCGCAGGGAATCTCACTGATTCATGGACCTCCGAGTGCTGCGGCGCATCTCCGTGAGTACCTCTCTGGGAATACCGACGCAAAAACGATACAAGTTGCCCAGCGTCTTGAGCCAATCGAGATTGAGTCGGGGAGTGATGCTGAAACTGAGAGCGAACGCAAAAATCGTGTTGAACACGCCGCCTCAGGCTCCGACTCCGGCACAGACGTCGAACAGCTTCTGCAGCGTCAGGACCAACTTGAGGCTGAATTGGAGGCAATACGCACTGATATTGAGCGTCTTGTTGAAGCCAACCGGTGACAGATCCTCACCATCGGTATCATTACTGAACCGTAGTTACTCGTTTGGCCCTCTATCTTCATTTGAGGAAAATCACACACTCAGCTGTCTGAAGGAAGTCAGGATACGTTCAGACGAAGAGCGAATGACAGACATTCGATTCCCTCTAAATACAAAGATGTGTGATCGGTGGACGCACAGAGCATTAGCTTGGCTTTGATGACCCGTGTCAGAGTTTCATCCAAGAGTCAATCTGATATGAGATTAATCACTCGATCGACTGGATGCCGCATATTATCCAGCGAGTCACACTGGGTAAGTAAGACAGATTCAGCAGTACTCAGACTCAAACTATGTTTTACAACAGTGAGTAGTTGGCTCAGAGCCGAATCAACAAACTAGCTTTGATGTGTCGACTTCGGCGTGCATGATTCAAACAATGTTGAATAATCACCATTCGATTCGTCTCAGTAGCTTCGCATCTCGCTATCACTATTCGATTGACCGCTCTGAGCCTATTTGAATCGGTCTCGATCGTTCATCGTATCGATCAAGAATCGACCTCCTCTCTCTTCGGGGCACTGAACGTCTGGTGACTCTTTGGTAAGTACACAGCACCTGAGATGTGGCATCTTCGCGTTTTTCCACGTCTTTGATTACATATGTTGAGATAACTGCTCCCTACAGGGACAATCTGGAAGCTCTTGTGAAAGAAAACATCGATTAGACTCTCCAAACCCCGTGATCCAGCGACCCAAAGACCGGCGAGGCTGCAAGGGACGATATCAGGGTAAGTCAGACCAACTGAGAAGTCGGTGTCTCACCAGCGAACAACAACGAAGTAAACGACAAAGCCAGAGACAACGGCGACAATTCAAAACACGAGCAGTGCTGCAAAGATGTAACCAGGGAAGACGACGAGACAGACAGATTGAGAAGCAGAACGACTGGATAGAAGATAGACTGTCAAGGCCAAGACAATTGACCGCGGGGCCTCGTCAGTATTATTATGATGGGGCGAAAGTCGTTGTATGATGTCGCGGACAATTCGGCTCTCTGAACAAGAGCGCCAACAATTGGTGGCAGAGATGAACCCCGAGTTTCCGACGTATACGACCCAGATCATGAACGTAGCCAATCAAAATTCACAGGGAACACGTCCTGCGACTGTTGGTCAATTAAACGAGATCATCGAGGAATATAAACAGAGCCACCCTGAAGGAAGCTATGAAGATTGGGTGACATTCTACTTTGAAAGCTATGATGGTGAGGACAAAATTGAGCAAGCCACCGAGAAGGTGTTCGAAATGGTCATGAAGATGCGTGACGCGGCGAGCGAGATCGACCGACAAATGGTCCATCGATGGGTCACAGATCTCGTTCTGTACAAGACATACATGGGCTTAGGTCGTCACGAGGAAGCGATTCTCAAGCGACTCTCAGAGGAGTACGGCCTTCGATACACACTCGGGACAGCCGAAGATGAGTCGAAGGGTATCGATGGATATCTCGGAGAGCAACCTGTGTCTGTGAAGCCACTTACCTACAAGCAAAAGAGCAGATTGCAAGAAGAGATTCAGGCACCGATTGTCTACTATGAGGATTATTCAACCACTGACGCCCTCAAACTCTACGTGGAGGAGGTCGATAATGTGCTCAACTGAGCAGTCCCACCCTACGAAAGCTTAAGCAAGCACTGCCGAGTATACCGAATTAATGGAGACAAACCATACGATAGTCACCAAAGACTCACGTTCACTCGACAAAGTCGACGACGACTCTGTTGAGCTTATCGTGACTTCCCCGCCATATCCGATGATCGAAATGTGGGATGAGCTATTCTCCAAATTGAACCCAGCTATACAATCAGATCTTGAGGATGAGAACGGTCAGTCTGCCTTTCGACAGATGCACAAAGAGCTTAAGACTGTCTGGGCGGAGGTGAACCGAGTGCTCGTCGATGGGGGGATTGCATGCATCAATATCGGTGACGCAACGCGGAAGATTGACGACAGTTTCCGTGTATTTCAAAATCACTCACAAATTATCGACGCATTTGAGAGCCTCGGGTTTGAACCACTCCCAGAACTCCTCTGGCGAAAACCGGTCAATTCGGGTGCGAAGTTTCTTGGCTCGGGGATGGTCCCTCCGAATGCCTACGTCACACTTGAGCACGAGTATATTCTTATCTTCCGCAATGGGAAGCAAAGTCGGAGTTTCAAACCGGGCTCACAGCAGCGATATGAGGCGGCGTACTTCTGGGAGGAGAGAAATCGATGGTTTTCAGATGTCTGGACGGACATTACAGGGAAACTGCAGTCAATTGAACACTCCGATCTAAGAGAGCGCTCTGCTGCATATCCATTCGAAATTCCCTACCGTCTCATTAATATGTACTCCGTCTACGGAGATACGGTTCTCGATCCGTTCTGGGGAACTGGCACGACGTCGTTTGCTGCGATGGTTGCCGGTCGTAATTCTATCGGGTACGAGTTGAATGAAGAATTCGCCGAACTGTTTCAGCAGCGTCTTGAAGAGTCCCAACGTTACTCCAGAGAGGTTGTCAAACAGCGATTGAGTGAGCATACAGATTTCGTTGAGAAGCGGCTAGCTGACGGGGGTGAATTTAGTTATCAATCCGATCGGTATGAGTTTCCTGTTACCACGAAACAAGAGAAACACATTCAATTCTACTCCATCTCAGATATTGAACACAGAGAGGATGGATACAGACTCTCACATGAACCAGTGACACAGACAGACATTGATACTCAGATGGAGAATCACCAACAAGAACAACAGAGCGAAGCTGCATCGCTCTCTGACTTTTGACTGGCAG
>JAQCNF010000078.1 GCA_028275165.1 Haloquadratum sp.
GTCATACTCGTCCTCAAGGAGGAGTTTCTGCCAAACATAAAAATAATCAGAGAGTTCGGAATACATGATGTTGTCGTAGTATGGGGGGTCGGTAATGACGGCATCATACTGATTTTCTGCATCAATTGATCGAGCGTCTCCCTGATAGACGGACGTATGCTTACCAATTGGCTGCGAGAACGGTTCGCTCTCGACCGTCTCGCCGTTCTCGATATAGCGCTCTGTGGGAGCCTTTGCGTACTCAATCCCACTTTTTATCATCTCCGCTGTAGTTGAAAAGCTTCCAAGTCCATATTTTGTTCCCCAAACGTTTGCCTCAGTCGGTTTATTTGCTGAATCAAAGGAGTTTGATTTGAATAGATCGTGAATATGGTTCCGTCCGTGATGGTATCCCACCATCATAGTATTATATCGGAGTGAGTCGGTGAGTGCTAATAATAAATATTCTTGTATATTCTGATTTTTCACGCTGTCAATCGCTTGAACTAATTTCGCAAGACACAGAAGCTGACGCTGATTGAACATATCTGACCACTCATCTATATCATGTTGAGATAGATCGTGACCGTCGTAACTTATCTCACTGGTCACAACTGTCGTGGCCCCCTTCCTGATTTTCCGACTCGGCACGTAGTCACGCAGAGTCTCGTCATTCTCCCACTCAGTTCTTGCCTGCTGAGCAAGTTCACGATCAGTGCTTTCAGGAGACTTGTAGCCTTTCACCTCACTCCTCGCTCGATTCTGCTCATCACACTCAGGACAATAGTACTCTATTCCATACAGTCGTGATTCATGACCATTCTGCTCTTGAATCGCATCCGTAATCCCGTACTTTTGTCCACAATCAGGGCAGGCATACTTCCCGCCACGCGAGACATTCCCTTCTTGAGGGACGAATTCGTGTGAGCACTCAGAGCAGGCACAATCCTCACGCCAATCGTCAACAAGAATTATTGAACCACAATCTGGACAGAGAACATTGTATTTATCATCGTTTTTGAAGCGTCCTTTTCCTACACGGTAGTCTTTGAATAGAGGGACTTTGTGACCACACGATACACAATCAACCTCTTTCACCCAGAAATTATACATCACATCTGCGTCGTGGTCACCATTTGGACAGGGTGTTTTGTAGTAATCAAGAATCTCGTCGGACACGTCCTCTTTCACTTGCTCAAATGCCGCCTCAAGTTCCTCAACATCTGTCTGGCTCGCGTCAAGTTGTTTCTTTGTTGTGAACCATGCGACCGGATTCAGATCGTATCCATCAACCTCAGCACCGAATCGAGAGGCTTCAACGAGTGACGTCCCACCGCCCATGAACGGGTCAAGGATTTTCTTGTCCTCAATTCGCACATCCTTCGAATAAAGCCCCCATAACGACTCGGGGTTACTCATATCAACTGTTTCGATAAGCGTTTGAATATCACTGCGGCCACCGTCGAAATCATCAAGCGTTCCATTCTCCCCCGACTCGTATGCCTCAACATCTTCAGGATTATCAAGCAGAGAGTAAAGAGCGATGGCGCGGAAGGTACAGCCGTGACGGCGTGCCCACCATTTGTGCATCGTGTAAATTGGGCGATAATACATTTTCGCTCGACTCTCCTTTTGAGCGATTTCATTGACTCGTTCAATCGGAAAGCCGCGCTCGATAGGGAGTCTGTCTGATTTCTGTGCCATGTGTCGCTATCTATGACCTAATGTGTCACATGGATAAATCCACCTGCAGTGTCTCTATGTTATTCTATCTAACTCAGCATATCAGAGTACGCCGCTGGGAGCGTTCTACGAGTATCGAATTTGAATTCATGTCGTGACTCCGCACTCAATACTAAGCCATGTGTTTTGATTCACGTATCGTGCTAGCTCTACAATCAGAAATCATCAACTGAGCAGACACTGAATAGAACGCGTAGATTATTGACCTCCTGTTAACAATTACTAATGCCGAATTCTCTGCGCGAGGCGAGAGACAACCAAACGGTTTCACGTCGGGAGCCTCACGTGGTCCAACGATGAGCGACGGAGAATGCTTCACTTTCTATTGATATCGGTCTACCTGATATATCATTAGTCCAGCAGCGATCACCAATCCACAATCAAGTCCAGTCGCGTGTAAAAAACAGATTGATACTTTCTGCCTCCGCGACGGCGATTAGTGGACACAACAGTCTGAGACGACTCATCAGCACGATTGCCACACCTAACAGTGCCGTTTTGGTTCGCCGCCATCGCGAGTCGCGTCCGTTAGCGACGTGACACCTCACGCGCTCCGACACTCGGTCGCGTATCGGATGATGAACACTGAGGACGGGAACACGTTGTATGATGTTCGGAATCGGCTCCGCCACCGCTCGATTCAAATTACTGAGCGGGTGTACAGTCATATAATTGGACTGTGAATATGCTCGTCCTGACCCCAGTCCGCGGTGTTGAGTGTGTGTGCCTCAGGGCATAATCAAAACACTATCCGCAGTTTTGCTTGCGTCGCCAAAATCCCTGATTAAATCTCGCTTTATCTGAGGCTCTTCCCGAATACAGTGAAACAGCAGTATATATCTGGCAACTAACAAATGGATTAGTGCAAGATACAGAGGCTATGGTCATCACGGGAGCGGTGTTATTTTCTCCGCCTAAATCCTGAACTAACCGATAGGACGTGCCTGCGAGTGTATTGCTGAGATTTCTACCAGGGTGCGTTGATATTCGTAACGGCCTGCTGAATACACAGCGCGAATACAGCAACAGTCGCCTCAAACCAATCTCTACCGATGGGAGCGCTCATCTATGAGTCACTACGGGGAGATACAATCACAATAAGATGAAAAACTGTGCCGTTCACGGTGCCCGAAACGTCATTCATCTGATGAAGGATCGATTACGGAATTAATTGAAGAGACATTTGCTCCAATAGCGCTATCTCCTGAATCGGATTCAGTACCGTTTGAGTGACTATTAGTATCTTTTGACGAGGATTGATTCTGGCGAAGATGGTCCAGTAACTCAGCGACCTGTCGTTTGTTAGGACCACTATATTTATCGAGAATCTTGATCAATCGTTGGCGTTCCTTTTCGGTGAGCGAACTTGACACCGTGACGGTCTGAAGCGTATTGAGATCCTCTTCACCAGCCTCAGGCACATTTCCAGTGGCATTCTCTGTATATGTAAGCCCTACGTCGTATAGCGACCAAACGAGCTTAGTCGGCACCCCATCGCCAGCTGAGTAACCGGATTTTTGAAGTAAATTCGCACCCACCTGAGTAAGTTGGAGCGTTACCGGGTGTGATCCACCGACATTAGCGACGAGGTAGAACCCTTCTTTATCTGACGAGTCAACATATTCCTTGAGTTTCGGCATCTGGTATCACTTCTACAATCTCTCGCGTTTTTACTAACTGTGATGCGTACGCTTAATATCGTCTCGCTTGATTATGATTGTTCGGAGTGTCTGGAGAGCCAAGTTCGATCCTCTTCAATTCCGGGTTGTGTCTGGTTTGGAGAGGCAGCATTCTACCTCAGAGTATCAGTATTCTATAAAGAATTATCACCGTTGGTCCGGGAGTCTCGATATGGGAGAGGACACCACTGACGCGATTGAGGTTAGTGAGGAATCGGCACTCGTGGTAGATGCGACCCACAGAGGTGGAAGTAACTTTATTGTCCACCTGATTGATCTAAAGACAGGGAATAAAAAGCATCTGATTAACGAACAAGGCAGTTTCGACGGACGTATAATCGCCCACGTAACCCCGGGGCAGTACGTATTCAATGTCGTCTATGACCGAGAGTATACACTTGAGCCCACGGATATTAATCCTGGAGAGACACACGAGCCACCAGTCAGGATGTCGGACCACGATTATGCGGTCCTTCCCGTCGAACTGGGCAGTCCGGTCCGGGTTGAATTAGCGGCGCAAACGGACTCAAATGTGATTTTACATATGAAAAATGCCCTCGGAGAGACGGTTGATCACATCTTTAATGAACGCGGGCCGGGGGAGTTCGCCACCACAATCACGACAGAAGGACTTGCGTTATTCTACCTGCAAATGGTTGATGAATGGGAGTTGAGCATCGAATCGTTCTAGTGCTTTTCCCACTTCCTCGCTCATGGGTGACTCCGTTCGCTCCTTGAGGTGAGGCATCAACACCGGCAGTTGGGTAACTCTGGCTATCATGGAACGCCCAATCAGTGGCCGGTTATGTACTCCGAGATGAATACACCCTCTGTATCTCGCACGAGGTTTCTGACACAATGTAGCCAGATCCGGACTGTGTGTCGGTGTGTGGATCACCTGTGTTGACCGATCCACTCTGATCGAACGGGGAATGATTCCGTGCGAGACACGCGCTGTGCATCTTGCACGCAAAGCAGTAACAATATCGCTCATCTGACTGTTGTTTCACCAAGTTAGGCAAGATCCTCATTTGAATGACAACTGGCAGGTGTCCCCCGTGATTGTGCCGACTGATATGCGCATAACTACTGTGGCAATCTCTCTAACTGAGGCAACTTGTGAGGCGACAGTGTCGCTCTCGGTTCACGGTTGCAGTCACGAGCCAGGTCCCCCCACTCTTGGATTGATCACCGAATGCGGTTGGGAAGAATCGACAGGTCTCCGTCCGTTCAATTTAGTTCCGACATTGTACAATACCGGAAACAAAACCCAAGAATTCACGCTCTGAGACATAAATTTTGGACTGAGTTCACCAATTGAGAGCGTCTCATTTCCGAGTTTCACCATCTTCTCGGAAGCTCTTATCTAACTGGGTGGAACAACAATCAGATGAGAAATATTGTTACTGCTTGGCATGCAAGATGGACAGCGCGTATGTAGCACGTCGCAGACGGAGAATCGAGGTTGTCTGATTCAGCCAGTACCGGACAGAAGTTGCACAGATCATGATAATCGGTCAGAACGGAGAGAACATGAGCCAGTAGCCTGCGTGCGCCATAATCGGCACAATCAAATTTTCTGTCCGCTCGTAGCCAGCGGCCGCAAGAACACCGAAGATGCTCGTGAACAGTAGTGAAATAACTCCACCTGAAAGGAAAATATGCATCCCGCCGAACAGAAGTCCGCCGACCAGTACCCGACCGAGCGACCCGAGTGCCGGTTCCAGCGCATCGTGAATCACTCCTCTGTAGAGGAGTTCTTCCATCGGTGCCATGAATACGAACATGACCACCAGTCCTGGAACGATGATATCGGGGTGGTCGAAGAATATCCGCCACGTCGGTATCATTTGACCATCATGTCCACCGTGGCTCAGTCCGAACAGAGGGAGCATCAGTGTCACTACACGCACTGCCAGTTCGTACCCAACCGCTCCAAGACCAATCCACGCGACTCCCTC
>JAQCNF010000080.1 GCA_028275165.1 Haloquadratum sp.
AAATGTGACGTAATGACGAGACGCTCTGCGTCTCAAACCACTTGAGAGAGTGAAGCTGACAACGCCTGACCTGTCAAGGTCATTTATTCCTTTAGGATACTGTCGTCCGCCGAATAATGTGTGGACAAGTTGCTTATCAAGACATTTGTCTTCCAACTACAATTCGGTGGTGAGTGACTTCTTCCCGAAGCGCACCACGAAGCGCGATGGGTGTGCGGCCAGACCAATGAGCGAAAGACGGGATAGACTGGGACGACATCTCTCCACGTCTTGAAAACGTAGCAGACCTCTGAAGAACACCACGCAACGTATCGTCGCCAAGGCAGCTGATGCACTTCAGCAGTCCTACGGCCGCGACGACTACAACAGCACGACGAGGGCGTGGCGACGGTGCACGTGGGTGAGTTGACCTCGGAGCGTGGCACGAGTTAACTGCCTCTATGAAGTAACTTTGATCCGTTCAGTGGACGATCAATATCATTTGTACATGTATATAAAAAATTTTATATTTTGCATAGAAGGGGGCTGTTTATTAGGCGATTGAGGAGCGAGCAGGTCATAGCGAGAAGTGCTCATGCAACTCGCAGACCTGCTCAGAGAGACGTGAGACATGGAATCTCAAGACATTTGGGAGAACGATAGCACCCTGACAGCCGTCAGGGTGTTTTGGGGTGCGGCTCCATTCGATGGGGCTGTCGTTACGGGAGATCGCCGCGCTGGAGTGGCTTGGATCGATGTCGACCGCTCTCACGGGGCGGTCTGGAATTGGACTCACAAACTCTCGGAGAGCCAGAACGACCCGGCGACGGCGGAACCGTCGCGGGTCGTGGTAGATGAGAAACGCATAGAGCTCCACAACTTCGACGACATCGAATTTCTCGTCGACAGCATGGCTCCCTTGCTCAACATCGTTTGAGCGGTCAGCTCAACTACAATGACCGGAACCACATTGAAAAGTGGTCCCAGACCGTTGCGATGTGGATTGACCGCTTCCACTCCTTCTGGTGGGGCAGTCAGGCCAGCGCCTGTCGGTGGTTACGGGGGTTCAGGTACCACGACAGCCACGACCGACCGAACTAGGCGCACAACGGCCAAACGTCGATCAAGGAGGTGCTCAACTGGACAGTGCCTCATTGCCGTATATGATGTATTTCAGATATAAATGTGAAATAGTCATATGATCAATAATTTTGACGACCCGATTCCATTCGTTCCAAATCATCTCACTTCAGTTTACTGACAGTATTTTGTCTGTGATGTAGGACTCAACTGTCGCATAATAGTTCTTGTTGCCACAGTCAGGATCTTTACCGATTTATGTGCTCGAAAACATCGTCACAACCATTTGGTAGTGAACTACCCACCCTACTCCGCTATCGCTCCGTCGAGGGCAGGGCTTCCTTGCTCTTGTACTGGACTTCCTGTTTCAACGACGGAATTTGAAAGCAAAGCATCCCGATGGTGCTCGCTCTCAGAGATTCCAGTCTCCACAGGCGTTCTATTACCGCTACATTCGGACTGTCCCAGCCCTCCATTTGAAACCGCAGAAAATGGCTCCTCTTTCTCAAACTCCACTCCCAGTTCTTCCAATCCAAGACGCTGAACCTCTATCGAAGCATTCTGGTCTCTATCTGCCATATTACTACACGATGGACAAGAATGTTCTCAAACCCACAGTGGTTTCTTCGACTCCATGCCACACTTCGCACACCGCTTCGTCGTATCATCAGGCAGAACTTTCACCACGTGACATCTGTTCTCTCACCGTGTCGTTCAAACGATTGGGTTAGATTGTACCACGACAGTGAAGCTATGTTTCGACTGTTCCCGTTCTGTTGCATCATCGAACCGACGTCCAAATCTCCGAGGAGTACAGCGTCATACTCTTTTGTATACTATATCAAGAGACAAATCCTTCAGGAGAATCTTCACGACGATTGTTGAGTCGTTCGTACGCTCTTGTCAATGATTGCCGAGGCTTATTGTTAAATCCACAAGTTTAGCTGTGTGAGGTCGCTTTGTAGCAGACAGTCGGCGAAGTGAGTGCAGGAGCGAACCCGTGCTCGCTGTGTCAGGGCATTATATGCGTGGATGGTATATAGGACGGATACGCGCATGGCCACACATACAAGAGCAGGATTCCAGATGCCAACACAATTCGAGTATGGCTACGATTCACTCTCGGCACTCTCTCCATATCTCGATACGCACTCAATCGACAGCGCGCTGCTTGTCACAGACCAGCGACTTGAAGCCACTGGTATCATCGACACGGTGATAGAACAACTGGTACAGGCAAACATCGATATTTCAATGTTTAAAGACGTCACGACAGAGCCGACATTTGATATCGCCAGACGTGCTGTTGACAGAGTCGAAGCTGAGGATGTCGAGATGGTCATTGGACTTGGTGGGGGAAGTGTCTTAGATACCGCCAAGACCGCCTCTATCGTCTCACAGGCACCAAAGTCACTGACTGAGTTGCTTGGGTTTCAAACGATTCCCAATCCGGGCCTCCCGCTCGTACTCATTCCGACCACGGCCGGAACAGGGAGTGAGGTGTCGAACGGTGCAGTGCTCACAGATAATCAGGAAGGGTACAAGCATGTATTGATCGACGATCATCTGTTCGCGGACCTCTCGATCGTCGACCCAGCGTTGACAGAGTCGCTTCCGTCGCCAGTTGCGGCAAGTACGGGTGCGGATGCGCTCACCCATGCGATTGAGGCGTATGTCACGACCGAACGCACACCAATGACTGATATGCTCTGTCTGGACGCAATTGAGCGGATTGGCAATGGGTATCTACCTGCCGTGACGGCAAATGAACGAGACGCCCGATATAACATGAGTTTGGCTGCCTCGCATGCAGGCATGGCATTCACTAACGCTGGCCTTGGAGCGGTACACGCACTTACATATCCTGTTGGGAAGCAGTTTCACCTTGGTCATGGCCTGGTAAACGGCCTGTTACTCCCATATGTGATGCAGTACAATGTGACCAAAGTGCCGGAGCGCTACAGTGATATCGGTGACGCAATCGGCGCATTTGAGTCACCCCCAGAGACGGCAATCGACGCAGGATATCAGACAGTTGAATACGTTCACTCACTGCTTGAGGCAGCAGGACTTCCAACGGCGCTTAAGACCGTCGTCAATGCACCGAATCCTGACTTTGAGGAGTTCAGCGAAATTGCACTCGAGTATTCAACACACAATATTGAGAATAATCCACGGCAACTCGGAAAGAAACGAATAATTGCGATTTTCGAGGCAGCATTTGAAGGTGACTTGCAGATGGTTCCCTAACTCATGTCTTCGGTTCACTCAGAGAGGCCGCTTCTCTGTGTTACGGATCGCTCCGATAGATCGCCTTTTTATGTGTATAAAATTTATATGCCTCCTGGCCGAGTTCTTTCTGTGTCTCTGAGGATGAGTCTTTCATGCCACCAAATGGCATCTGAATTTGTGAACCAGTGGTCGTCCCGTTGACTTTCACGACACCGGCCTCAATTTCGCGAGTGAATCGTCGAGAGGCCGTCATGTCGGCGGTATAAATGCTCGCAGACAGTCCAAACGTCGTGTTGTTTGCAGCGCGAATCGCTGCTTCAAAATCTTCAACTTCGATGATTGAGAGAACAGGGCCGAAAACTTCCTCCTGTGCAATACGCATCTCAGGCGTTACGTCACCGAAAACAGTTGGCTCAATGTAATAGCCCTCTTCGAAACCATTAGGTCGATTCCCACCGGTCAGTCGTGTCGCGCCTTCATCCTCAGCGATCTCGATATATCTGAAGTTTGAAGCGTCCTCTTCTGCCGATACGGCCGGTCCCATATCCGGATCTTCCATACCTGGGCCAATACTGAGCGACTCAGCGCGATCGACAACTGCTGCGGTTAGTTCGTCTGCAATATCTGTATGGACAATCAATCGACTGGTAGCCGTACATGCCTGCCCAGTTCCGCCACAGGACCCGCTGATTGCACCGGCGGCTGCCGACCCGATATTTGCGTCTGGAAGAACGACTTGGGGGTTCTTCCCACCCATTTCTGTTTGGATTGGAACGCCACGCTGGGAGACCGTCTCTGCAATATACTGACCTGTCTCTGTGGACCCAGTGAATGAAACCGCATCTGCCTCATCGTTCGTAATGAGTGCCTGCCCAACTGTAGAGCCTGACCCGACAACCAGATTTAGGACTCCGTCGGGAATGCCAGCGTCCTCAAGTAGCGAGACGAGTGCTTTGGCAATCATTGGCGTCTCTGAGGAGGGTTTGAGGACGACTGTATTGCCCGCTGCAAGTGCTGCCGCAGTTTTCCACGATGGGGTCGCGATTGGGAAGTTCCACGGCGTGATTAACACAGCGACTCCAACTGGTTCGCGAATCGTATAAGTAAACGTCTCTGGGTCGTTTGAGGGAATTGTTTTGCCCGTTGCTGTCCGCGCATAGCTCGCGAAGAATCGAAAGATCTCGGCTGCGCGGCCAACCTCGCCACGACTCGAAGAGAGTGGCTTCCCTTCTTCTTTCGTCAGGATCTCTGCGAGTTGTTCTTGCTGAGAGTCTATCAGGTCTGCAACTGCGTATAAAATCTGATCGCGCTCATCAGGAGTCGTCTGTTCCCACGAGCGACTGGCGCGCGCTGCCGCCTCAATCGCCGCGTCCGCTTGCGTGGCAGTCCCACCAGGAAACGTTGCAACCGGGTCGATTGGCGTTGCAGGATTAACGACGGTAATGGATTCATCGCTCTCGCCTGTACGCCACTCACCCTCAATATATTGATATGTTTCAGGTGTCCCATTCATCTGAAGTCCCTCCATAGCGATCCTCTTTGTTGAACAGGATACATCGCTCTACTGGTGACGTTTTGCATGTACATGTGGGTGAACACACCAGCGTGTAAATATTGGGGTATGTCCCGATGGTCACCCAAGATCATTTAACGCATATCCAGCTCCTTGGTCTGAATCCTCAAAAGAAGGAGCTAGCATTTCCGTACTCCACTCGAACACGCTTTGCCAGAGGTCAGCATCTATCTCAATGCCTTCGATACCAAGCCGTTCGATGCGAGCATTGATCTCGTCCGGTCGATAGATCGATTCAAACGAATTGGCCTTGTCGCTCATATATGTCTCAAACACTGCCCGTGAGTTCCCAGGCTGCGCTGGATTGCTTGGGTCAACGCATAACAACACATATCCAGGCGACGGCGCGCTCTCATCATCAGGCGAGGAAAGACTCAGCGTGAGCGCGCTCTGAAGTAATCGAGCACCGGCTGTTGGATATGAGCTTGCCGGCGTTGCTGTAGAAAACAGTGCCTCTGCGAGAACCGCGCTCGTCTCTGTCATATTCTTCCCGCTGAGTACCTGATCGAGTCGCGCATACAACGTTGATTGGCCTGAATCAGAGCATTTCGCCATGAACGGGTACGGATCCCCCGGGCTGGATATGAAAACGACTGAGAAATCCGGAACACAGCCAACAGCAATTGCATTTAATCCGCGCTCGGCTGCCCGGTAGGTTGCATGCCCAATCGTCTCAATGCTCGGGTCATCTGTCGCAACCGGAGCGTGGGCGAGTCCAAGACCTCGGCGCGTGGCTGCTGCAGATGCAAAGTCAGCACAGGGGGTAGCTGAAAGTAATGCTGGGACTGTGCGATGAGCAACCTGTGCGGGATCAACTGAGGCGTATGCTGTGACACTCGCCTCCTCAAGCTTGCGAATCGAATCACGAACTGCCATTAAGAGGCTAAGACTATGCGTTTCATATACTTCTGCCCACCAGATGCGCTCGGCGACGGCCTGTGAAAGCCCCCTGGAAAACCCGGAACCACGAAGACATCGCTCGGCCAGTTGCTCGATCTCCCGAATACTCGTGTGCACGTCTATTCACTCCAGTGTGGCGTTTGAGGTGGCCGGGCCGGATATGTCCAGTTGTGTGGGCTTTCACTCGCTAGTTCATCCGCTAATGGGGCCCCCTGAAAAAATGTTCCTTTGACCCAGCCAATTGACTTTGGATGTGCGCGTTGAATGCCCCAGATTGCTTTCAGACACGAAATAAAATGTAACGGAACAAAATCTACAGCGAGTGGATTTGCATGGATTTCGGCATACGGAAGCATGTGTACTGTCTGTATGCGCGTAATCACATCACGTAATGATGGATGTTCGGATACAAACGCTGCGATCGACTGTGATGACTCTGCGGTGCTCAGATGTGCATCCAGAAAGTGGATCTGTCTGGCAATATCGATCGGAAGGCCATAATTATCATACTCAGTTTCGGCAGCGAGTCCTACTCGTGGTTCTTCGTTCTCAATCGAGCGATACCAAAAATAGTGCTGGGCGTTAGGATCATCAAAATCAAACTTGAGTGCCCACTCATAGGAATCTTTAAGAATTGAACGGAGTTGTGAGACTGTCATTGCTGGCTGGATGTCACGCTTCTCTGCCACGGTGAGTGTGTTTTCGAGTCCTTCGCATGCTGTCGGATGCATATCGATGAGTAGCGAATGGATTACCTCTTGGGTCTCAATATCATGAGTCGATTTACTGTGTCTCGTGAATTGTTGCCATTCGAAACTATCAACTCCTGAAATATCCGAGAGATACTGTCGTGCCTGTCGAAGTTCCGTTGCAATCTGCTCTTTTGCGGTAAAGTATTGATTTGTGCTGCTCTTATCAGTGTCGAACCATCGAATCGCCTCCTGCATTCGACGGTCAAACTCTGAGAGCGCTTCTGCTGTGACCGTCGTGCTCTTGGCTCGCGCTAGCGCTAATTCACGAGCACGTAGCCATGCATTGAGTTGCTGTGGGTGGTTCACGAGGTAGAAAATAATACCCAGCCCAGAAGAGTTGCCCGTGCCAAGGTAGCGTTTGATATCGGCATCGAGCGTTACAGCTGTCTCACTTCGAGCAGCGGCCATCTCTTCAGCGAGGTCATACCCAAACACTCGTAGCATCCATGCCGATAGCATCTGCGGAAAATATGGTTCTTTGAGCGGGTGGGTCCCATCAAGTGCATCAAATACTTTTGTGCCGTTCAGTCCATTTCCGTAGTAGCCTGATGACCGCATCAAATATCCGCCTGTCGAGAGATACTCAATATCGGGCTGATGACCAGCCGCCAGCGACTCAACCAGATGTCCAAAGAACCGACCGCTTCGATTCGCGCGTGTCCAGACGAGAATATCAGGCGTCGCCCGGCCCTCCATCACGTATGGTAACTCCTCAAACTGAGCATTCATCAACTCCGCTGTTGCAGGTCCCTCACAGAGGAATGCCCACAAGTCCCAGTCGGTAGCGATGATGCGATCTGTATTTTCCTCACTGTTAGCTCGGTGTGAAAAGATCCCAAACGAAAATTGCCGAGAGGGAGTCTGAATCGCGTAGACCACCCGGCCGACACCATCACCATCAAGATCCATCTGCTCGGCTTCGACGCGCCAGTCATCACGAAGCATCCGACGCATGAGTAGTCGGGCAAAGCTCAATCGGGTGTGTTTGAGCGCTCCCAGTCGTTCAGGTTGCATCAACTCCGCTGGGTTCCGCATAGAAATAGACTCAGAACTATTGGTAGCACGGAACGACATCTGTACTATCACAAACAAACACACATACTAAGAGTTTCCCCCTGAGACTTACAACAGTATTGTCCAGTTGACCCGCAGTTGAATACGCGGGTATGCTCGCACCACGCATCATGTACGAGGGAAGTCGAAATAGTCATATCATCATCAACTGATTTGTACGTAGTGGTGTACATGATCTCAAAGGGCGATGTAAAGGCATCGCTGCAGTTTGAGCGGGCACTCAAGATTGTCAGGACTACCTATCGAGAGGGAGCTGATGACCGGGTCTTGAATCCGCCAAAACTTTCGATGCATCTCGGTGACGACGGTGGGTGGCCACCACACGATGGCTTTGCAATCAACATGCCCGCTTACGTTGATTGGCTCGACGCTGTTGGATCAAAATGGGCCGTTGCTGCGTGGGATTCAACTGCTGACATCCCGATTCATGCACTCATCACGTTGTTTGATATGCAGTCGGGAGCGTTCAAAGCCATTATCGAGGGAATGTATCTCACTGGTGTTCGAACGGCTCTGCAATCTGTTATCGGTGTTCGGCAGCTTCAGGACTCCTCAACATGTTCGATTAGTGTCATAGGTGCTGGCTATCAGGCACAGTTTCAAATGTATCTGTTAGATGCACTGTGTGACGTTACCGAATTCAATCTGTTTGATATCGACCGGGGCACTGCAACACAGTTACAGGAAGATCTGCAATCACGTGTTGAGGCATCTATCAACTGTCTTGAGAGCGTTTCGGGGATGGCTGAGAGTGATGTCCTCATTACGGTCACTGACGCGCAGAGACCAGTCATTACCCATGAGCACAGTAGCGACATCTCGACGATTATTGCGCTCGGCTCATATGGCGAGCTATCGGAGACGACGATCAACAATGTCGATGCCGTCGTGGTCGACCACATTGAGCAATGTCTTGAGAGAGGCGCGCTCTCATCGCTCGCAGAGGCGGGTCAATTCGAAAAGTCTGATATCGATGCAACCATCGGTGATGTTCTTTCTGCGAGTGATACATCGAACGTCCGGCAAGCATCACAGACACTGTTCGTTCCTATTGGACTTGGTTCACTCGATATCGCACTTGCAGAGCATGTCTACAGACATCAGTCTCGACAGTCAGGAACGCAGTTCGCATTTCGCTAATCTCTAACCGCGGGAGGATACCCATGTCCGCAGACACAAGATGAGTTCACCCTAGCCTGTTCGCTGTTGGAACTCGTTTGTGTAGGTGTTATAGTTCGAATTATAGATATCTTGAAGCATCGGCTCAAGACGTTCAGTATTCAGAAGCGGGAGTTCTGGGTGATCACTGTATATGTGGTCACTCGGGATATCATCGAAGCTGTATGGAACCGCATATCGCAGTTCACGTCCAAACCGCTCTTGGACGTCCTCGCGATTGATATAGTTCATGAACTCAAGTGCAAGTTCCTTTTTGCCGCCTTCGACGCCGTTCGGGATCGTGTAGGTTTCAATCCACGCTGGGGCACCCTCCTCTGGGACCGTGTATCGAACTGGGACGTCATTGTCGACACGAAGCCGATACGTTCGAGCGAACCAGAATGATCCGGCGAGGACGGATTCATCCGTCAACAGTCGCTCCATCTCTTGGCCTGTACCCCACCACGTCTGTGAAGCATCGTCAAACTCAGCGATTGCATTCCAAATATCATCCATCCGATTTGGAATTTCTGCGAATGGAACACCAGCACGTTTGGCTGCCACGCCGAGCCAGCAACTCATCCAGCTCGCTAAGCTCACATTATCTTGCATTTCATCTGTCAGTAAGTCTTCCCAGCTCGATGGCTCATCCATTGCGTTTGTGTTATATGTCATTCCCCATCCACTGACCGAGTACGGCGTATGGTGTGGTTCGCTTCCTGGGTCGTACTGGACCGATGTCGGGTTGAACTGGTCGCGAACCCGGTCACGAACGTTTGGAACTTCATCAAGCGGAATCTCCTGAAACAAGTCGTTTTGGACACCTCGATAAAGGGTATAATCCCAGTGTGATACCAGGTCAAAGTCCGCACTCCCAGCCTGCAGTTTTGATAACATGTCTGATGGGCTTGGCAGTGGGACTTGATTGATCGTCACATCGAACTCCTCCTCAAATGGCTCTTTTAGGACACGCTCTGCAGTTTCACCGAATTCACCAGACCACTGCATGAACGTGAGACTATTTGCTCGACTTCCACTGGAACTGCCGGTGACACAGCCAGCAAGTCCAGCAACAGTGGAAGCAGCAGCAGCACTCTGCAAAAATCGACGACGTGATGCAGATTGGCTTTGAGACTGATCGTTACTCATACATTCACAGTATTAGCAGATACCAATTTAAAACCTACTGTTAATTCAGTCACCCACCAATGACGCGGCTCGAAAGGCGTTCAGCAAGAAATGCCATCGTCAGTGAGACCGCGACAATAACAGTTCCCATTGCATTCACAACAGGAGTGAGACTGAAGTTAATTCGAGAGAAAATCACAACAGGCAACGTGTTAAGCGTGCTTGACGTCCAGAAGAAGGTCTGCGTGAAATTATCAAATGAAATAGTAAATGCAAACATCATGCCAGCGATTATACCTGGTGAGATAATCGGCAGTGTCACCTCATAGAACGTCCGTAGCGGACCGGCGCCGAGATTCTGTGCCGCCTCCTCTAAACTGCGGTCGAATCCATACAGTTGTCCAGCAACAACCACAGTCATAAATGGCAGTGTAATTAAGATATGCCCCAGTATAAGCGAGAGGAGCGACCCAGCGATATTCAATACCGAATATAGTGAGAGAACGGCAATCCCAGTCACAACCCACGGCACCATCATCGGTGCGATGAACAACGTATTAAGCGTGTCTGTATCAAACAACCAGCGAGCATAGTCGTTTCTCACCATTCCAATTGCAGCTGCGGTTCCAATAATCGCTGAGCCAATCGCCGCGATGACGCCTATTTGCACACTGATCAGGAAAGCGCGAATGAGTTGTGCATCAAACGTTTCGCCAACAGGGAGTAAGGTGAGATACCACTTGAGTGAGAATCCAGAGATTGGAAAGCTCGGAACAGAATCAGCAGTAAAGGAGAGTAAGACGACGATAAGTACAGGCGCATAGAGAAAGACGAATAATGCAATTGTCTCACATTTGAGCAGCGTGGTGGCGGTGGTCGAAGAGAACGAAAGTCGACCAAGGAGTCGTGTTATCTGACTCATGCCGCGTCACTTCCGTAGAGGCTTTGAAGACCGATCATTCGATTAAATCCATAGACCAATACAACCACAGTAATGACGAACAATGTTGCCATTGCACTCCCAAGTGCCCAATCAAAGCTTTCTCCGAACAACTGCGCAATAATATTGCCGATCATCAGATTCCCCTGCCCACCGAGCATATTTGGAATTACGAATGACCCGAACGAGAGAACAAATACGATAATCGAAGAGGCTGCGATCCCTGGTAGTGTTTGCGGAAGCGTGACCTCATAAAATGTCTGGAGGCGATTTGCGCCGAGGTTGCGCGCCGCCTCAGTGTGTGATTGGTCAACACGCTCAATTGAGGTGTACAGTGGGATTACTGCAAACGGCATGAATACGTGCACCAGGCCAACAATAATTGCAACTGGTGAGTAAAGCATCTGAACTGGGGCTTCGAGAACACCCAAGAGAGTGACCAGGACATAATTAATAAACCCACCCTGTCCCAAAATCAGTTGCCAGGCAAACGTCCGAATTATCAGATTAATCCAGAACGGCAAGATGAGCATCAGCAAGTAGAGGTTTCGATACTTGCTCTTCATGAACGCAATATGATATGCGGCTGGATATGCAATGAGTAGCGAGATAACCGTCACAGCGATTGCGATAAGGAACGACTTGAGAAACACTGTCGCATAGTAGTTGGTGGCGAAGATTGTTTCATAATTTGCCATCGTGATTGCTGGTACCCCACCAGAAAGCGGTGCTGATTCGAGAAAGCTGTAAACGAGGACAATGCCCAAGGACCCACCAAGCAGCCCAACTACCCAGAGGAGCCCAGGGACGAGTTGTAAGAGTGGAATGTATGATGCCCGTCGCTCGAGCCATGCTTCGATTGGCTCACCAACGAGTTCATATGTATCCGCTGCCCACCGGCGTGGTTCGACAGAACTCATGCGTGCCCACCAATGACGGTACAGTCATCACGCGACCACGTAAGTGAAACCATATCACCGGTATCAATCGACTGCTGGGCGGCCAATCCTGAGGCCTCTGCGAGGATCTCTTGACCATCGCCAACCGCGGCGACGAACTGTGTTGTCTTCCCGATAAACGTCTTATTCGTTATCTCAGCCGTTAAGCCATCACCTGGGCTCTCATGCAGTGGGTGAATATCGATATCCTCTGGACGAATATTTAAATAGACTTGTTCACCTTGGGAGAATGCACTCCCTTCAAACCCATTTTCCATCACTGAAACTGTCTCCATTGAAGAGAACTCCGGTTCGAGCTGTATGACATTTTTGTCAGCTGATTTAAATCGTGTCTGGAGAACATTTGCTTCTCCAATAAAGTCAGCAACAAACTGATTGTTTGGGTTATTATACAATTGACGCGGCGTATCTATCTGCTGAGATTTCCCGCTATCCAACACTAAAATGCGGTCGCTCATTGACAGTGCCTCTTCCTGGTCATGTGTGACATAAATCGTGGTGATATCGAGTCGGTCCTGGATCCGTTGCAGTTCAAGCCGCATATCCTGCCGAAGTTGTAAGTCAAGTGCAGCCAGTGGTTCATCAAGTAGGAGGACTGACGGTTCAATCACAAGGGCACGGGCTAGTGCGACTCGTTGCTGTTGTCCGCCAGAGAGTTCACTCGGCATTCGTTGTTCAAAGCCATCAAGATTGACAGTTGCGAGCATGTCTGTGACACGGTTTTCACGTTCTGACTGTGGAACGCCATCCATCTTGAGTCCAAAGCCGACGTTCTCGCCGACAGTCTTGTGTGGAAACAATGCATAGCCCTGAAATACCATCCCAGTCTCACGCTGATGTGCGGGAGTGTCTGTAATGTTGGTTCCATTGAGTTCGATACTGCCCTCGCTGACACTCTCGAAGCCAGCGATTGTGCGGAGAGTCGTCGACTTCCCACAGCCGCTTGGGCCTAAAATTGAAAAAAATTCGCCTCGTCGAACAGAAAAGGAGAGGTCACGAACTGCAGTTACCCCTCCATACCGTTTGGTCATTCCCGACAACTCCACGACGGTTTGTGCGTCCATTACGTATTCACAGATATATCGGGCGTCTTATCTACATAATAGTTGGGGTAGGGATACCACCACCGTTTGTGGTGAGACGTGCGACAGCACATACTGCCTGCAGGCGCGTACACACAGAATGCAGAGGCTATGACAAACACCGGATCACTCCAATAGTCGGTCAATCCTGAAGAGGTCAATGTCATATGGATGTGATTGGTTCATGCATAGAGAGGCAAGAATCTCGCCAATCACACTTGCAAATTTGAAGCCATGACCAGAGAATCCAACTCCGACAGTTACCCGTGGATGTGCCGGGAGTGAGTCGATAATAAAGTGGCTATCGGGTGTATTGGTGAAGAGACAGGTCGCGAGTTGCATGGTTGGGCCGGCAGCATCTGGAAAGTATGTCTCAAGATAAGAGCGAAGCACCGACTCATCAGTCTGTGTTGGACTCCGATTCATCGTCTCTGGGTCGACAGTCTGGTTACGATGGTTGAACTTACCAAGTTTGAATCCTGGAACATCATAGATTGGAAATCCATAGTAGTGTTCGGTCGCCGTCTCATGGACGAAAATAGGGAATGCTTCCGGTTCGAACCAGCTGACTGTCTCAGGTTGAAACCACCCAAGCACCTGCCGGACGGGAGTAAGGTGTGACTGTAGTGCTGGATAGATCTTTTGTGCCCACGCCCCTGCCGTCACAATCACCTGCTCGGCGGTATAACTCCCTCTGTTAGTCTCAACAGTTACCTCGTCACCGCCTGTATCGCTGACTGACTCGACTGTCTCGCGTGCCCTGATCACTGCACCGTTCTCTTGAGCGGCTTCAACATGTGCAATGATACATTGTTCTGGAACAAGGAACCCACTCTCGGGCTGATATACTGCCCGATGATGCTCTGGGAACTCATATCCAGGAAAACGCTCGTTGACCATTGCTGCATCCAACACCGAGTGCTCGATATCGTGTTGCTCGCAGGCTGTGCGCGATCCGGTGAAAATATCGCTATCAGGTGGACCAGCGTCAATTCCGCCAGTGATATGGAGTAAATCTCGACCGGTAGTGTCCTCAAGTGCACGCCAGCGGTCATACGCTGCATCCACGAGCGGTGAGTAGCTTGGGTGCTCATACTGACCGCGTCTGATAATTCGCGTGACTCCATGCGAGGAACCCATACTATGTGGGATATCGTACCGTTCGATCCCCAGCGTGTCCATGCCCATTTCTGAAAGGTGATACACCGCTGCACTCCCCATCCCACCAACCCCGATAACGATCACATCGTATGCTGTGTCTGTCATCGATACACTGCTGTTGAATTCTGTCGGTGAATTGTTTTTCGCTGATGAATTCATCTTCCAACGAGACTTATATCACAGCGAGCAACTACCCCGCAGACTGTATGCGGCGTGCTCGCTTCCAAAATGCTAAGAAATTTTCTCCGAGCACGCCCTGTGCTACTTCGTGACCGAACGTGTCAGTGACTGCATCTGCAAGCTGTGGCCAGTCCGTATACGTCTCGAAGTCGTGCAGCCCACCGGCGATACTTCGCTTGGCTACCTTCTCTGGGTCAAATCCCTTCTCGATAATATACTGTTTATAATAATCTACCAAGGACGGAGGGAACTGACTGTCAGCAGGAAAAAAGTCAGTGCCAATACCGATATTCTGTTCACCGACTATCTCACCGGCACGACGTAGATGTGTGATCAATGTCTCAACTGCGGTCGACGATCCCATCGGCGAAATGAACCATGGTAATGCGACGATCCCCATGTATCCGTTGTTCTCTGCTAGTCGCTCAAGTTCTGTATCTGACTTTCCCCGGTAGTGATCGTGAACTGACTGACAGGCAGCATGCGTGACAGCAACTGGCGCTGTAGAGCACTCGATTGTGTCAAGCGTCGTCTGCATCCCACAGTGAGAGATATCGACAATTCCACCGAGTTCATTGATTAGATTGACTGCCGCTTGCCCTTGTTTTGAGAGTCCCCCTGTAGAAATATCGTTGCACCCTGTCCCGAACACATTCTGTGCGTTATACGTGAGCTGGAAAATCCGAACACCGTCATTGTACAACAGCTCGATATCGCTGAGTGAGCCGTCGGTTGCTGCGCCGAGATTCTGCGTGTTTAATATCACACCAACAGCACCGTTCTCGCGAACGGCCTCAACATCCTCCGGAGTCGTGATCTTGTGTAGCCATGGTGCTGCGTCAAACCGTGATTGCCACCGAGCGAGATCGCGACGCTGCCCGTGCAGAGAGGAGACGCTCTGCTCGTGTGCCCACGGCGTAACACTCAGGATATCCACTCCAGCAGTCGTGTAGAGCGCCTGCACTCGCTCGCGGTGTGCCTGGTTCGATTCGAACATTCGAACTTCATGATCCCAGATACGCTCCCAACACTCATCTTTCGTTGCCCCATCGTCCACCATCGACTCGATATCTTCTTCAAGTCCGTCCATTCCATCGTATGAGGAGATGACCTGTTCCCACGGTGCGGACGCAGCGTAATCAAAGATAATTTGAGTTGAACTCACACGTCACTTACCTAAACCAACTAACTTAGATGTTGGTATCAATTTGGCACCGGTCTGAGTGATACGAGTCGGCTGAGTATGCCAGCTCTCAGATGTTCTCGGAGTAGACGTCTTCAGAGGTGATCCTAAGTTCACTAAGTTTAGTAACAATACTGAAACAAGCGATTCATTTGTGTGCCTCAGCTGTAGGTGAGATTGAGGACAATCGTATCAGCCGCTTCCTGAATCATACTCGGAAGCGTTGTCTCGAGTCGCTCCCCACTCAGCCGGTTCTTTGGGCCAGCGACACCAATTGCGCCATGAACGGTTTCATCAACGATAATTGGGCTAGCAACTGCTCGAAGCTTCCCGGTTGTTTCACCTCGATTCACTGCATACCCACGCTCTCGAACTGTCGTCAGCTCATCAAATAACGCATCAGCATTCGTGATTGTTTGATCCGTCCGAGCAGGCAAGCCATAATATTCGATGATTTCTTTCACCGCTGCTTCATCCATGTGTGCGAGGATTGCCTTACCCGCAGCAATATCATGGAGTGTCGTCCGCTTGCCGACTTCCCCACGCGTCTGCACTGCATTTTCTCCCTCACATTTTAGCAAATACACTGCCTGTGAGTGTTCTTCAACGACTATCCAGACAGTTTCACCAGTCTTTTCAGCTACCTGCTGAATGATTGACTCGGCCGCAGATGTAATGTCCAAGTTTTTTCGAGCGATGATTCCTGTTTCGAGTGATTTCAATCCAAGCGTATACGCACCATCTTGTTTCGTAATGTATTCGTGCTTCTCAAATGTTGCGAGATAAGTATAGGCAGTGCTTTTGGCAATTTCTACGTGATCGGCAACATCTTTGATCGTCGCTGTGTCAATCTGTT
The DNA here is from genome assembly GCA_028275165.1 of Haloquadratum sp. Taxonomy (GTDB): domain Archaea; phylum Halobacteriota; class Halobacteria; order Halobacteriales; family Haloferacaceae; genus Haloquadratum. The sequence goes on from JAQCNF010000080.1 coordinate 16,238, forward strand.
CAAGATATTCGAGAATATCGAACACTCGCTCTGCCGTCTTCACTGTCCGATCAGGTTCGGTATTTGTTTTCATACACCACGGTACTGCATTTCAACATAAATATGCTAGCGATATGCTTGATTTACCCGCCGCGTGATTCGATATATGTATCTTCGCATATCACGCATTCGTGAAGCAAGCCTCATTATGAAATAGAATTAATCAGAAATACACACACCCGATTCGCATATGTCGTATATGTGCACATATTGTGCTTTCTGGGTATAGAATGATTATTATATGTTCGATATTTCCGAACAGATATCAATCTCTGCATGAACTGATTTTTATGTTACGACTGACAAATATCGATAACAATGGTATGCTTGTTATCACGATTTTTTTATATGTGTAGACGGATCGGCTAACGTTCGTTATATAATATAGATTATATATAATTTTATCTTATACTCATATGTGTATCCTAATCTCAAGTCTCTTTCAAGCCGTCTCGAATGCGTATACTCAGAAATATATATTATACTTCTGATTATACATAATTGTATTTGTACTTCGTGTTTAGTACAAAAATGTGACAAAACAAGGCAACGCGAATAGACGATGTTCTCTTGACATTTCTTCGCTTACTCCCTCATGATCTCAATGAGAGAGACTGGATCTTCAGTTGACCACATCTGTCGGCCGAGATAGAATTAAACATACAACCAGGGAGACACTCATCGTTTCGCCTCTCATCAATTATATCATTTCTGGCTACCAACGAGAATCAATGTTTGAGCTCCGCAGATCTCTGAAATCAATATCACCGTTGGTGCAGCCAGCACTACGTTGTCATGACTCAAGAACCGTGGTCTCAATAAATGCAAGAGGATATGCTGGGACAGACACAAACCGCATTGAAGTAGATTTTTTACTCCCCCTCCTGACACTGGTATATGACGTCTCCAACGGTTGGATTTGTCGGAACAGGTATTATGGGAAAGCCAATGGCTGAGAATGTGATGAGTGCTGGATTCGATGTCATTGCTCATAACCGATCTCGTGAGTCGGTTGAGCAGTTAGCCACACAGGGGGCGACTGCAGCGGCGTCACCTGCAGAGGTTGCAAACAACGCGGAGGTGATTATCACAGTACTCCCGGATACAGCAGCAGTTGAGTCTGTATTATACGGTGATAACGGCCTCATAGATGAACTCGAATCTGGACAAGTCTATATTGACATGTCAACGATAGCACCCGGCCCAACAGAATCTTTCGCTGAAGATATCGACAACAAAGGCGCACACATGCTTGATGCCCCAATTAGTGGGGGTGAAGGCGGGGCGATTGATGCAACACTATCGATTATGGTCGGTGGCGATCCAGCGGTGTTAGACGAGGTATATGATATTCTGAGTGCGATGGGTAAAACAATAACACACACTGGTGGTCATGGTGCTGGGCAGGTCACCAAGGCCTGTAATCAGATTGTCGTTGGATGCACACATCAGGCAGTTTCAGAGGCACTACTGCTGGCTCACCGAGCTGGAGCAGACTTAGAGCAAGTGCTCTCGGCGATCAGTGGTGGTGCAGCATCATGCTGGTCGCTCCGTGAGCGCGCACCAGATGTCATCCGAGGTGACTTTGAGCCAGGATTCTTTTCATCCTATCAGTACAAAGACCTCCGAATTGCAATGGAAGCCGGGCAAAAATACGGTGTCCCGATGCCAGAGACACAAGTTGCACATGAGATGTACAAAAGTATGGAACAAATGGGACACGGCACGGATGATCACTCAGCAGTGATCCAAGTGATTGAATCAATGGCTGATGACGAAGCACGTATCGAATAATTCCGTGAGGTCACGCTAAGAGAGCCAGGCTGGCTCGAACGACTCCACAGATTCCTGATCCGATGGCGTTGACCGCGCCCGACAGCGCGTGAACTCATCCGAATGGCAGTCGTCTTCACAATTTGTCCACTCAATCATAAGAAAATATCAGCTAACAAATGAGCTGAGTCAATTGTGACATCTAAGAAGGTATCGAGCGGGTATAGCGTTGAGGATCACTGACAAAGCAATCGTTGAACCGAACGCGAGTGAAGAAGTTGGATTTTGGACCGTCCTGGGTTGGGGAGTCCATCGTGCGTGTACGACTCAGCCTCAGTATGTGATCACTTCATAGCCGTCTGCGACGAGAGAGCGGATACTCGAGTGTCCATCATTTTCCGTCCGGGTATCCACATTTGCTTCTGTGACCTCCTCTTTGACACCGAATGCTTCTGCGCAATAGGCACACGCCACGGCTTCATTACGAACCGCTGCAAATAGCTCATATTGGTCGCTCTTAGGGTCTGCAATTTCAGGAATCCACTCAGTGCCTGCGCCATCAAAGATGACCTCTACGGAGTCCTCATGATTCTGCACAAATTCTTTGGCAGTTCCGAGATCATTAACAATTCGACCGAGGTTCTCATGTCCTTCCGTATCAGCAAGGATCACCCAACATATAGGTTATCTGTGACTGTGCGCAGATACTGCCTGTAGCCACGAAGTATATATCCCCTCGCTCACCTGATTGCCACGCACTCAATTGTCCCAAACGACCATCCCAACATTACTTCGCTCACTCCATTGACGATGGGGAGTTAGCAGTTTGCGGGCGTTCAGCTCCCGTTTTTCAGCAGTGAACCGCGCAAATGATGAGCGAGTGGGGAGGGGTAGCTCAAACGACCTATGTGCCGCGTGCACGGAACCACACAGACTCACCAACAGGGTGCTCACCCTCCAGCCGAGAGAGAACTAAATCTCGGACCGCAAGGGTCACTCGTAACTCAATTTGGTCGCCGTGAGTAGTGGTGACAGTAAAGATGGCATGCCCATCGCGTTCATTGAGTGCCTCAATTTCCCCGCGTGTCCATCGGTCACGATGATGCGTTGGTTCGCGTGCATGTATCCGGTCGTGAGCCATACACGCTGCACGAGTCCGACTAATTTCAGCAATTCGAAACGTCGGCACGATTGCAGTGCTCGCGTCAACAATAATATTGATCAGGTTACAGATTCAGGTCATCCTGAGCGGTTTCAGTGCCCGTTTGAGTCGATCGTCTCAGCGTTGACTCCTGAGGTCTGTTAGTGGACTCTTTCTCTTGCTGCGTAACACATAGTCATGGCTGATCAATCGCGTTCCCCATCGCTGATGAGAATCAATTGAGTGTGGTCCGTTCATGACCTGATGAACGAGTGCTGAACAAGACGCCATCCGATATTCTGAGTGGTAGTGTAGTTACTATATAATTGATATTAGACACCAGCCATTTATATTCGGTATTATCAGGATTATTCTCATCGAATCACAAGCTGGGAACTCACAGCTTAGCCGGGGAGGAGATCGACGATTAAGAGCGAGCGGTGGATTTGATCGGCCTCGACGTCAGCTTCTAAGCAGCATTTGATACTCACAAGTGCTCTCAAAGATGAGCTATCGGCGCCGCCGTCAAATTGGGACTTTCGGTCACCGACGAGCCCACCCGTCTACGGGTAACATATATTACACTCGCCGTGGTTACATGCCTGAGACGTGTATGCAGGAGGCGCGTTTGAGCACTACTTATCGAGAGGTTCCTCATATCGTGAACATCGCCAGTGGAGTGTTCCGATGCGGTTTACGATGAGCCGACTCGACAATATTGGCCCAACTTACCCACGTTCTTCGAGTTCCGCCTCACAGTGTGCGAGTTGATACGGTGGCCTATATCTATTCTATCATCTTTCTCATCCCCTGCCTGGACCGCATTCTCGACTGACAGTACACATAGTCTGGCTTTTTGACGATGCAGAACGTACCAGTTCAAGTGAACGACACCCAGATGATCCCGTCGAGAGCGGTCACAAACGGAGACGACTCAGTAATTCCGCTTCGGGTAGATTATATCACACCCAACCCAATGGAGTCTCAAGGTACGCTATATTGTACTGATATCGAAGGGACACAGCTCCGTGTTGGGGTTCAGGAGTCGATAAGTGCGGATCTGGACCACGAGATAGATGGATGGTACCGGTTCGACGGAATTGGGCGGTCACAATCGCTCAGAGCGGAGCTTCGACTCTCGGGCAACGGCAGCATCGAACGCATTGAGACGCCAGAGAAGGACACGCAACCACTGCTGGCCGATCTTAACGACCCCACGCTGATTCAGATGGATTCGAGCGCTGAAGTCATCGGCATGACGATCCAGCCCCGTTCGGCCAGTATGACGGCGAGCGTCGGCGCTACGGATCCAGAGGGAGTCGAAATCGGGGCTGTCTGTCTTGTACACTGTGATGGGACCGGTGAGACAACAGTATATCATCGCGAGGAAGCTCACCCACAAGATGAACATCTCCTGCTCCAGCACGTTGTTGAGAAGATCTCTGGTGTTGAAAGGGTGACGCTGGTGACCCACGATCATAACAACTCTCAAATCGAGATGCTCTATGATCGGGTTGCACTGGCGGCAGAAGGAGAGATTATCGACTCGGGAGCAGAGCGTGTGCTGGATGACTGTTTCCACGTGACCACAGAACAGGTCGCCATCAGGACTGGTGCTGACACTGTGATACAGGCTGCTCGGCAGATGAATATCGATGTCAGTTCAGTTCTGCTCGACAATTACGATATCGGAATCGAGCAGACCGACTGGCGGGACGACTGGGAAGCCTTGCCTGAGACTCTGCCAAGCGCGTCTGTCCCTCGAATGACCGATCAAGATTATGAGGTGCTTTTAGAGCGGTATTTCGACGATGAGAGTAGCTCTGGCGACTCAGCGGAACTCGCCCGGTGTTTAAAGGCCTACGCGAGTGCAGATCTCGAATTGATTCGGGGATTAATCGCACAGGGTGTCATGGACCGCCTCGCGTGTTCACGGGTTGCTGGCTGTGTTCCGCGTCGAGACTAAAGAAATCCATTCGTCAGGCCGTCGTCACTAATGTCTCGTTGGACAGAAATCCAGTGAGTCACACCTGAATTCGGGCTCGGCTCAATTGGGTCGACAGACCACCTGACGGTGTAGGCTTCCCCGTTCTTCCGGTAGTTCGTGGTCTCTCCAACGAAGTGATTGTTCTCGGAGAGCTTCTGTGTGAGTTCGTCGATGACGTGTTCGCTTGTCTCCTCGCCTTGCAGTAACTCTGGAGTTTCCCCGAGAGCATCTTCTTTCGAGTACCCGGTCATCTGCTCGAAGTATTTGTTCACGAACAGGATCTCTTCGTCTGGTCGGTCATGAGCGGGTCCAGCCGTGATCATGATACACTCCGGGTAGTGGTCCAACACCCACCCAAATGTGTCCTCATCGCGAATCTCTGAGACTATTTCATCGTATTCCATTGCTGTATTCCGTTTAAATTCCGTAGTCGTATGAATCCACGTTAGTGATGTAGTCTAGCAGTTGTCTGCGGTGAGTCAAGGCTGAAGCCAACGTGATAAATTGACTCCCTCCCGTGACTGAAGCCGTGGAATTTGTTGATAATCCAGGCAGACTGATTGTCCCCGCTGTGAACGTGCGGGTTTGCTGACGCTAGTTTCAGGCGATCACGACCGTTCCTCAAAACTACCGAGTATCCGGTCGTGCTCGTCGCACTCCCAGTACGCTCCATTCATGAATGTGTCTCTATCGCGTCCAGTGGAGAGGGCAGCGGGCCGAGATATCGGCCCTTCTTGTGATTGCAGTGTGTTCCACGCTCCAGCGACGTCACGTCACTGTGTGCTTCCAGATCGTCGTTGTGACAGTGAAACTCATCACCACGCCGTTGCACGTTCTCAGAGCCACACTCGGGACATCGGCTGCTCGAATCTTCTCTGCCTGCCTCAGTGATGCATATTTCAACATCGCCAAGCGTGATCTTGATTCGCTCAACGAGTTGTCCGTGACCCCTGCGTGCGTGTTGTCGTTCGCCTCAGCAGACCAGTGAGTGTCAAGCATCTCAAACAGACCTCCGACAGACACGATATCAACGCTCTATTGCAACAGCCACTCAGTGGCATGCTTGACTGCCGCATTACGGCTGTGGTCGCGCTTTCAGAGACGTTTGACCTATACCCGATGAGTACATTGGCTCAAATAGCTCTGTTCAGAGAGTCCCGACTGTTGTTGTGCAATCTGCTCCAAGTACTGTCGGAACTCCCTGAATTCAGGTGAGCGTGGTATACGTCAGTTTCTCCAGTGCTGGTGACAACGGCAAGCATGTGGGCGTGCCGAATTGTTTTATCCATGCTGACACTATATGCGATATGACAGCCCTTCTTAGCGAACGTGAGCGCTCGAAGTTCGATACGAGTCCTGACGATCAGTTTTATGACCAGCCCAAGCTTGTCACACATGCAGACAACGGATTTCTTCGCCGATTACAGGCGCTGTATGACGAAGTGCTCTCATCAAATGACCGCGTATTTGATATGATGAGTAGTTGGGTCTCGCATCTCCCCTCCAGAGAGTTTCAGACCGTCATCGGCCATGGATTAAATGAGACTGAGCTTGAGCGAAACGAGCGTCTCGATGAGTATTTTACGCAGAATCTAAATCGCACACAGCAACTCCCATTAAGTGATCAGACAGTTGATGCAGTCTGTTGTGCGCTCTCTGTGCAATATCTCCAGTATCCCAGCGATGTATTCGCCGAAATTGCCCGTATCCTTGACGCAGGTGGCGTCCTGATCGTGAGCTTCACTAACCGAATGTTTCCACACAAAGCAATCCGTGCCTGGCGAGAAGCCACAATGGAGGGTCGGATCAGCCTCGTGAGAGAATACTGCGAAGCTCATGGATTCACGGTGAGCCAGTGCATTCACGAGCGACCAGCGGGAGACCCGCTCGCGGCAGTCGTTGCTCGTCCAACATGATTACTGCAGTGTGAGACGGTCAAGAATCCGCTGGAGGATTCCTCCACGACGTGAGTGGTGGGGATAGACCGTTACCGTCGTACAACCGGGACTCGGTAACAGCGGCGGCGACGAGTCCAGTGTCCCCCGAAGGCGGTCTGTCCGACCAACACGAACGACAAGATCCGGATATCGAAGATGTCCACCGTCGGGGTGCGCTTGTGCCGTCTGGACAGGCACCGAGAGCAATGTAGATAGCTCAGATTCGTATGCCTCCATTGCCTGCTCATAGTGCTCAGAGCCACCCGCTGGCCGCCAGAGAAGCAAGGACCCATCTTGAGCCAGCGTAATGCTCTCTGCGATATGTGTCGCCAAGGCGGTATCTTGCCCGCTCTGTGTCGCCAAGACGATTTCATTGGGGTCATTATAGCCCACACTATCGATTAACAGAACATCACAGTGAGCGTGTCGAACAACCCAGTCAATTGGGTCACCCAGGAGTCGTGAGCGGAGGCGAAGTGGTTCATGTTCAGCGACGATGGCATCGACACCCCGATTAGCTGCGAAGTTCACCAGCGCGTGTTTGGTGTCGTGGCTCACGATTTCGTCGGCCTCAATCTCAATATCGACAGTTTCTGCGTATGTCTGTATTCGTGATTCAAACTCGCGATCAACCGGCGACTGAACTGCCATCTCCTCTGTCAACGGCACCTGGTCGGGGACTTCTTCGAATCGAGCGACCACGAGACGGCCCTCGTCGACAAAGTCAGTCGCAAGAGTGAGCAAGGTGCGCTCTTGCTCGGGGCTGATCTGTCTCGTCAGTGCAACAAGGATTTCATCAGCTGATTCCTCACGTGTCGACTCGATCGCTGTCAGCGTCGACTGTGTTGCATGGCGTCGGAGAGCGTCTTTTGCTGCCCCCTCACGGTCAACACGAGGGCGGACATATCCCAGATACCAGACGATGCTTCCAATGATGATCATTGCGGCCCCACCGATGGCGATCGGCCCCATCTGTGTCAGCAGTGCCACACCGGTTATCACCCCGAAAATCTGCATCCATGGGTACAGTGGTGTCCGAAACGCTGGATGATACTCGTCACTGCCATGTCTGAAAGCGATGAGCGCGATATTGACTAACGCAAAGACCATGATCTGAAACGCGCTGGCAAGCTTTGCAATATCCAGAATCGGAACAAATCTGATGAGGAGTAATAACACAGCACCAGTCAAAGTGATTGACACTGTTGGTGTCCCAAATCGATCGCTCACTTGCGAGAGTGCTGGAGGCGCTAACTGGTCGCGACTCATCGCGAATGGATACCGAGAGGAGGAAAGAATACCAGCGTTGGCGGTCGAAATGAGTGCTAATATCGCTGCCAGTATGACCGCGAGTACACCTGTCTGTCCGAGCGTTACCTTCGCCGCATCAGCAACGGGAGTCAACGAACCGACGAGGGCACCGGTATCAGTGGTTCCAACGAGGACGCTCACAATGGCCACATAGAGAAGTGTGGTAAATGCCAGTGAACCAAGGATACCAACAGGGATATTTCGACCTGGATCTTCGACTTCTTCGGCAACGCTCGCGACTTTTGTCACACCCGCATAAGAGACAAACACAAGTCCGGTCGCAGCGAGTATGCCGCCAATCCCAGCATCAAAAAAACCCGTATAATTCCCAGATTGAACACTGAGAGTACTCCCAGCCGCGAACCATCCCAGCGCGGCTAACATCACGCAGACGATAGCCACCTGAACCCGGCCGGTCTGTTTTGCTCCAAGTAAATTGATTGCAATCAAAACGGCTGCTAAAGTTAATGCGACCGGTTGGAGTGGAAGCTCAACGAGAAGAAGAAGATACGGCACACCACCGACCAATGCGAGTGCCCCTTTGAACGAAAGTGAAAACCACGTCCCAGCTCCCGCAATCGTCCCCAGTAACGGTCCCATCCCACGTTCAATGTAGATGTAGGTTCCACCTGCTTCAGGCATTGCTGTTGCCATTTCTGATTTCGAGAGCGCCGCTGGGATGACGAGGATGCCCGCGAGTGCATACGCGATTATGACTGCAGGACCTGCGAGTTCCATCGCTAATGCTGGCAGAATAAAAATACCGCTTCCAATCATCGCTCCGATGCTGATTGCTAGTACCGATGGTAAGCCGAGGTCACGCTCGAGTTCTTTCATATAGCAGCAGACACCACCGTTGGTTTGGCTATGGGTATCCGTCTGAAAGACACATCCTTAGAGAAACACAACTGAGACGACAGCCCTGCACACTCTGTCGGCTGACCCCACATACGTTGACACCCCGCTGGCGCTCTCGCAACTCGTCTGTGACCTCTCAGACTCGAAGTTTCGACAAGATGTGAGAGTAGTGTGTGCGTTCCAGTTATGAGCGTCCGTCTCTCAGTGTGGAGTTCACGCTCTGTGCTGTTACTCTGATTGGGTGACACATTCTTTGGGCCAGCAGTGCTGCTGGTCAGATTTGATATTAGGCGAGAATGATTATTTACAGTGTTGAGATACCGTCGTATCAGTTGATAGCAAATGTGTGTGTGCTGGATATGGATACTAAGATGCATTTGGATAGTGTAGAGCTACGCAATCGAGTCTATATGTATATGACGAATGTCTGTATATATTCGGCTCATAATAACGAATCGTGAACTATATGATATATGAGTACGATACCGTCAACAATGGACGAGTGGCACTGATAATCAATACATGTTAGCAGATGGTCCACACCAGGGTCGGTGTTGAGCCACGTCCCTTCAACTGTCTCAACTTCCTCTTCATCCCTCCTGTGAACTCACCCGGGGTCAAGCCCCGAGGCAGTCGCCTCGACCGCCTGTACAACACGCGGCACTCAAATTGTGTCGACTCTGTGGAGGATTGAGACAGGTCAAAACCATATTCGCGGAGGCTGCGCGAGTATGTCCCTCAAACCCCCGGAGCTTAGGACGACTTACGAGCAACATTAAATTACCTATGGCCTATTTCGAAATATAGCATGAAAGATGACGAGTTGGATGCGATTGATCGGTCCATTCTGTATTACTTACAGCAGGACGCTCGACGGACGTCATCGAGCGATATTGCAAGCGAATTAAGCCTCTCACCGAGCACTGTTCGAACCCGGATCAACAAACTCGAATCGAGGGGGGTGATTCGTGGGTATAATATCGATATCGATTATGACCGAGCAGGTTATCCGCTCTACACAAAGATCATTTGTACCGCTCCTGTGACCGAACGGGATACGCTGGCCACGCAAGCACAAAGAATTCGGGGTGTGACGGCTGTTCGAGAGATTATGACGGGACAGCGAAATGTGTATATCAATGCCATCGGCGAGAACCATGACGATCTTAATCGGATTGCCGGCGATCTTGATGAACTGGGACTGACAGTCGTGGACGAGCAGATCATTCGGGATGAATACGTCTGTCCGTATCGTGGATTCTTAAAAGAAAACGAGAGAGGAGAAGCGTCTACGTCAGAGCCTGAGTCTTGATCAGTCGTCTGCTGGTGATGCAGTAGCGCCTGCGCTGTCCGTCGAAATCACAGTCTGCTCGTTATTTGAGACCCACCGCAGCAGTAGGTATGCAAACACGTACTTGGCTACAACGTCAAGTGCAGAGTATCCCCAAGAGGTAAGTCCAACAGACTGGATAACTGCGAGGCCTTCGACACCGAGTGCCCAGATGACGGGGTATCCAATCCAAAGCACGACAGTGAGGACACGAAGGGTACTAAATATCTCGCTTGTTCCCGCAGCTCGTGCACTGGCTGCCCATTCGGTTAAAAGCGCGTATAGGACAACGACAAAGAACGCAGAACTCACGCCAAAGAAAATCCAGCGGAACAGGTATGACGAAGTGGTGAGAGCGGCTGCGAGCCCGGTCACACACATCCCAATATCAGCTGCGATGACAGTAAATAGGCTTCCTCGGTCAACGTCCGCCAGTACGCCTAATGCAAGAAGTATCATTGGCGTCGACAGTGCCCATGTGAGATATCTTCCCCACTGGCTGAGCACTTCCTCACCAGCTAATGCGTGACCGGCTGGCATCTCAATAACTCCGACAGTAAGTCCAGAGGCTAACCCAAGATAACTCGATATCGACACCAGCGGAATCATTAGCGTTGCACCCCAGATGAGGCGAGCGCGACCGCTGGTAATGCTTCGTCCCATGTATATGAACAGAAGTATCGAAGCGCCAGCGAGCGCGATATTTATCCACAGTGATGAACTCAGCAGCGCGTTCTGCTGAACTTGTGAGACGACATCACCCTGTGTCGCTTGAAGCAGTACCATACTCGGATCGATTATACGTGACATTCTCATTTCTGAATTCGTTACCGACATATAAAAAAGTACAGACATATCCGCAAAATTGTGGGTGATTTAACCGTTACATTCTGCGTTCATATTCTTATTTCGTTACGAATTTCGAAAGTAAGATGTTTCGAGAATCAGTGGCAGTGGCGGTGGCGGTAGCGGTGGTGGTGGTGACGCTTAATTATCGCAAGAACTGAACTGAATTCGATGATTGTCAAACGAATGTAGGGCCGTGAGCTTAGCTTGCCTGTAAGCTACCACGGCCTGAAGACCGTGGCATTAAGTGTGGACTCCCGTTCTAACCGCTGAGAGCGGTAGACGAATACTCGCCGTTCATGTTCAACATCCCGCTGTTTAACTGCACGCCGACGGGTGCGCCTCCACGCCCAGAGTTTTGCTAGTCGCGGAGGTAGTTCAAGCCGATATTCTTCGCCGCGTTGTAATCTGCGTGAACACCGTACCCGCACTTCAGACAACCGAACTTATCGTGTCCGTTGTTGTGTGGGCGATTATCCTCGTGAGTGAATCCGCACTTCGAGCAACGCTGGCTCGTGTGCGCCGGATGAATCTGCTTCACCTCCAGCCTTTCAGACTCGACTTTGTACGTGACGCACTCGAACAAACGGTGGAATGCCTACTTGTGAATCTCTTTCGCGTGCGGCAGGCGTTCGCAGATGCCTGTGAGTTGCTCAGACACGATATGCGTACAGTCGTTTTTGCATTCATCATGAGTTACCTCTGACTGTCGGGCTTGCATGGATGGTGGGTGTGAGTAGTGGGCAAAATCACGTTTAACCGCATCGGTCGGTGGTGAATGAACCTCAAGAGCTCGGGGCTTCTTAGTTCAATGACGGTGTCAGACGGCGTCTGACAGCCCGTGAGATGCTCTCTCATGAACGCGCTTTGCCATTCACCGCCTCTCGCTGAGGCATGAACGTACCAGCGCGTCGTGGGGGCACAAGTGGGCGTTGAATCGCCAGTACGAGTCCATCGAATATGAACTGCCAGAGTGCGATATCACAGCGGAGCAGGTAGCCAGAAAGCATATGACGTCTGTGTTCGACCTGTTCATGCATCGGGACAATTGAGAGGGCGAATCGTTCGACTGGCAGAGATGTGGCTACCAGAACCACGCCGACTACAACGCTTCCGAGAACATTGGCTTGCGATGTCTTCGTCGCGACCAGACCGGGGGCGACGAGGGCGTTCGTTTGAACAGCGCGACGCTGAACGTGGACGGTGAGTCTAAATCACCTGCCGAGGGTGTCGGCCAGAGCGGGAGTCCACGCTGAATCCCACCAATTTAGGGTGGGTAGCTCAAGCATGAGCAGCGTTCATTCATCATAAATGCGGCAGTCGGGTCAAGATTATCTTCTCTGTGCGTTCGCTGTAAGTCTCATGACCGCACTGATAGGGTTCACAGCCATATTTGGAAGCACTGCCGTTGGGAGTGTCGATGCTGAGACAATATCACCAGCGCAAGCAGAACAAGGATACGAGCCTGCCGAGTCAGCACCGCCAATTGTGCCCCAGCACGTGTTTTCAATAATTAGCGGGCAGGTATCTGAAGAAGACGGGACTGTTGATACTCGTGGGACAGCCCTCCGTGAACAGAGAGTATTGGTCGTTTTTGTCGGTGAACGAGGGCAGACAGTTACGCATCTAATTGGCGTTTCAGACGGTCGATTTGATGAGGAAAACCTGTCTTTGGGATCAATCTCGCAGGGACGCGTATCAGGGCAGGTGATTGCAACTGGTCGTGATGGAGAAGTTGGTGATGGAGTCCCACTCGTGGATGAGAACGATGAGGCAGATCTCACAGACTTAGCGAGTTATATTGGTACTCTCAGCGGCACGGGCGATCAGGTTCGAAGCCAGATTCGAGCCGAGACAGTGGATGATGATGGAAGCGATGACGAGATGATCACAGAAACATTTCGGGTGACGGATTCACGCACATCAATCGAGAGTGTATATAACTTCGAGAATACGACGAGCAATGCGACTGAGATTGCGGTTTCTGCACCAATCGTGGTGACAGGTCAGACGAATCGTCAACCGGCAGATAACTTAATTATCATTAAACTCCTCTCACCTGAGAATGAGACAGTGCGATCGGCAGTTGTCAATCAGTGGCAGTCAAACGGACAATGGAGCACGACGGTCAATATCACGACACTTGACCCAAGAACATATACCCTCAGAGCGGACGATGGAGCAGACACGGACGAGGTAGCCGTTGAATTTATCCAGAGGGGGTCACCCTCGACTGAGGGGGCAGATCAGTCGAGTGAGACACCAGCAGAAACGACAACACTACCAACAGAGAGCATCATAACTGGACTCGAAAGGAACGTGTCATCAACTAATCAAGCAGCGACCGAGTCCAGCGTCGAAACTGCACAAAGGGTGACAGGATTTGACTCTCCGGTTGCGGCGATTGCACTTCTCACAACAACACTGCTTGCTCTCCGGATCGAGATCTGATGCCGATTACAAAACCTCGTCGGCGGCTCTCCTGACATATAGCCACGGTGAGTGCTTGACGTAATCCAACACCGACAATCAGAGATGCAATGTGATAGCCCCAGTAGCCTCTGAAAACTACTTGCCACAAAGCGAGTTCGAATCCATCATTAAGATTTACGAGAACGACGAGGAGAAAGCCTCGCGCTTGAGCGCGGGGATGAATCCGACAGAATCCTCTACGAGCCACGTTCGATGCTCTAAACGGATGTGTTAAGTAATGCCACTTCGTATTCATATGCAACCGAGG
>JAQCNF010000088.1 GCA_028275165.1 Haloquadratum sp.
CACGACCGCATGACCGCAGTAAGCGACTGGCAAGGTGTCATTCGAGATATTCGACTCTACGAACTCGCTCGCCAACTCTCACAGAACGACGGGCACCTGATCCCCGCCTGAGATGAGTCCGTCTCCGGAGGATTCAGCGGCTGGCTCAACGGGTCCACCCGATCGACAAACGTTACGCCTACTTGAGCGGCAGTTGACCACGGACTCACTTGTTGCTGACACCCGGTTCGACCCAGATGCGTACGAACCGCGATTGCTCACCGCAACCCTTGACACTGAGCAGTATCCCGACGCGGTGGCCACCGCTAGAGTCGATATCCGGTGGTTCACGACTGGTGATTTTTCTATCCACTATATCGAGACCCGAGGAGGCAACACCGACTGGGAGTGTCGCTGGGATCGGCATCCAAACACCCACAACACTCGACTCCATTTCCACAAACCACCAACCGGGACAGACATCTCAGATCTCGACCTTCCTTCGGATCATCCACTTGATGTGTACTCCACGGTGTTCGAAGCAATCGAGCAGCATATCAAGTCGCTCTGGTGAGTGGTCTTTCCGACCGAACTGACCACCAGCCAACTGGCAACAGATTACGAGAACTCCGGCCGCTCAGCATACCCGATTGGATTGCGTGCCCCGGCATTCTGCTCTTTGAATCCGCAGAAGAAATGGTGTCTTGGCACGATGCGGTCGTTCAGTATCTTGATCGAGAGAATTCTGAGCAGTAAACTCAGCAACGTGGTAGAAGGTTGATATTTCCTGGTAAATCGACCCTGCTTGTAATTTATAATATGAGCTCAATCAGACGTTAGCTTTGCGAGCTACCGTCAAGTTCCACATGAAAATGTTTGCTTGATGTTTCTGCTCTTGGTTCGGTCCGATATCGAATATACTCATGATATGTGTCTGTAATATCAATAAATGAGTCAGCCCGCATTGCCGGTTGATGAATTTGGGTAACAACCCCATACTCATCTATGGGGGGAAAATCATCGGGAAAGGCGATATAATTGTACTCGTAATTTCCCCTCGTATATGCATCATCTGTGTATATTTTACACCCTGGAATATTATCTGGTCCACCGAGGACTTCCACAAGTGTGTCTAGGTCATCTTGATCAACAATAATAATTTCAGGGTAGGATCCGTTTAGTTCATCCTTCATCATTTCGAGTGCTACCGTTATATACTGCTTCACGCTACCGACTGTTTTGTGTTCTTCTTCTGTCATATTTGTGTGGTTTGTGTTTGTGTCGACTAACTATACTTCACTCCCATTGTGGAGAGTGACACCCGAGGCGGCCGCTAGCCTACGTTTCGATCAGATGTTCGAACTCTGAAACGACGATCGAACCGTCGATTTTGCGGTCCTCACACCAATCTAGCACGGCTTCCTCATCGAGGACGTTGAGTTCTTCACCGCTAGTCTTCCCCCCTCCATCACACGGTTTCGCATATTCGGTTGCCGCACCACCCTCACAGTGGAGAATGTACTCCCCATCCGGGGTTTTGTACAGTGTTTCAATGAGGTAGTTGAAATCACCACGATACGTATTCGGAGCATATCGTGTGATCTGTTCGGCTTGGTCGGTGTCGTACAGTTTCCGATCGATTAGACGCTTCATCGCACCTCCTGAAATTACCCAGTTACGTATAAACCCTCGCCCCGAAATACCTTGATTTACAGCGTTAGAGGGCCTGAAAGGCCAAAATTCACATTCACAGCATGGATGTCCTACTGACAGCACGACCGTATCGCATTTGCTTCGTCGTTAAGCGCTGATTCCGGATCAGCTGTACTGATATCGATCACGTTCTGAAACACATCGAAAAAGACCGGCGATAGTCAGGATACCCGGAGAAAGCCTCGGAGTACGCTGCCAATTCACAGCCAGTTTCTGGTCATATGTTCGAGCCTCACGTTGAACTGATCTACTCGTCTTTAGGGTCTTTCTCTTGTCCTGTAGGTAGCGCACTAGGGGTCCACGAGTATTGATCGGAACGGTTTCGAGGTGTACCGAGAGTCATGATTCGTCGTTCGCGTATTGGTAGGTAGGACGGACATCCTTGAGAAGCTCTTCGACGATTTCCCAGAGGATCAGAGAGGGAGTTTCGTGCTCGAATGTAATCCCCCAACGGTCCTCCGTATCGTCGGTTGAGTACTGAAAATGCGCCTGCCCGAGATCGGGATGGTCCTCGTCTTGGTGCCAGCCGGCGTGAAAGCCCGTATTAGGGTCCGTGTAGTTGATACGGAACCAATCGTCTGGGTCCTGTCGATACCACTTGACGGTTAGTTCTGGTGACTCAGGGCCTGTCGGGGGATCAAGACGAGTCGGATCAAACATCGCTCGTAGCTGCTTGGCCTCGATATCATCCGGAACGAACTCGACTGTCGAAATCTGTGGCACACGATCGAGGACATCCCGTTTTAGCTGTCCATATAGGTTCGCATTCGGATCACCACCGGGATGCGGAACAGACATCCGTCAGCTGTTGGCCTCGACAGGCTCTGTCGTCGGGGCGAGGAAGTCCCATTCGCGGATAGCGAAGCCGACGATCCGGATACGTCGCTGAAGGTGCTCCCACTCACGGGCGACCTCACGGCGATGGTCTTCCTCGTCAGCGTCAAGAGACTCGTCAGCGAGCGTTCCGCGAAGTTGGTTCGGTGACTCCACGCCGAATACGTCCTCCCAGTCACGGATCTGCGTCTTCATTTCGGCCAGACGGTCCGTGAGTTCCTCGACAGTGTGTCCGCTGTCTCGAAGCCGCATCGCCTCCTGCATCGCTTGGCGGCGATAATCAGGGTAGTACGTCGTGTGAGTACCGGTTTCGTCACGATGGAGGATACCATCGTCGACGAGGCGTTCAAGCACGCGTTTGGTTGGCTCATGTGACCAGTCCGCTTCGGAAGCGATCCAGTTGACTGTCCGCGGCTCCGACAGCTGTCTGGCAGCCATCCGCACACGATCTTCACCCGTCGTTTGGCGTTCTATCAGTCCCTTCGAGTTCGATTCGTCTTCGGTCATACCATACCATTCGGGGTTTATCTTAATATAGATTGAGGCTATTAGTTCTATATCGAATTAACTCGTGGGGTGCGAAAACTCCGGCCGCTCAGCGTACGAAATCGGATCACGTGACCCAGAATTCCGGAACGCCTCAAGGCGGGACGCGCACGCATCAGACATCGCACACGCCGGGATCATCTGTTGCCGTGTCGGGTGACACAGTACGAGAGGCCTTTCACGACAAGTACTACGTTGAGTGGATATACGATAACGGCCAGACTCTCCAACAGAATCAAACGGATGGCTTTAGCTAGAACTTATTTCAGTTCCGATGTGAATATCACCTGACCAGTGTTTTGTAACTCTGCTTAGCCACAGCGCCAGAGCCTCTTCCCGTTCAGTTTCAGTAATTTCTCGACCAATTAGGTCTCTCATTAGTGGCGCGTACTTTGAATCCGGATCAATACCAGCCTCATGTAGCAACGCGACACGTAGGTAGACTTCGTCAAGCGTGTCCGCATCATTATAAATATATGCATGGAGCCCATCTTGAGAATGTACACTTCGAATCTCCGTAGTCTCCATACTATCGTAGGTAGGATCTGAAATTTCGCGTTCGATCAGAAGGAATTTGTATCCCGGTATGGTTCCCCATTCATATAATTCAAGCTCAACACGGCTGCGATCTTCATCAGAGTAACTCATTCCACCAGAAGTCTTGAGTCTCCAAGGTGAGTCGTCAAAAACGTTCTTTTTGCGGTTTTCCCCATCCCTTCGAGAATCTGGCCCCATTATCCCACAGAGATTTTGGGCAAGATTCCACTGTTCAAGCACGTCATTCCAAATTGTTTCAACGACTTCTGGATGCGCACCGAGCTGATCGCTTATTTCTTCGGTAGTGTTTCCCATTTTCCGGAGCGCAAGTATCTTTGCTTGCTGCTCAGAGAGTGGTGTGTGTTCCTGAAGATGCATTGTATATTTGCCCTGTTCTGTAAACTGATCGTGCTGATTCATTGCGCTGAAGCTAGCCCTCATGTATTGACTTAAACTATTGTAAATCGATCCACTGTAACAGTACACTTAGTCGTAAAGTCGCAAGACTGAACCTTCCCGTTTTAGCCCAATCTCTTAGTCATAAGTCCGGTAACAGACAGACATCCGGGCACCAATGCTTTTGATGGGGTTTGAGAACTCCTGCGTCATGACAAATCACCTAGAGCCGACCGAGGAGTATGACGGACGAATCAGAGTGAAACTCCTTGATGATCATGCCGATACACGGGTGATCCCATGTTCATCCTACACGGAGGCGATAACGCTCGTCAAGGAACATCAACACGAGGTCACCACCGCGAAAATCATCGACCGAGA
>JAQCNF010000090.1 GCA_028275165.1 Haloquadratum sp.
TGCCAGCGGTTTTCGGGCTGGAAGAGATACAGATGGCCGGTTGGAGACTCGAACCAGCTATTTTCATCTTGCCTGTACGAGTATCCCATTGAGACTAGTAGCGGAATCTTGCCGACTGACGGTGACCTCCCAACAACGGACTGCTGGCCTTCTAACACACCGATCTTACGCATGACAGCTCTGAATCCTTCGCACCAGCGCTCTGTAGTTGAGTCTGCATAGTCGAATGTCGACCCATCAGCATACTCGAACTGGTCGAGAATAGATGTGAGTGCCTCATTTGAAAAATCAAGAGCGTTGGAATAGTCCTCGGAGAGTCGTCTGCTGTACTCGTGGACCACATAGCGCACAATTGCGTCGTCAGCAGCTAAATAGAGATAGAGAACCTGAGCCTTGTCTCGCACTGTCTCAGACTTGTTCAGAACTGCGGGAAGATTGCGAGGATTGGGAAGGCTTGATGGGGCGTTCTTGAATCTTGAGGTGAGGACTCGATATATTTTCCGTGAACTGCCTCGTGTACTACGATTTGAGAGGCGTTCCTCGAACCAGACCTGCTCAACCTCGTTCCAATTGCCGTGCTCTTGATACAGATGAGCTAGCTCCTCAGCTCGCTCGATTAAGAGTCCACACATAGTTAGATCCATGTTCACCTCTTTAGACGAGAACTGCTGCGAAAGAGACCTCAAAGAGCCCTTCCGGTCGTTCGGAGTAGTGTTCATATGACTCCATTATCTACCCGCCTACTTTATAATTGGTCATCAGAGAGTGAAGTACCACGGGCACGGTGGCCCGTGGCGTCCGTGTTTTGTCCCGCACTGCCGACGCAACGAACTGTAATTCCCTCCGCGCTCGCCGTGAGACTTGCGTGGAAGCAGTGACACCCGAACACTGGCGTTGTGTCCGTGGCGGTCGGCCCCTTCACCAAGGCCCGACACAGCCAGACTCACCACGTCTTACGCCCTTTCTTTGCAGGGTGCGTGGGTTTTGTGAGGCGGATAACGTGGCTTCCATATCTTGAACATAGTTCTAAAGTGAGTTGAAACTATGGATTGTGTCGGGATTATCGGGCTTCACCCCTGCGTCCGGTGACGCGGGGAACTCGCCCTCGAAACCAGTTTAGAGAAGGACCTTCGAGAATGGATTCTCAGTGATTCTCTCCCAATTCTCGGGAGGACTTACTCATCATCGGACGTGAAGTCTCGGTGAAAAACCTTGGCGATGCTATGGATCTGATCGGTATCGACCGAGATGGGAAGCTCGTTGTTATTGAATTGAAAAAAGGCGCTCTCCGTGGGGACGTCGACTTCCAGTCTCTCAAGTACGTGCGTACACGTCACACTGGGGTCGAGACAGAGTTCGGGAGCAGTTCGAGTCGTTTCAGGAAACCGAGTGGGGTCAGGGTCTCTATGATAAAGACGCCTCGTTTACCGAAGTTCTGGAGGAATTCTGCAATGATGAGTACAACCTGAATGGGGGTCAACGAATACTTTTAGTCGGTGAATCGACGCGAGAGCGCCTTGACTTCGTGATACGCTGGCTTAGCAACCGCGATATCGACGTTACTATTGTCGAAATTCAATTACTCGAAGATGATGGTCGGATATATCTGAATGCGGAGCAGACGATACCTGCACCTGAGCAGTCCGATGCCGATGTGAGTCCAGATACCTCTGAGGAGCCATGGAAAGCTGAAGGCCATCGATGGCATCTGGAAGAACGATCAAACGAAGAGACAGCCGCTGTGTTGGAGGACGTTGCTGCAGCAGTCGGCGAAATCGAATCACTTGACGGCCCGCAGTGGGGACAGAAATACTATGTCTCCTACAGACAGAATCGGAAGGTCCGCGTTGCGCTTCGGACAAAAGTTACGCTCTTTTAGCTCGATACCTACGATATCGCAGTTGGCGATATCGACACGAACGAGATCGCAAATACACTCGGTATTTTGAATGAGGTCATCAAACCAGAGGATAGTCTTCGTGGAGGACGCCCGGGTGTCCGAATAACCTGTCACGGTAATCAAGGAATTGATGCCGACAAACTGAGGGACGAGGTTCGCGCCCTGCTCACCTCCGAGTAGCGTATCTACATGTTGTTCCTCTGGATTGAGAAATTACCTAAGCAACGACCGGATTCGGTTAAGTAGGCCGAGCTCTCCTTCATCATCTGGTACCGTTGGATCTTCTTGAGCAGGTTCTGTATACTCTGTGTGGCGATTCATCGGCCTATCCTCCCTCGGGTGGGGGGTGCCGGCTGACGACGTTTCCTTTGAGTTGCTCTCTTCCGATGGATTTTGCTCCTGCCTGACTCCGGAGACGGATGACCCAGTTTGAGATTCGTGCGCTGAATCAGCGTTGTTGTTGGCCATTGACATAGACTGCATCTCGTTACTGTTCGGTGAGTCACTACCGGCTGTGTACTCCGATTCAGACGAGCGAGATGACTGTCCGCTGTCGGCAGTATCATTGTGAGCAACGTTTGACTTTGAT
Source organism: Haloquadratum sp. (assembly GCA_028275165.1). Classification (GTDB taxonomy): domain Archaea; phylum Halobacteriota; class Halobacteria; order Halobacteriales; family Haloferacaceae; genus Haloquadratum. The sequence goes on from JAQCNF010000090.1 coordinate 2,490, forward strand.
GAACAGCCTGACGAGTCGGGTTCGGACGTCTCCTCGGCTTTTGTCTCGATAACTGCTTCAAGTAATTCATTCAGTTCAGATGGACGTTCACGGTACAGCGGGAACAGCCACCAGATACGCTGCAGGCTCTCAACTGTGAGTGTCTCGTCCTCACGGAGCTGCTGCATAGCTGATTGCCAGTCGGTCCTTGCGAGCTCTTCGGAATCGAAGTCCACTGTGTCGTGCAAAGTTTCCGCAGCGGACAGGGTGAGTTCTTCAACGAGTTCGTCAAGATGAACAGTGCCCTGTACGGTCTCAACTTCGAGGTCTGCCAACAGGTCCTGTGCCCACAGCTCGTGCCCGCGCTCTTCAGCGCGTTCTAACACGGTTGAATCCACGTGAGCTTCCTCGATCGATGGCTGTTCGCCGATTGCTTCGCCGAGCTCACGCACCCAGTTGAGTTCTTGGACGTAGTGTTTGCCGTCAAGCCCCTCTATGTGATGTTCCTCCGGCACGGCCACGAAGTGATGGAAGTGTGGCTGCTGATCTGCGTGTTTTCGCAGGACGCGTCCCATCCGCTGGACGAGTTGGAGTTTCGTTTTCGTGCCAGCGACGTTGATACCCACCTCGGCGTCAGGCACGTCGATTCCCTCGTCGAGCAGTTTTGGGGCGATGAGCACACCGTGGTCTGCGTTGGCGAACTGGTCGATGCGTCGGCGAACGATGCGGTCTTTTTTAAGATTCGACGAGGCCACTTGACTGTGGACCACATACACGTTGTCGGTCACCTCTGAGAGAGCCTCTCCGATTCGTTCCGTGGTTTCGATGTCCATCGCGAACATCACCAGCTTCACCCCCCGGTCAACGTCGGTGAGGTACTCTTTTGCTAGCTCCAGGGCACCCTCAAGCTTCGGCTGTGACCGATGGCGAATCCAGTTGCGGCTCTGAATCGAGGCCTGCAGTTGCTGCCACCCGTCTGGGATATCCCTGTCAAGTTCGAACTCCGCTGCCTGGTACACTTGAATGAAATCTCCCAGATCTTCCATTTCGACAAACGGGACACTCAGTTTGCTGAGGATGTCACGCGTGGTCTCATCGTATCGGATATAGCGAAACTGGTTCGTGATTGACTCGGTTGTCTCCTCCCATTCTGTCCGCTCGTCGGGGTCGAGCGCTGTGGGATGGACTGTCCACTCGAAGTCCGGAATGATCCCATCCCTGGTTGCATCCTCAACCCCGTACGTGTAGACGACCGGCGCGACGAGTTCTTCGAGTTTCTGCCGTTTCGGCCCCTTTTCATCACCAATCGTTGCAGACAGCCCCATTACGGCGTCGTAGTTTGGCCGCGTAATCGCCTGCCCGAACCCATCTACATTCGAGTAGTGGTGGACCTCGTCGTAGATGACGAGATCGTAACAGTCAGCCAAATCACGGTCGTACCGCGGCAGGAGCCAGTTAGCAGTGTGGAACTCAACCGTCCCGGTTTTGAACTGGAGGGTATCCGGCTGCCCTGACCCGGAGAGCGCTGAGGTTGCAAGCCCGAGTTTGTCGGCGATCTCAGTTTGCCACTGGCTCAGAATCGCGTTCGAATGCGCGACGACCATGATGTTCGCATCGTCTGTAACCGGTGTCTGGTCGCTCGCATCTGGTCGGTCACCACAGAGATGTGCAATCGCTGCGATGCCCGCAACTGTTTTTCCGGTCGCAGTCGCCATCTCGAGAATTCCTTTCTTCCCATTATCGAGCCACCGCTCAAGCCCCTCCTGCTGGTTTTTCCAGAGTGACACCATCAGCACAGGATGGCTTAATAGAGCGCGCGCCTCTTGGGTATCGAGACTGCCCAGTCGCTGTGCCTCCTCGATGAGCGTTGGCAAGTATTCCGCATTCCGTCGCGCTTCCTGCTGCCCTGCAGTTACGAACAGTTCGAGCAGATACAAGCTACTCCCCTGCTCGATATGTGAGACGTTGAGTGCCTCGGGATTGTACCGTTTGCGACGGAGTTGCTTAAGCAGGATTCGCTCGGCAGGTTCCGAAATCGTCGTCATAGACCGACTCGTGTTGGACGCAAGTTTGCTATTTAGCGTGACAATATTGTCACGGAGGGTGTCGAACTGGTCCGTGCTTTCTTCGATGGGGGTCGTCTCTGTTGCATCCTGCACGCGCTCTACAACGAAGTCAGCAAACAACTGGCTGTAGTACCCTTTTAATTGTCCCCACTCATTCCGTTCGAGATCGTTTCGATAGCGCGGCAGGAGTGACATGTTCACGATTTCGTCGTCAAGCATCGTGAGCCGCTCCGTTCGCGTCACTGGTTCGAGCACGTCAGTCCGGTACTGTTTGAACGTCCAGTATTCCGGTAGGTGCGCTACCCCCATGTGTACACGACCCATACGGACAGATACATTAAGAATGTTCTGATTAATCAGCAATACTGTATATATCTCTGACTGATTGAGCTCCAAGCGTGCCAGGTGCGAGCAGTAGTGTTACATTAGTATACTATTCGTTCAGGTGACTATATATGTCTGGAAATGACTACTGACCGGTCAGTCGCTCGCAATCTGTCTGAGCGCGGGCCGCTCAACGCCACACGGTCCGACCGGGAAGTGGCGTCCAGCAACCGAGTGGGTCTCAACTCGCTATAGACAGGCACTGAAAACGACAATCTTAGTCGATACGGGTTGCATCCACTTTTTAATGTTCGCTGCGTGGCCACTGCCGTGCGCCTGTAATAACCAGTACTCTACGGGCGGAGCGTTGGTCACCCAGAGTCAGTGGACATCAGAGGTGGCCGGAGAGATGGGTTCTATCGCCGGCAAGCAGTATTACTTGGAGTACCACGACCCCTCCAAAGAGTCCTCTGTGGAATATGAATACACGGAGATTATACCAAAGGGCCGAGGTGTGTAGTAATGCCCCCAGCCACATTCTTCTACGAAAAAAAGAAGCATTCGAAGAACTCGCCGCAGGATCAGATGCACCGTTCGAGTCTAGAACTCGTTTTTTGATTTTCGCCGCGAGTGTCGGATTTAGACGGGACCACTGGGTGGAGAATCATGACGAGGGCGGTGAAATGCGCTGGAATTACATCTCCCAGAACCAACGGCTGTCGGTGATCGTGTCGGCACTCACATATGCACATACGTGTGATGACGACGCCCTTCTAGATGCTGAGAAGCAAATCGATGTTCTGACCAGTTTCGGGGCAAGAGGCGCTCGTATCATCAATCGTGAGGTTGTCAATGAACCAGGGGCCAATCTGGACAATCTTGTTTCTTTCCTACAAAAATACCGCGACGCTGAAGAGTCAAAGGGCAGAATGGGTGTACTTGAGCAAATTGAAAATGAGGTGAGCAGCCTCAGTTCCACTGAGTGAGAACTACTGAATTCAGTGCAGACAGTCGTGGTATAATTACTGTGAACTACCCTGACCGACCGCGCTCGGGGCTACCCGCCCCTCGCTTGGTGCGGACAGGGCTTCCTGTTTCTGTGTCGGAATTTATACCCGACGTGGGCACAGCGGTTCCAGACTCCGCAGGTGACTTCCCTTCACAGGCGGTTCGGAGTGTCCCACTCCTCCCTGTTGGACACTCGGCCACAACCGACGGTGCGCGCTTCTTGTCGTCGTTCGAAAGACTCCGTCTTTCGTGATGACGAAAATCACAGATTTTCGAACCACGCTTGAACACTGTCGGAAGCGTGGCGAGCATCGTACTACCACCTTCGG
>JAQCNF010000109.1 GCA_028275165.1 Haloquadratum sp.
GTCGGAATAGCAGCGACAACGTTCTCACCCTGTGTTACGCCAGCATCGACAGCCTCAGCCTGCGGTGGATAGAGACGCTCGATATCATCCGATCGGACCGAGTCTTTGACAGCTGGAGACACAGGCAGGTCACTGACGTCCATTAGTCACTGTATGCACTATTGATACAAAAGCCACCTCACCAACCAGGATACTGAGTGATTCGTTCTCCGATCGAATTTCTGTGTCGAGTGGTGGAACGCCCACCAGTGACCCCCCTCCAAATGCGGAAAGCGTTCGCGGATTCGTTTGAGCTGTCAAATAGCACACACACATATACTCATTCTCTGGAGCCACCTCAACAGGTCCGTTAGAGATGATATGAAGCATCTGCTCAAAGCGCCCAGTGAGGTGACTGCGATAATTATGATGTCGAGGCAGGGATATGGACATGCTTGGAATCGGCTTGACCAGCATCACCGATCTTTACTGCGCAAGCTTCGTGTGCACGCGGAGATAGAGACAGTTCTTACTCTCGTCGTCGTGAAGTGTGGCCTCCTCACCTCATCGTCGTTGAACAGATATTTTCGATGGTATGTCGCGCTGTTCGTCTGGAAAGACGAACTCTGCGGTGACTCGCTCGTCAGTGGCGGCGAGTGCGTCGTATCTGAGGTGACAATTCGAGCATCGTAGCTGGCTGAGTGTTTAGCAGACGTTCAGTTTCTGATCGTCAGGACTGACCTGCCCGGCCGGGTATGAAGTCAACGGTTTGAGACGCCAGAGGATGTCATCAACAGGACGTCGAATTTATCCTACAACTGAACTCGTGAGCTTTCTCGTTGAATTTGTGTAATCCTGCTCGATGGAGGAAGTGCGCGTGCTGGAATGCGGGTCTTTATTCGCACAGTCATCAACGTCATTGGATAATTCTCCAATGGTGTACGGGAAAGCGTGCTCGTCAAGGTGGCACACACCCGATCTGTATCATCTTCTCGGAAATCAGCCTCAGTCGAACTCCAGATAACACCCGCGAAGTATCACGGGTCGGGTGACCCGTGGAACTCTCACTGTACTCTTTAGATATATCCCGCCTGGTCGAGACGAGAGACTGCCTCCTGCAGTCGATCTGCAGAGGCAGCGTACGAGAGACGAGCATAGCCGGGAGAACCGAACGCTGACCCAGGCACTGTAGCAACATGTGCATCTTCGATGGCGCCTGCACACCACGCTTGATCATCGTCATCCACGGGTAGCATCATATAAAATGCGCCATCTCCGACTGGGACATCGACATCATGTGCATCGAAGAGATTTGCCAGCATGTCGCGTCGTTTTCTAAATGCATCACGCATATCTGAGACAGCCTGGTCAGTGTTTTTCAGCGCTTCAACGCCTGCATGCTGAACAAAATTTACTGCACAAGACACAGAATGTGAGTGGAGTTTTGCTGCCTGTGAGACGATCGATTCTGGCGCGTGAAGATACCCAAGTCGCCAGCCAGTCATCGAGTATGCTTTTGAGAATCCGTTGATCGTAATGGTTCGACTTTGCATACCTTCGAGTGAGGCTACAGAGGTCTGTTCAACCCCATATGTAACCATATCATAAATCTCGTCCGAAATGACTGTTATCTCATGCTCAACGGCGAGGTCACGAACGCCCTGAAGTGCTGACTCAGCGTATACTGCTCCTGTTGGGTTTGATGGAGAGTTGATGACGAGCAACTCTGTTTCATCGGAGACCGTCGAGCGCAGCTCAGGGAGTGCGGGTTCAAGCTGAAACTCGTGCGGTGCCGTATCGACCCGCTTCAGCGAACCACCGGCAAGGCGGGTCATCGCCTCATACGATACCCACGCTGGATCAAGAAGGACTACTTCGTCGCCGTCATCAATAAGAGTTTGAAAGGTTTCATACAGCGCCTGCTTGCCGCCCGGAGTAATGATCACTTCTTTGGCATCCGCGTCGATGTCATCTGCTTGGAGCTTCGCTGCGACGGCTTCCCGAAGTGCGGGAATTCCGTTTGAAGGGGTATATCCCGTATGACCAGCATCCATCGCTGCCTTACCAGCCTCAACGACGTTCTGAGGGGTTGGAAAATCAGGCTCGCCAACAGATAAGTCGACGATATCAACACCCTCTGCCTCTAATGCACTTGCTTTGTTACTTATTGCTAACGTCGCACTTGGCTCTACTCGCTCTACACGGTCTGCAAAGTCGAAATTCATGGCAACACTTCCACCAAATCAGCCGCTGCGTTTACCGCTTCCGCCCCCTTGTCGATACGCTCGCGGGCTTCGGCCCCACTCATACCAGGCCCTGAGACGCCAAATGTGATTGGGCAGTCTCGTTCAACGCTGATGTCAGTGAGTTTCTCTGCGACTGCGTCAGCAATAACAGCATCATGATCAGTATCTCCAGTGACCACCGCACCAACCACTGCAACTGCATCGATTGACGTTTTACGTGCAACTCGGTCCGCAGCGAGGGGTGTATCGTATACACCGGGGACTTCGATAGTGGTCACAATTGTCACATTTCGTTCGGCGGCTGCCTCCTCGGCAGTTGTTGCCATTTGATCTGTTACTGCTGCATTGAATTGAGCAACAACGAGTGCAATGTTCGCCATATCCAGACCACGACTGAAAGGTCCAAAGAATTATCGAAGGATGAGCCCCACCCTGATTTGATGAGTGGTGTTTTCGCGTGCACACACCAGCAATCACATGAGTACTACAATCTCGACCTATCCATGCTGATCCTGTCGCTGGGCTAAGCGAATGTCATTAGGACGTTCTCTGCGGCTCGACTGTGTTATTCGTTCTGAACAGAAACACAAGAAAGTTATTTGTCTATCAAGATAACCGAACAATGAGTGCTGATGGGGGTGTTGAGCACCCACACAAGTCACCAGCTGATTCGGCCACTATCGAAAAGATCATGCGACTTTGTCGTCGTTATCAGATCACACTCTTACTCGGGTTCACCACGATAGCTGCCATTTTTATCCGAATTGTCGATCTTGGTGGACGCGTATTCCACTGGGATGAAGGACGGGTTGGTTACTGGATTCTTCGATTTCATGAGACAGGTATCCACACGTACCGGCCAATCGTTCACGGGCCATTCATTCCAGTCATTGATCGATGGCTGTTTGAAATACTCGCAGTGACAGACGCGACTGCTCGCTTACCCGTCGCAATCATTGGAGGTTTACTGCCGTTGGCTGCGTGGCTGTTTCGGAGTCGTCTCCGCAGAATTGAGGTTGTAGTTCTTGCTGTCCTCTTTGCACTGAGTCCGCTGTTAGTCTATTACTCACGATTCATGCGAAACGATGTACTGGTCGCCGTCTTCGCTATTTTCGCGCTTGGATTCATTATCCGAGCGATAGATACTGGCAAACTTCGATACATACTCATGTCGGCTGCCGCGTTCGGACTCTCATTTACGACAAAAGAAAATGCAATCCTCTACCCTGTCTGTTTCGTTGGCGCAGGCTTGTTAATCGTAGATCGGCGATTTTTTGTAGTCGAGAATAAAGCCAATATGCTTCGTCAATGGAAGATCTGGCTTAGTTCGGCACTCTCGACGCATGGTTCGACGCGCGGAAACGCACTACTGCGTATCACAGCAACTGCTGTCGGGTCAGGTGCGATATTCATGATAATATTCGTTTTCTTCTACGCCCCACGCCCTGAGCTGTGGCAAGCACTTTCGACCCCTGGTCAGTTACCAGATGTGCTGAGAGCTGGTAGCATTGGTGCAATTGAAGATTTTATCTCTATGTGGGCAACCGGCGAGCGACAGGACCACCCGTACCTGCCTTATCTATACGACTTGGCTGAAACACTCGTCTATGGCGCACCAGCCATCGTCACGTTCGGTCTCATTGGAATCTTCACCAACCGCTACCGACTCGGACAAACGCACAGAAGGCCGTTTATCTCGTTCACATTTTTCTGGGCGACGGCATCACTCGTCGGATATCCACTTGCAACAGATATTCAGGCTCCATGGGTAGGTGTGCACGTTCTCGTGCCGCTGGCAGTTCCTGCGGCGGTCGGCATTGCTGTTCTGTTCAATGTAATACGAGAGGGTCTGGAGAATACAGACTACGTTACCGCTGGGTTAGCAGCGATGATCCTATTTACAGGGGTGTTTGGTATTGCTGCAGCGAATACGACATATTTTAATTCAACAGCAGAAGCTGATAAACAGGTACTACAGTGGGCACAGCCAGAGAATGAGTTGAAGGGGACTTTAGACACAGTTGATGCTGTCGCAGAGGCAAATCAGGGCCTTGATGTGTTATTCGTTGGAACAACGCCTCCAAATGGGAATACTGAGGACCTCTATGTCCGCAACGAGACGTCTGCTGCCGTGGCGCCACCGGGTGGACCCGCATGGCACAGTCGCCTTCCAATCCCATGGTATTTGGAGCGTGCTAATGCGAACGTCACGAGCACGGATCCATCAGTTAGCACATCAGAGGCACTGAGTGATCCTCCTCCTATTGTTATTTCGAAGGGCCACGATCAGGCCGAGGTTGAAACTGTGTTGTCGGAGTACCAGGCTTTCGAGCATAACTTTCGGCTGTGGGGAGACCGTATCGTGATTTTCATTGACAGAGACGCAATGGATAACCGGACACAAGAGTCAAGTTGACCTCCTCCACCGGCTGAACCGGCAGAAGTCGACTCTTAGATGGCTCAGAAAGAGAAGGATATTTGCGAGACCCTCTTCATGGCAATCTTTATTCATCAGATTTTGGAACACACAGATGTGTCATCTCGTATACCTGGCCCGACTGTCGGTATCGTCGGTGGCGGACAGCTCGGTCGAATGCTCGCTGAAGCAGCCGCCCCACTTGGAGTTGACGTGATTGTCCTGGATCCAACACCCGATTGCCCTGCAGCACCTGTGTCACGCAAACAAATTGTCGGTGAATTCGATGAAAAACGTGCCTTTGATCAACTGAGTTCCTTCGCAGATATCGTCACATTCGAAATCGAGTTGGCAGATACAGCGTTACTCACACACGTCGAGCAGACTCACGATGTGACTGTGCACCCTGCTCCGGCGACGCTGGCGTTGATTGAGGATAAACTTGAGCAGAAACGATCGCTTGAAGCAGCAGGTATCGCTGTTCCCTCGTTTAGAGAAGTAGACACTGTCGCAGAATTGCAGCAGGCACTGGCTGAGTTTGGATCAGTGATGCTGAAAGCACGCACTGGAGGATACGATGGGCGAGGAAACGTTCCAGTCACGGATCCCGACGACGCCTCAACTGCCTTGGAGAGTATTGCCGGGCCGGCAATGGCTGAGGAGTTCATTGAGTTTGAGCGGGAGTTGTCAGTAATTGCCATTCAAGGGGCTGATTCCGTTCGCACTCTTCCAGTCGGCGAGAATATTCATCAAGCTGAGATATTACGTGAGACAGTCGTCCCAGCACGGACTGATGAAACCATACAGGAGCGTGCAAAGGAAATTGCAAGAGAAGTGTTAGCTGAACTTGACGGGCGTGGTGTCTTCGGCATTGAATTATTTGAGACGACGAGCGGAGAGATACTGGTGAATGAGATTGCACCACGACCACACAACTCAGGACACTGGTCGATCGAAGGCGCTGTAACATCGCAGTTTGAACAGCATATCCGTGCAATCGTAGGGTGGCCGCTTGGTGAGACATCACTCCTGTGCCCAACAGTCATGTGTAATCTCCTGGCAACAGTTGAAGAGACGTGCTCTGCTCGTCTTCAGGACGTCGAGACACTATTGGAGCAGCCGTATTGTGCTCCACACTGGTACGGAAAGGATGAGGCAAGGCCATTACGGAAGATGGGGCATGTCACGTTGACAGCATCCGGTCGTGACATCTCTCGCAATGAATTGCTCGCTCAAGCCCGAGACGTACGTGAGGCTGTATCATTCGAGGATCCAACATCTGCATGATAGGTGAGGGTTCTCAAGATGTGAGTGGAGAATCAGCTTCTTCAAGTAACTTCTTCGAGAACTGCCTGTAGTCAACAGACATGAAGAATCAAAATCTATCCGAGTTGAAATCGCAGCTATCTAACGAAGCTGATCTTGAGGTGTCACCAGAACGCACTCCAGATATTGGCATCATCATGGGCTCCGACTCAGACCTGAGCGCAATGAAAGGTGCACACAAAGCGCTTGATACACTTGGATTTGGTGAACAAGTCAGCTTTGGACACCCGCCAGATGGTCGATTTAGTTACGAGACATACGTTGTTTCGGCGCATCGAACGCCCTCGCTCATGTACCGATATGCGAAAACCGCTGCTGATCGGGGTATCGAAGTGATTATTGCTGGTGCTGGTGGGAAGTCGGCAGACCTCCCGAATATGACGGCGTCATTGGCTTACCCACTTCCTGTTATTGGAGTTCCAGTGCAAGAAAAATCAGTCGACTCGGTGATTGGGATGCCAACTGGAGCACCAATCGTCGCTGTTGATGCAGGAAAGTCATTTAATGCTGCGCTCTCAGCAGTGCAGATACTCGCGCGAGGATATCCGGAACTCTCTGAGGCACTTCAATCGTATCAAGACTCGCTCGTGAGCGATGTAGCTGAGACCGCTGTCGATCTTCACGACTTCGGTGTTGATGAGTTCATGCAGATGACTGATGAGTGAAATCCCACGGGGACAAGCCCCGAGGCTTCACCGTCTTGGGACGACACCACACCCGCAGGTGAATTCCTCCCGACCTTTCCTGTGAAGGATGGAATTCACACCCGAACGCACCGTGGGAGTCGGTCGCTTCACTCGGCCCGTTGAAACTCCTGTCGCACTGCCAGTGGCGGATTTTGAGAGGAGCCACATTTCCAGACTGTCGCAGTCAGCATTGAATTCACGTCGTTAATTCGTCTTGAGCTTCTCTGGCTGTCGCTTCCTGCACGACCTGAATTATCATGAAAGTGTCTGTCGGCTTCGGGGGGTCACATCAAAGCCCCGAGGCACTCGCCTTGCACGACTTGTAGAATTGCGCCGCATACTTGATCGCTACATGATCGAACTCGCACAAATCAATGTTTATAACATGCTACATCGAACATCTGATTGTTAGGAGCCCATGGAATGAGTGAATGGATTGCAATTGGTGCCCTTGGACTGGTCTCAGTCGGTATTCCACTTGGGATGATGGCTGTCTCTGCCATTCTCCGCCCAGCAGTACCGGAACAAGGAAAAAGTGCAACATACGAGAGCGGTGAAATACCCACCGGAACAGCACGCGTTCAGTTCAATATTCAATATTATATGGTCGCACTGTTGTTTTTAGTGTTCGACGTCGAGACTGTTCTTATTTTCCCGTGGACTGTCATCTATCGGTCTGCGCTGGAACAGGGGGTCGGCCTCGGGACTGTCCTGGGCCCGATGCTCGTATTTATACTCATTCTGGTCGTCGGATTAGTGTGGGCGTGGCGGGCCGGTGCAGTTGATTGGGTGCAAAGTCCCCTTGCCACACGGCAAAAAACGGAGCGTAATACATGAGTAGTAATCAAGACAACGCATTCGTCGCAGACGAGACTGGAGTACAGACGGCTACAAGAGATGCCAGAATTACTGGAACAGACGACCGCTTCAATTCGAAGCTTCGCGAGGCATTTGGCTCATCGCCGTTCATACTGACGAAGTTTGATCAGTTTATGAACTGGGTTCGAGGATCCTCAATGTTCATGCTGCAGTTTGGCATCGCCTGCTGTAGCATTGAGATGATGCATACATACGCGGTAAAGCATGACCTCGATCGATTTGGCGCAGGGGTGCCGCGCGCATCTCCTCGACAAGCCGATGTGATTATTGTCCCAGGGACAATCGTCTCAAAATTCGCACCTCGAATGAAGCGCGTGTATGACCAGATGCCTGAGCCAAAGTTCGTTGTCGGGATGGGATCATGTACCGTCTCTGGAGGCCCATTTCAGGAGGGATATAACGTGATCAAAGGGGCTGAGGAAATCATCCCAGTTGACATTCACATTCCTGGCTGCCCACCACGGCCCGAAGCGCTGGTATATGGAATCGCAAAACTGCAGGAGCGGATTGCAAATGGAGAATCATCACCTGTGACGGTCAAACCATATGAGCTTGAGCAGTTTGGCGACCTTTCGAAAGACGAAATCGTCGACCAGCTTGCTGGAGAGATAGATGAAGATGAGCTTGTGATGCGCTATGATTGGGCCGATTCATCATGAGCCTGGAGGAACCTGAACCGTCACCAACAGCGGTTGCTGAGCCCCCAAGCACTGGCGATGAAATCGCTGAACTACTTGATGGGTTGGTAATTGACCGTGAGTCGCATCTCAATGCACCAGGAATGGTTATTCGACCAGATAGCGTGCAGGTTGCGCTTCGTCGACTTCGTGATAACGCCGGCTTCGATCACCTCTCTTGTGTCACGGCCGAGGAGCGTACAGACCGGTATGAGTCGATCTATCATCTCACAAGTTTCGACGACCGACAGCGAGAGGTGAGCATTATCGTCCCTGTGCCGAAGGATAATCCGGTGAGTGAATCTGCTGCACCTGTCTTTCGCACGGCAGATTGGCATGAGCGTGAAGCATATGATCTCGTCGGTATCGAGTATGATAATCACCCCGATCTCCGCCGCATTCTGCTCCCTGAGACATGGCAGGGACATCCACTTTCGCTCGATTATGATCAGGACCGGCCGCAGATTGTGACACTCTCCGAGTGGGAAAATCCACTCGCAGAAGACCATCGTGAGGATGAAGGGGATACGATGTACGTGAATATCGGTCCTCATCATCCAGCCACACATGGAGTGCTCCACGTCAAGACGGTGCTAGACGGTGAGCAAGTCGCCGATGTCGATCCTGATATAGGGTATCTCCACCGATGTGAAGAACAAGTATGTCAATCGAAAACATACCGGCATCAAATTATGCCTTATCCCGACCGATGGGATTACGCTTCCTCTGGTTTGCTTAACGAATGGGCATATGCCCGTGCAGCAGAAGACCTCAATGATATTGAGGTTCCTGAGTACGCGCAGGTCATCCGGACAATGGGTGCAGAGATTTGTCGAATTGCCTCACACATGCTCGCAGTAGGAACCTTTGCGCTTGATGTGTATGGAGACTTTACTGCTATTTTCATGTATGCAATGCGAGACCGTGAGAAGGCACAAAAAATACTTGAGGACTTGACTGGCCAGCGGATGATGTTCAATTACTTTCGCCTTGGCGGAGTTGTGTGGGACCTCCCTGATCCACGAACAGAGTTCTTTGAGACGATTCGTGATTTCCTTGACGAATTACCACAAGCATTGGAGGAATATCACGATCTAATCTCATCAAACGAAATCCTGCAAGTCCGAACAATTGACACCGGAGTTCTTCCTCCAGAGGAAGCGAAGTCATACGGTGCAACAGGGCCAGTCGCCCGCGCATCAGGCATCGATTACGACCTTCGACGTGATGATCCATATGGATACTATGACCAACTGGAGTGGGACGTTGTCACTGAGGATGGGTGCGATAACTTCAGCCGACTGCTTGTCAGACTTCGAGAGGTTGAGGAATCCGCCAAAATCATCGACCAATGTGTAGACTTACTTGAGGATTGGCCTGAAGAAGAACGGACAATTCAGTCGAACGTTCCGCGGACACTTCGTCCCGAGGACGACGCTGAGGTATATCGAGCCGTTGAAGGTGCGAAAGGAGAGTTAGGTATCTATATCCGGGGAGATGGGACTGAGCAGCCTGGTCGGTTTAAAATTAGAAGTCCGTGCTTCTCGAATTTACAAACTCTTCCAGAAATGTCGAACGGCGAGTACATCCCCGATATGATCGCCTCACTGGGTAGTCTTGATATTGTCCTCGGCGAGGTGGACCGTTGATGCCGGTGACACTGCAGTCAAAGACGCTGTTGCCAGAGACGATTGCGAATCTTCTTGGACTCTCGGGAGTTGCTGGTGATATCGTTGGTGGAGTGATTGGCGCGATTATCATTGCGAACCTATTGCTCGTTCAGACCGCTGTTGCTGGTCCATGGGCAAAACGGAAGATCACGGCTGCATTTACTAATCGAATTGCCGTTAATCGGATTGGTCCTTTTGGATTGTTAGTTATTGTCGCTGATTCAGTTCGATTATTATCGAAAGAACTCATTATTCCTGAGAACGTTGACCGACCAGCATGGGATCTTGGTCCACTCATCATTCCATTTTCTGCACTCCTTGGATTTGCCGTGATTCCAATGGGGAATGGAATTCATCTTGCTGATCCAGAAACAGGAATTGTCTTTGTATTTGCTGTCTCCTCGATTGCCTCAGTTGGGCTCATTATGATGGGATATGCATCAAATAACAAATTCTCACTACTCGGTGGACTGCGGGCGATTGCGTCAAATATTGCGTATGAAATACCACTCGTAGTGACGGCAGCCTCTGTGATTATTTTCACTGGGACACTACAGATGAGTGAGATCGTGGCTCAGCAAGCACAACCATTGTTTTCAATCGCAGGTGTGACAATCCCACAGTGGTTTGCATTTGTCAATCCATTCGCGTTTGTGCTTTTCATTATCGCTAACCTTGCAGAGGTTGGTCGGAACCCGTTTGACATCCCAGAAGCGCCAACCGAAATTGTCGCTGGTTATCAGACTGAATACTCATCAGTGTATTTTGTTTTGATCTATCTCGGCGAATTTATTCACATCTTTCTCGGCGGGGCAATTGCAACGACGCTGTTCTTAGGTGGTCCAGCAGGACCGGTATTGCCTGGATTCATTTGGTTCACAGTCAAAATATGGATGTTCTATCTATTCACGCAGTGGGTACGATCAGCTATCCCACGACTCCGCGTTGATCAGTTCCTCGATGTCGGGTGGAAAGGAATGCTTGTACTTTCATTTGCGAATCTGGCACTCACAGCCATAATTGTGGGAGTAATACGATGATTGGATTACTAAAATCAATGGCTACGACGATGAAACACGCACTGGACGGAGAGACATTTACCGTTGAATATCCAGATGTTGCCCCTGAAGTATCGCCGCGATTCAGAGGGGTGCACAAGTTCAGTCAAGAGCGATGCATCTGGTGTCGGCAGTGTGAGAAGGTCTGTCCGAACGATACGATCCAAATCGTCATGGATGAAAAACGAAATGGTGAGCAGTACAATCTCCACATTGGGCAATGTATCTATTGCCGGCTATGTGAAGAGGTCTGTCCGGTTGACGCGATTTTGCTGACACAGAATTTCGAGTTCACCGCAGACACAAAAGACGAATTTGTATATAATAAAGAACAACTAAAGAATGTCCCGTGGTACAAGGATATTGACCCGCTTAATTCGCGGGAGCCTGACCGGGGGGCCTGGATCGGTGAGGGCGACGGTGAAATCGACTATCAGTAGTCAATATTGAGCTCTCCCTGACGAGCAAAAATTGATTCGATTTTGACGACTACGGTGAATTGATACAGTAGTGCCTGTTGATATTCTCAACCGCTATTCGATGAGATGTGGAGACTGCACTCGCTCTGTTCGCCTCGAAATCGTTCGATATCGCGGATCTAAATCACGTTGGTGAGAAGCCATCTCACGAGCTGTCAGACGTCGTCGAGACAGGAAGCCTCTGTCTTGAGAGGCCACAAAGACAGCGAGTAGGCCAGGCGGGGAGTTCAGTTCACTTCATTATCGTATGTCCGAGCGTTTGGAGACACACAGCACCGTATTCGGTTGTTATATCACAGATGAACCTCTTCGGGGAGTCCTCACGACGGTCTTCAATCCTAATTTGGTGTCTCTGCTCTGGGTGTAAGTATTACATATACGACACTTTTCCACCGGGAGATTCTCGAAATATTCAAAGGGATACCTCAAGGAGACTTAATTAATGGTTTTAGAAACAATCGCGTTTGGGCTGTTTGCCCTGGTGACGGTCGGATGCAGTTTGGGCGTCGTGCTGGTGCGGGATGTATGGCATTCAGCACTCCTTTTAGGCGGAGCGCTCCTCAGTGTCGCCGTCCATTACGTAATGCTCCAAGCTGAGTTTTTAGCTGCGATGCAGATTTTAGTCTACGTTGGAGGGGTTCTAATTCTCGTTACTTTCGCTGTCATGCTCACACGGACACAACCAGAAGCAGGTGCAGCATGACCACGCGACCACGTCTTAACATTGGCACAAATCTCGTCGCGGGTCTTGGGGCCTTTGCACTGTTTGTTGTGATGGCATTAACCATCCTCAACGCTTCGCTTCCCGAGGTACAAGGATTCCCAGAGGGGGCGAACGTGACGGCAAGTATTGGCTACGCGATTTTCAACCTCTCACTTGGGTCAGTTCCAGGTGAGAGTTTCCTTGCAGCGTTCATTATCATCGCAATTACGCTTGATGTTGCCCTTGACGGCGCAGTTCACTTAGCCCGGCGGCAGCGCTCTGAAAAGCAACAAACGATCCTTTCTGACGGTGGAAAGCGATTGAAGTCAGTCGTCCTTGACGAGGAGGATGAATAATGGTTCCACCGCAGTATTACTTACTACTCTCTGCAGCTCTGTTTTGTATCGGACTGTTTGGGATTCTCACTCGACAGAACGCACTCTTATTCTTGATGTCAGTAGAGTTAATGTTAAACGCAGCAAATATTAATCTGGTTGCATTCTCTCTTGTCTGGGGGAATATAACCGGTCAAACGTTTGGCCTGTTTACCATGGCGCTCGCCGCTGCTGAGGTGGCAATCGGAATCGGGATTGTCTTAGTATTGTATCGTAACTTCAACGACGTCGATGTCACGAATGCAACAACGATGAGGTGGTGACAATGGTGCTTGCATTCGATCTTACACCGGTAATCGTCCTTCTGCCGGTCTTGTCATTTGTCATTGCACTTTTCGCTGGTGACTACCTCCCCTGGGGTGGTGCTGAGGTCGGGATTGCAGCAACGACCGGCGCGTTGGGGCTGTCACTCTGGGTGGCACTCACATTGGCAATCGGTAGTGGTCCTTATCACCAGACAGTGTACACATGGGCAAGCGGTCTTGACGCTGTCAATCTCACATTTGGGGTATTGATTGACCCGCTTTCGTCGATGATGCTCATAATTGTATCACTCGTTGCACTCTTAATTCACATATTCAGTTTGGGCTATATGAATGACGAAGGTGAAGACGGCATTCCTCGGTATTATGCTGGGCTAGGATTGTTTTCGGCGTCTATGCTTGGCTTTGTTGTTGCAGATAACCTACTCATGGCATTCATGTTCTTTGAGCTCGTTGGGTTGTGTTCATATCTGTTGATTGGATTCTGGTTCCGAGAGTCGGGACCATCGAGCGCAGCAAAGAAGGCGTTCTTAGTTACTCGGTTTGGTGATTATTTTTTCCTCCTCGGGGTGGTAGCGGTCTTTGCTACTTTTGGGACGGCAATGTTCGTGGGAGAGTCATCGTTTCCGGCACTCGCAGAGGCTGCGATCAACACGGACCAGGTGGCGGTAAACACATTTGGCTTCTCCCCTCAATCATGGTTCACTATTCTCGGACTACTCGTTCTCGGTGGTGTAATTGGAAAATCAGCACAATTTCCCTTACACACGTGGCTTCCTGACGCGATGGAGGGGCCAACACCAGTTTCAGCATTAATTCATGCGGCGACGATGGTGGCTGCTGGCGTGTATCTTGTCGCACGGATGTATGGGTTCTACGCGATCTCGCCGGATGCGTTAGCGATTATCGCATTCGTTGGTGGATTTACTGCGTTGTTCGCTGCGAGCATGGGAGTCGTCAAACGAGAAATTAAGCAGGTGCTCGCTTATTCGACGATTTCACAGTATGGTTATATGATGCTTGGACTTGGCGGCGGCGGGTACGTCGCTGCGACTTTTCACTTGATGACGCATGCATTCTTTAAGGCGCTGTTATTCCTTGGCGCGGGATCAGTTATTATCGCCATGCATCATACTGAAGATATGTGGGAGATGGGTGGACTCAAGCGAAAGCTCCCCGTCACGTACTATACATTTCTTGCTGGGTCACTTGCATTGTCCGGAATCATCCCGTTTGCTGGGTTTTGGTCGAAAGATGAGGTACTCTTTGAGGCACTTCTGCATGGGCTTGATGGAAACACTATCTTGCTAGCTGCCTATGCGATGGGATTGTTGGCAGTGTTTCTCACAGGGTTCTACACCTTCCGTATGGTATTTTTGACATTTCATGGAAAGCCTCGGACAGATGCTGCGCGATCACCGCACACGATTCGGTGGAATATGAAGCTGCCACTTGTCGTTCTGGGGATCTTAGCTGCTACCGTTGGATTACTGAACATGACGCCAGTTGCTGAGTTAACCGGATTGCAGATTGAATTCATACATCAGTGGCTCAAACATGGG
Organism: Haloquadratum sp.; assembly: GCA_028275165.1. Classification (GTDB taxonomy): domain Archaea; phylum Halobacteriota; class Halobacteria; order Halobacteriales; family Haloferacaceae; genus Haloquadratum. The sequence continues at coordinate 14,340 of JAQCNF010000109.1, forward strand.
TTTGCGGGACTTACCACCGAGCATTATGAGGTCTTGTTACACGATTACGCAGGCTATGGTGTTGCAGAACTCCATTTGAGTCCGTTGCTTCCTGGGGCGGTTTCGTTAGGGCTGGCGCTCTCAGGAGCATTAGCCGCCCGGCATCTATACAGCGTGCCAGAGCCGGTCGAGCATACAGCAAAACTTGGCAGAGCCAAAACAGTGTTATATAATAACTATTATCAAGACGAGTATCAGGTGTGGCTGGCGACTGGACTAACTCGGAGTGTTTCAAGAATCTCGAATAAATTCGATCAAGGAATCATCGATGGGCTGGTAAATGCGATATCAAGTGTCAGTCTATTCATCGGTAGCCGAATGCGACGAATTCAAACGGGTGCAGTAAATGATTATGCTGTCTTGCTCACACTCGGGCTAACGGCACTGCTTCTTGCCGTCGGTCTTGTTGGCGGGTGGTTTGTATGATGATCGAATTACTCATCGGAATGACGTTTATCGCTGCACTTGTCGTGTTCGTGTCACCGGAAGCGTTCGCAAGTCGGCTCGCGGCTGGACTCAGTCTTCTCCCAGTAGTTGGAAGCGGTTTGATGTGGCTCCAGTATGACGCGACAGGCAATGCGCTGTTAGGTGGAGCAATTGCATTTGAGACAGATATTATTTGGCTGACAATGGGCGGATTAGACATCCACTGGTTCGTCGGTGTTGATGGAATTAGCCTTCCCCTAATAATACTAACGACAATTCTTAGCACTCTTGCCATTGTGAGTGCGTGGACGCCGATCAGTGACCGAGAGTCACAATTTTATGGACTCATGCTCCTCATGGAAGCGAATTTACTCGGAGTGTTTACTGCCTTAGATTTCTTTGTGTGGTTCATATTCTGGGAGGCTGTTTTAGTCCCAATGTACTTTTTGATTGGTATCTGGGGCGGACCGAACAAACGGTATGCAGCAATCAAGTTTTTCGTCTACACAAACATTGCCTCGTTAGCCATGTTCATCGGCTTCATTTCGTTGGTATTTGGATTAGGGGACTCGGTCGGGTCGCTTCGACTTCCTGAAATTGCCCAGGCCTTGCGAGGCGGCCAACTGACTGGATTTGCTGGACTCGCCCCGCAGGGGCTGAAAACAGCTGGATTCATCGCTATGTTCATTGGATTCGCAGTGAAGGTACCTGTCGTACCGCTCCACACGTGGTTGCCCGATGCACATGTTGAGGCCCCAACACCTGTGTCGGTTATGTTGGCTGGTGTTCTGCTGAAGATGGGAACCTACGCGCTACTACGGTATAATTTCACCATGATGCCTGACGTTGCAACAACACTGGTGATCCCGATTGCAATCATCGCTGTGGTTAGTGTCATCTATGGAGCGTTGTTAGCGCTCGCACAGCAGGATCTTAAGCGAATTATTGCGTATTCGTCAGTTTCATCCATGGGATACGTAATTCTGGGTCTCATCGCCTACACCACCTATGGTATCGGAGGAGCAACGTTCCAGATGGTCGCTCACGGGCTCATCTCGGGTTTGATGTTCATGTCTGTTGGTGTGATCTACAATACGACGCATACTCGGATGGTAGGCGACATGTCTGGAATCGCCGACCGTATGCCAGTGACAGCGGCGATATTCCTCGCGGGAGCGTTTGGATATATGGGACTTCCATCGATGGCTGGATTTGCTGGGGAGTTCTTTATATTTAAAGGTGCGTTCGCTTCAACAGTCTACAATGGAATGCCTGTACTCACTGCGACCGCGATGTTTGGCATCGTCATCGTCGCAGGGTATCTCTTATTTGCAATGCAACAAACGCTCTTTGGACCGTTCGGATTCGATGGAGAGGATACGATTAACCGTGCACCAATCCCGGAGATAGTCCCTCCAGCAATCCTGTTGAGTTTCGTGATTATCTTGGGTGTTGCCCCTGATCTCTTCTTTGGAATCATCCAAGAAGCTGTCATACCAATTCTGACTGGGGGTGGTGCGTGATGAATCTATTAGCTGCGCTCCAAATGACGGAACCGTCGGCCCTAGTTGCACTGTCTCCCGTCGTTGTTCTCGGGCTGAGTGGGTTACTCCTCTTGGCGATGGATGCGATTGGTAACTCCGAGTCCCGACCGCGATTGCTGGCTGGGATTGCAACTGTCGGTTCAGTAACTGCATTCAGTGTCGCTGGGGGCCTGTTACTGCGTGGTGTTGGACAGGCACGTGGGTCAGGCGCAATCTCACTGTACGGTGGGGCGCTCACTGTTGATGGAGTGAGCCTCTTCTTTATTCTCATATTCACGATCGTCACAGCGATGGTCGTTGTTGCATCATACGACTACCTGAAAGGGAAAGAACATCAGACAGAGTTCTATTCGCTTGTTCTTTTTGCTGCCACAGGACTAGCACTGATGGCAAGTGCGAACTCGCTTGCTACGGTCTTCATCAGTCTTGAGCTCGCATCTCTCCCATCGTACGCTCTGGTGACGTTCCTAAAATCTAACCGGGGGAACGTAGAGGCAGGACTGAAATATTTCCTCATTGGAGCTGTCTCATCGGCAGTATTCGTTTTTGGAGTGAGCCTCGTCTTTGCAACGACTGGGTCACTACAACTGCAGGCTGTCGCCGCGCAAGTCAGCACACGTGAGCTTGGTGGACTATTAGGAATGGGGATTTTATTCATGATAGGAGGGTTCGCATTCAAAACTGCCTCAGTTCCATTCCACTTTTGGGCTCCAGAGGCCTACGAGGGCGCACCTGCACCGATCTCAGCGTTTCTGTCGTCGGCCTCAAAGGCAGGCGGGTTTGCCGTCGGATTCCGAGTTTTTGTCGAGGCATTCCCATTAGCGCAACTGCCTGCAAGTATTGACTGGGTACTTGCATTCCAGATTCTCGCCGTCATGACGATGACGCTCGGAAACTTCGCTGCTGCGACGCAAGATCATGTAAAACGAATGTTAGCATATTCGTCGATCGGGCATGCAGGCTATGCGCTGATTGGCCTCGCTGCACTTTCGGCTGGCGGCCCAAACGGGGATGTCCTCGGGGCATCCATGGCTCACCTCTTTGTATATGGATTCATGAATACGGGGGCATTTCTCTTTATCGCGCTGGTCGAGTACTGGGGCGTTGGCCGACGGTTTGAGGATTATAACGGCCTGGTCAAACAGGCCCCGATTGCAGTTATTGCTATGACAGTGTTCTTGTTCAGTTTGGCCGGAGTGCCTCCCTTCGGCGGGTTCATGTCGAAGTTAACCCTCTTTTATTCGGCTATTGAGGCTGGCTTTTGGTGGCTTGCAGCTGTTGGAGCAATCAACAGCGCGCTCTCACTGTTTTATTACAGTCGAGTAATCAAGGCTATGTGGATTGAGTCACCGACGGATGATCTCACACTCACAGGACGGCCATTGGGGCTGTATACAGCAGTTATTTTTGCTGGGGTCGTGACCGTTGGATTACTCCCAGGATTTGCTCCGGTCATCGAGACTGCACAAACAGTTGCAGCAGGGCTGTTTTAAATACACCCTCCTCATAAGAGGGCAGTGTTTTACGCCTCGCACCCATGATAGCAATGTATGTTATGTCGGCTGGTCCTCGGGTATGGACCATTCATTGAACCTGCAGTCGACACAATTGTCGACCGACCAGGCCAGACGACAATTATCGCCGAAAATGCTGAGGATATCGAACACACTGCCGGTGAGTCGCTTCAAATACGCGCCGATTCGCCACTCGACAGTGAGTCCTATCCGACAGCAGTTGATTCGGTTTTGATTGATGGAGGCGTACCCGATCGAGCAGTAAGAATCGCTTCATTAGCCCGTCAGCACTACCCAGAGGCGTTTATCATTGGCTACGTTGGAGCAACTGCAACAGATGCGCAACGAGCAGCAATGCGTGACTCAATGGACCGGCTCGTTGAAGCTCGTAAAAGCTTGGTCAGTCAAGTCTCAGAAGTAATTGTCTCGCCAGAGGCATCGCGACTCCAACGGCTGTTTCAAGTTCTTAGGAGTATCGACGGGACATTAGGTATTATTATGCACGATGCTCCCGATCCAGACGCGATAGCAAGTGGGTTGAGTCTCGCAAAACTTGCCGAGACTGTCAATCTCGACTCGGAGGTGTGTTATTTCGGCGATATCGACCATCAGGAGAATAAGGCACTAGTCAATCTCTTAGATCTCGACTTGCGACGATTAACTGACATTGAAACCGCCGAACAGTTTGATGCGATTGCACTGGTCGACCACTCGCGTCCAGGCGTTAATGATGGCTTGAGCACTGAAACGCCGGTTGATCTGGTGATTGATCACCATACTGCACGTGGTCCCATAGAGGGACGCTTCGTTGATCTGCGTAACGAGTATGGCGCAACGAGTACGATTTTCGCAGATTACATACAGCGACTGTCGGTAGAAATCGATGAAGAGCTTGCTACTGCGTTGCTGTATGGAATTCGGACGGACACGAACGAATTTACCCGCGAGGTCTCAGCCGTTGATTTTGACGTCGCATCGTGGCTGCTCCCCCGCGCGAACCTCGACGTTCTCTCACAGGTTGAATCACCGCTCATGTCGGCGTCGGTGCTAGATACGCTCGCGCGGGCTGTCAAACAGCGAAATATTCGGGGAGACGTGCTACTCACGAACGCTGGCCAATTACGGAATCGGGATACACTCGCACAGGCATCAGACCTTCTGGTTCATCTTGATGATATCAAGGTTGCAGTTGTGTACGGGATCTGTGGTGAAATGGTGTATGTTTCTGGACGAGCTATGGGCGCAGATATTGATTTGGGAGAGGTGTTGAGCAATGCATTAGGATCAATTGGGAATGCGGGCGGACATGCAGAGATGGCAGGGGCACAGGTCTCAGTTGAGACGCTTGCAAATGCGGATGAGCGCTCAGCAGAGGCGTTGATACCTATTGTAACGACTGCCATCTCCACTCGGGTGTTCGAAGCGATCAATCACGAAACAGCAATCTCAAACGCTGAGTTAGGCGCCTCATCAGTCACGCACAGTCTTTCACAGACCGAATAAGCTCGATAGTTGAGGACACGGAATCTTGAGCAAGGAGCGTCTGGTTGATTTTAGACCGAGCCCACAGCAGGTGTGGAAACGTGTTTTGACGGTTCGATGCGTACCAACTGGTGATGAGTGGAACAGCGACTGTCGATGACTATATGACGCGAGATGTCAAGACAGTATCACCGATGGATAGTGTCGCTGAGGTAGCACAACGAATCAAGCAAAGCACGAGGCATACAGGCTTTCCAGTCGCAGATGGTCGCAAAGTAGAGGGGTTTGTCACTGCCGGCGATCTTTTACTTGTCGATGATGAAGCAGCCATCTTCACTGTCATGACTGAGGATATCGTCGTTGCTCATCCAGAAATGAAGATTGTCGACGCTGGGCGTGTGATTCTGCGATCGGGTATTCAGAAGTTACCAGTTGTCGACGATGCTGATAATTTAGTTGGGATTATTTCGAACACTGATGTCGTTCGCTCACAGATTGAGCGGGCTACCCCAGAGAAAGTCGGAAAGCTGATGAGAACACTGGAGCAAATACATGGAATAACTGTCACGCAGGATCGGCGGGCTGTGTCAATCGAAGAGCTTACTCCGACACAAGCGCGCGTGTACAGCGATGAACTTGAGGGGCGACAATATGAACTTGAACGGGGGCTTACTGAGCCGTTAGTGACAATTGATACCGTAACAGGGATGCTCCTGGCAGATGGTCACCACCGAGTAATGGCAGCAAAGGAGTTAGGAATCGACCAGATAGAGGCGTATGTGATTGTTGTGGATGATCCTGTTGAATTGGGAATGGCACAGACAGCTGAAAAAGAGGGACTTGAGTCTGTTGAGGATATCAATGTTGTTGATTACGCGAGACACCCGCTGGTTGAGACGACTGAACGTCTGCAGTGAAGCATCCGACCATACTCATGAAGCTATCCAAACTCCGAGCGCCATGACTCAGCAAGCGCAGCAGCATCACTGTACGAGCTCGCCGTGGTAGATCGATACTCTGCCGGCTCAGGTGCCTGCTCCAGAACATCTAAACGAATGACCCAGCTCTCATCGGGCCGCTGTCGACATCGAATAGTGACCATGGCATCCTGTCGTTCCCATTCAACCATCGTCTCGGTATCGCGTGACCGTGTCCATGACATCGTGTAGTTGTATGATTCTCTGTTCTTATACGACAACCATTATTTGAAGCCTCACACAGTCGTCTCGCGCTCAGGACCTAATAATAGCATTGAGCTCCTTGTGCATCAGCCTAAAGGGGTGAGATTCCCCAAACGAGAGTGGTACGGTTGCACGTTTTTGAAGACGATCTCTCAACTGAAGAACGCCGTTGTGTAACAATTGTTGTGAATGTGATTTTCTTGATTCGAAACAGAACGTGCAGACTATGCTTCCAAGTCAAATTGGTGTAGTCTCGGATATACATATACGTTGTATTGCCAACACTCCTAAACCGTTCGATAGGTGTCTCATCATTATTACTAATCAAGTGCATTCCAGCGCGTACACCCTAAAGGAGTGACTGGGTGGTTCTAGTTCTCCAACTTTCTGAGCCGGCGGTGGACGCGGCCTGTCGGAGTCAAATACCCCGACAACCGAGAAACGCTATCGCGCAGTCATACGGGAAGGTCGGGATTGGACATGTCGGACAGACTTCCGTTTGGCTATCGAACGGTGACCTGAGTTGATTCCGATCGTGTCGGTGTTAACTGCTCAGTGGGCTTGTGCCTCAAACATTTGTAATGATCATCAGTAATAACAGCAGCCTCTTGAACAGATGCATCGAGACATCTTAGCATGTTCCATCACTGCTCGCAAAACGCTCCTTGCGTTTCCGGTGCTGGGACGTGCAGGAAGTCGATACCAGCAATGAGACGAGAGCTTAGTGGGAGTGACCCATTGCGTCTTGCAAGCTTTCACCAAAGCGCTCTTCAAAGAGAGATTCCATCTTATCATTGAGCGAATCAAGATCTGCTGGTACCTCATCTTCAGAGTGATGGACAACTGCGTGTGATTGTTGAGCAAACGACTGAACGATTAGGTCACCAACGACTGCAGTCGATGGTTCACCCTGCTTAGTGAATACATCTGCTAAGCCTGCTGGAAGTTCAACCTCTTCGGTCACCCCTTCAGGACCTTCAATCGTAAATGATTCTGTCTCTTCCATACAATGCAAACAATACCCATAGTTAAGTGCCTGTGGGAAATTGACCATGCTCAAAATCAGCCACCAGTATTAAGACAATCCAATCGGTTAACACACGTCGTTTCTCTTGTTTGTATGACGGTCCCAGCATCTATCCATGGACGACAGCAATCAGGAACAGATACCAGAGGATCACTATTTTGAAAGCCGCTAGCGAGTATGTATTCTGTGAGGTCAATCTCAGAATTCGCATATCGATCTGACACTCCTGGTGGAATTGAGATATGTGATATTTGTATAGCGAATAATGGTGTATCTTGGTAGTGAAGTGGAGTTGAAACTACACTGGGTTCAGCGGGGCTGTGATGCGTGAATTTGGCCGATTCAGTCAATGCAGATCACCTCAAATCACTCCCCAAGCGGTCATTCCTGTCATACTTCCAATTGTATGGGCGAATTTTCGCGACTTCCAACAGTGTAGCCACTCAGACGGCACGCTAACCTGGATTGAGTGTCTCTCTACCCAATTCCAGTCTCCTCCTTCAGCAGCGTCAGCGTATTGTCAGCTGTTACGATCAGCGAACGTTCATCGGGTTGAGTGATTTGGCTCGTGGGTGAGGTCTGTGTCGTCGGTGATTTCGAGGGCAAGTGACTCGGGAAACTGCTACACCCTGGGGGCGATGCGGCAAAAGTAACTCTACTCGCGCGAAGAAGCTGCTTTCGGGAGGCATCTAGTCGGCTGCTGCCAGAGGCCCGGCATAGTATTTCGCCGAGATTGGGCATAGATTAGGCACAAATAGAGCCCAAGATGTGGTAAGACCTCAGAGGAGGTAGAACTCACTCTCTGGACTGTACCGCGGGTGACATCCTCCCACGACTGAAGTCGTGGGCTTCCCACGCCCGGTGCGCTGGTTTGGGAACTGACGTTTGCGACCCGACACGCCTCCTTGTCCTCTGTACCGAGTTGGTCGTTGAACAGTGCGGTCGCCCGTTCGTAGCCGCTGCATCCTCCGAGGCGCTCGGCGTCGTCGGTTATCGCTCAGTGCGTCGCCTTGTGTTCGACCAGACCGCGATCCTTCACTCGTGGGAGTGCAGTGCTCACTGCCCCCTCGTCAACGTCGATCTGAGAGGCAATTGCGCGCGTGTTGAACGCCCGATCCTCGTTGGCGGCGAGAAACCCGAGGACCTGATCAGGGACCGAAAGATCCGCGAGCTCGTCCTCGCTCGTGTTCTCGAACATATCTCGGTCGATGGACATCGTTGAAAGGAGCACGTCATGCGCTGTAAAGAGTGTCAGGTGTGAAAGCTACGAAATTGCTGAAGGTGGATGACTGTCCATCACGAAGGAGTTCGAGAATCGTATCCATTGAGGCGACCAGTCTCAACTCCTGAGTGAATTCCAAGACCAATCAAAGGCGGAACATAACGCCGTCACTGGTGGTTGGTATTGAACTGCAAAGAGAAGCCCTCACCCCTCAGCGTGGAAGGGATATCAAACGACACCCCAGCCCAGTTTGTGAAGCGAGAATCGGGTAGCTCTCAGGTTAATCGTCGCTCCCAGCAGGAGCAATCCCTTTACCAGCACTCATGATAGATGATCCTTCAATTGATTCGAGGTATTCGTCAGCATCAAGCGCTGCCTTCACACCCATTCCGCCTGCAGTGGCGGCTTGCTGATAGTGGTGGTCAACGACGTCACCAGCGCCAAAGATACCCTCAACATTCGTTTCAGTTTGTCCACCACCTTCTCCGCCGTTCGTAGTGAGATACCCTCGTGAATCGATCTCGACGCCGGTATCTTCAAGATAACTGGTATTCGGTGTATGACCGATTGCGTAAAAAACAGCTCCAGCGTCAAACTCAAATTCCTCAGTATCATCATCATCGAGTTTGTCTGTGGGATGGCCATCTGGGTGGTGTACCATCGTGACGTGGTCAAGGCCATCTTCTCTTGTCCCGTGAAGCTCGGTCACCTCGGTGTTGCGCATGATCTCAATCTCTCCCTGTTCAACTTTCTCTTCGACTCGTTGGATCCAGGTGTCCTCTGCCCGGAATCCTTCGCGACGGTGGACGATATAGACCTTTGAAGCGAATTTTGTTAGGAAATTTGCTTCTTCCATCGCTGCGTCACCACCACCGACGACGACAATTTCCTCGTCGCGGAAGAACGCTCCATCGCACGTTGCACATGTTGAAAGGCCATATCCCATCATCTCGTCTTCACCAGGGATGCCGAGTGTTCGTGCTGAGGCCCCTGAAGCCGCGATGATCGCATCTGCGGTCAGCTGATCACCATTCGATAGAGAAATCTTGAATGGTCGCGTATCGTCATCCACAGACTCAACGACGCCGTGACGGACTTCGGCCCCGAACTTTTCAGCCTGTGATTTCATATTTGCTATCAGCTCAGGACCAGAGATCCCTTCTGGGAATCCCGGGTAGTTCTCTACATCAGTTGTCAACGTGAGTTGCCCACCGGGCTCATCTCCTTCCAAGACAAGTGGCTCATTGTTGCCCCGTGCCGCATAGATAGCCGCGGAGAGTCCCGATATCCCCGATCCAGCAATCAAGAGCTTATGATGTTCAGTTACCTCACTCATATGTCTTGATAGGAGTGACAGACTCTTTTATTAACCGGTTCAATCTGTGGGCATGTCTGCGGAGCTGGATCAAAAGACCGAACAGTATGAGTCGATGCTCAAATCAGCACTGAGCGAAGCAACAGTCGCTGTCCCACCAGAAACGGCCCTCTACGCAGGCGCGACAGAGGTGCTAAACATGGCAGAGGCCTATCTCCAAGACGGACAACATTTCTATCGGAATGATGACTTAGTTAACGCACTCGCCGCGTTTTCATATGGGTACGGATGGTTAGATGCAGGCGTTCGTCTGGGTCTGTTTAATATCCCTGCAGATACCGAGTTATTTACCACATGACCCTCACTCCTGCTTTCTGTGGTTGGTGATTCGGTATGTCGGACCTGTATCGCTGTCCTCAATTTCAACACCAAGATCGGCTAACCTCTCGCGAAGTGCATCAGAGCGCTCGTAGTTGCCTGCAGATCGCTCTTCTTCACGAATATCAACGACGAGATCGATAAGATCCTCAGATAATGTGTCTGTGGCGTCGGTCGCAGTATTTTCTCCGAGAGAGAGCCCGAAAACGTCGCCTCCAAACTCGTCAAAGAGTGCTATCGCACGATACAGTGACTGATAATCGTACTTATCGTAATCTTCAAGATGCGCATTAACTGCTGAGGCGAGCTCAAGTAGACTTGCCATTGCTTTTCGGACATTGAAATCATCATTCATAGCCCGAGTGAACGTCTCAGCGACGTCTTTGAGTCCTGCTTGAAACTGATTATCTGTTGTCTTGGTCCGGGCTGCTGTTGAGTCACAGGCTTCAACCGCCCGGTCATATGCCCGCGAAATTGTTTCCCATCGTTCAGCCGCTTCCGTGAGTGCGGCCTCATCCAGTGTTTGTTCGCTACCGTATGCACTCGAGAGATAAAACGTTCGAATAACGTTCACTCCATACCGACGGAGCGCTTCCTCAACGGTAAGAATATTGCCAATACTCGAGGACATCTTATCACCCTTCATTTGAAGAAGTCCGACATGCATCCAATGACGAGCGAACGGTTGTCCAGTTGCTGCCTCACTCTGTGCAATTTCATTTTCGTGGTGTGGAAACACTAGGTCTCGACCACCGAGGTGAATATCGATCGTTTGGTTGAGATGCGTCATTGCCATTGCAGAGCACTCGATATGCCATCCAGGGCGGCCCTCGCCCCACGGACTGTCCCAAGTCTGTCCGGTTGGTGAGCTGAGGGGTTCGCGCGAATCATCACGGTGGGAGGCAACGTCTGATGGGTTGACAGCGCCACTCTTCCAGAGTGCAAAGTCTGCTGGATTACGCTTCTCATCGACAATCGCCGAATCAGTCTCTGTCGTCGCCGATGCAACATCATGATTCGAGAGCTTTCCGTACTCGTCAAATGCTAAGACATCGAAGTATACTGACCCATCTGATTCATACGCATATCCGTTCTCGACGAGTGTCTCGACTAAATCGATGATTTCGGGGATGTGCCCAGAGACACGTGGATACACCGATGCGCGGCGGAGATTCAGCCCTCGCATATCTTGGATGACTGAGGAGGTGTATGTTTCGGCGACTGATGCCTCATCGCTTGCTTCCTTATCGGGGTCTATCTGTGCTACGATCTTTTCATTTACATCAGTAAAGTTCTCAACGTGGGTGACGTGGTACCCTAAATATTCGAGCCATCGGTGGATCACATCGGCTTGCACCCAGAGGCGTGCGTGACCAAGGTGTGCATCATCCGAGACGGTCAGCCCACACACGTACAGGAGAACCTCATCATCGTGATATGGATTGAACGTCTCCTGTTCGTCAGTAAGGGTATTCGTCACGGACAAAGTCATCGCCGTGTAGTATTCACGAGAACGGCTTCAACCCGTCGGAACATTCCTCATTGGGGGGGAGTATCTCACGTATTCAGTGCTGTGGGATGGACTCAGTTTCGTGGGAAGTAAGCACTCAGAGCCCGCTGATTACTTTCACAACTCGGCTGCTTGCGTTTCATGACGTTACATTGAATCCCGAATTCATAAGACCCCACGTAGCAAGTTTCAGGCTGTATGGAAGCACTCGTAATTGTGGCCCACGGGTCACATCTCAGCGCAGGTTCGTCTGCGCCAACTCACCAACACGCAGATACTATCCGGGCGACGAACGCATTTGACGAGGTCAAGACAGGCTTTTGGAAAGAGGAGCCATCACTGAGAGAAGTGCTGCGAACCGTCGAGTCGGAGGAGGTGTACGTTGTTCCGTTATTTATTAGTGAAGGGTATTTTACCGAACAGGTGATTCCACGTGAACTGCGACTGGACGGATGGGATGTTTCTGAATGGAACTCAGATGGGTTGAGCGCAGATACAGCGACGTTAGAGGCAGCTGACACCGATCACACAGTTCACTATTGCGGTCCAGTTGGCACTCATCGAGCTATGACCGACGTGCTTATTCGTCGGGCAGAGACAGTGACTGGTGACCCAAATATTGGATCAGACGTCGGATTTGCTGTGGTTGGACACGGAACTGAGCGAAACGAAAACTCAGCAAAGGCAATCGAATATCATGCTGACCGTGTTCGAGAATCAACGCGATTTGAAGAGGTAAAAGCGCTTTATATGGACGAGGAACCGGAGGTTGACGATGTGACCGACTTTTTCAGCACTGAACATATTGTCGTCGTCCCGCTGTTTATTGCTGATGGATTTCACACCCAAGAGGATATCCCCGAAGATATGGGCCTCACCGATGACTACCGAACGGGATACGACGTGCCTGCTGCGGTCGATGGCCACCAGATCTGGTATGCTGGTGCCGTTGGGACTGAAGGCCTCACCGCAGATGTCATTCTTGAGCGTGCAGCAGATGCGGGAGCAGATATCGAATCAGCGATAGAAATGGTTCGAGAGAAGACACGACAGACACCGTTTGCGGATGATTGAACTAGCCGATGAGCAGCGCCGCTTAGCACGGACAGCAGCTCAATCTGAGTCAAATCCGATCGAGTTCGATGGTCTTTCATTCGGGAACAACGGCGATGGCTATTGGATTGAGACAGCAAAGAGAGGTCTTCGCGGACTCTCCGCCTCAGCGTTCGACTCCACCCTCTCGGATGAGCAGATAGCGCCATACATCTCAAACTGGCACTTCTGGGAGCATACGGTTGCCCACGATGGGCGTCATCGGCGAGCGTTTCTTCGTTTCCTTGAATCTGCAGCACAGATGGATGTGCACGATCGATATGCCGCACTGGAATCAGGAATGCAAACGACGTGGGGTGAACTCTCCATTACCGCGACACTCGCGAGCCACGGTGTGCGCGAATATCAACTGCATCATGAGCGTGATGCAGGGACCTCTGCCTCGAAACTTGAGACATATGAGAATCCCTTCGACGCTCGAGAGATTGCCAGATTCGATAGTGAAGGGCGGTATCGACCGCTTCAGACCGCTCCTTCGTTAATCGATGGCTGGATCTATCCTGCATTAACACAGAGAGAAGTGTTCGAGACAGTCGATATTTTATATCCTGCGACGATTCCGAACTGGAATCTTGAACGAACGGGTGAACTTGACATCACACACTGGCATGAAACTGCCCAGCGCCAGACTGGAATCTACGACATGGTCGAGGAACTCTCGACTGAAGCTGTCGACTGGATGGCTGCCTCCTGCTGTGCAGATTCAGAGTGTCTGAAGCGGCGAGAGTGGGAGTATGATGAAAACACTACATTGGAGGCTGACGGTGGCAGCGGCGTGTTTCCTTGTCGAGAGCCTTGTTCGCTGGTTGTTGCGGCCTCCCGACAGTGGACTCAACTCGAAAAACAGGAACCTCGCTCGTATACATTCGAGTTGACACCGGCAGAAAAGGAACAGATAGAGGATATGATTGAGTCTGTCGCCGAGGGTAACATATCCGAGATTCGCGAAGCAGACGTATCTGAAGGCGCTAATCGATATCGAACTCGATTCTTGCGGGAGAAGCGAATGGATGAGGAGGGCAACCTCTCTGGGACGCCGACACATTCGTCTGAGAAAGAAGACGGGTGATGTAGGTAGAGGGCGCGATTTCCATGCTGTACCGGTAATGCAGCATAGAGTAGGGATTCAGAGAACGAGAAAATATCCGGTCTTCTGCAATCGACGGTGGATTGTAGAGGAGTAGTCGGATCCTGACCCTCAAGAGTCAGATATTTCTCTCGATCTTGGATAAGAGCCCACTCTGAGCAAGCGAAGCATCGTTTCCGATGCTCTCGAATCCGAACCCGAGTCACAGTTGTAAGGACTGTGTTTCCTGATTCAAAACAGAACGTGCAAGTATGATTTCAGCTCAAGTTGGTGTGGTTTCGGATATACATATTGGTCATATTGCCAACGACTGAGTGGAAATTAATCCGTGAGCAGTGCTGTCCTCACCTCATTTAGCTATACACATGGAGTTACTCTTCGCGCATGTCTGGTGGAAGGAGATTCGGAATCCCATCTTCAATCGGGTATACCTCTCCTGTCTCAGTCCCGATAAGACGACCCTCAATGATTTCGTCTCCGTCACGCTCCTCGACTTCGAGTTCAAGTGGATTTTTGTCTAATGGGTCGCAGAGAATATCCATCAGCGATTCTTTCATTGTATGACTACTGATTATCGGTCGAAAAAAGCCTACCGAAAGTTACCACAGTACTACCTATCGAATGGATTCGTCAGTTCGACAGTATCAGCTCGGTCAGGTCCGACACCAATGGCGTATAGAGATGTATCAAGCTCTGCTGCGATGTATTCGAGATATGCCTGTGCATTCGATGGGAGAGATGAATAGCCGGCCTCACCAACATCCGACCAGCTGACATCTGGCCATGGATCAAACGTGCGATAGACCGGCTCACATTCGTTCCATCGCTCTGTCGTTGCTGGCATCGTCATCCGTGTTTCGCCATCTAATTCATATGAATGGCCCACTTTGATCGTCTCAAGCTCGGCTAAGACATCGATGTGATTTACCGCGATGCCTGTAAATCCATTCGCTCGCTGTGCATGTCGAAGCATCGGCATATCAAGCCACCCAATGCGTCGAGGGCGACCGGTGACTGTTCCAAACTCACTTCCACGCTCTCGAATCGCATCTGCGAGAGGCTCATCTTGATCGATTAATTCTGTCGGGAGCGGACCGGTTCCGACACGCGAGAGGTAGGATTTAATAATGCCAACAACTTCGCCTTGACCAATTACAGTCGGGCCGATACCCGTTCCGGTTGCAGCACCACCCGCGGTCGGATTTGAGGAGGTGACATACGGATATATTCCATGATCAATATCGATTGATGTCCCTTGAGCTCCTTCAAAGAGGATGTTTTTCCCCGACCCGAGGCAGTCGTTGAGGAACTTACCAGCATTCACTGTCATTGACTCCTCACGAAGCCGTTCGCCAATCCCTGCGTATTTATCGAATAGGACGTCAGTATCGAACTGGGCACCAACGTCGATGTCGAACACTTTTTCGGCGAGTGCACGCTTCTGTGGAACGACGTACTCAAGCCGCTCTCGGAGTGTCGATCGGTCGAGAAGATCGCCAACGCGAATGCCACGTCTGCCTGCTTTGTCCTCGTATGTCGGCCCGATTCCACGGCCAGTCGTCCCAGCGTCAAGATCTGAGTCGGATTTTGCGTCCTCCTCAATACCATCGAGAACACGATGATACGGCATAATAACGTGCGCTCGGCGAGCAATGCGCACTTCAGGGTCGATACCGCGGTCACGGAGGGTATCAATCTCGTCAAACAGAGTGTCGAGATTCACGACACAGCCATTGCCGAGAACACCAATCTTATTTCTGATCGCTCCGCTCGGCACGAGCGAGAGTTTGTATTCCTCCCCATTTTCAACTACAGTATGGCCGGCGTTATCACCGCCTTGATACCGTGAAACAACGTCAGCCTCGCCGCCCCAAAGGTCAACGAGAGCGCCTTTTCCCTCGTCACCTAACTGGGATCCGACGATAGTAACGGACATACACGCGATTCTCTGCGCCGCTTCAAACCCATTACGGTCTTTGAACCAAACGTATGATTCTATATCAGCGTCGCTAATCGTGGCGGAAACACCGATGCCCGGTGAATGCCATCGGAACATCTTGTGCGTCACATGCACTGATTACATCATCATCATTGACTGAGCCTCCCGGTTGGACGACTGCTGCAACACCAGCGTCAAGAGCGGTCTCGACCCCGTCGGGGAAAGGAAAGAACGCATCTGAGGCCATAACTGAGCCAACTGGGCCTTTCTCCTCAGCATGTTCATCTGCTTTCATCGTTGCAAGTCTGACAGCATCGACACGCGAAACCTGTCCCATCCCTATGCCGACAGTCTGTGTATCAGTTGCGAGTACAATTCCATTTGATTTGACATGTTTGAGAACCCGCCACGCAAAGCACATGGTTTCGAGTTGTGATTCGGTTGGTGAGGTGTCTGTGACGATATCCAGGTCAGAAATAGATGGAACCCAGTCGTCTCGCTGCTGAACTAATCGACCACCACGGAGGTGTTTCTCATGTACAGTTGTTGCACTCGATGAGGATGTGTGTAGTTGGTCAAGCGGCCCGATAGCTAATATGCGAAGATTCTCCTTCTGTGTGAGTATGTCGATCGCCTGGTCACTATACCTCGGAGCGATGACAACCTCCTTGAACGATTCAATTATCTGCTCAGCAGTCGCTGCATCACAACGTCGATTCAATGCGACAATACCCCCAAAAGCACTCATTGCGTCAGTGGAGAGTGCGTCCGCATATGCATCTGACAGTGAGGACGCAGTGGCGCAGCCCGCCGGATTTGTATGTTTAATTACAGCTGCAGCTGGACGGTCAAACTCCGTGATTAGCTCAAGTGCTCCATCTGCGTCATTATAGTTGTTGTATGAGAGTTCTTTCGCGTTCGGATTCAACTGTTTGGCACTGATGATGCTTGGTGTATCGGTGGCGAGGTCGACGTATGCGGCCGCCTCTTGATGTGGGTTCTCACCGTATCGAAGCGTATCAGTGCGGTCCTCAGTGCGAATTCGACGGGTTGGGAATTGCTCTTCTGCGTCAGTGTCGATAGTGACTTGTGGGTCTGAGGTATCTGGTCCAATCGTACAGGCACCTGTTGCTACCCATCTGACAGCTCGGGGATATGCAACATATTCAGCCTCGGTGAGCACGCGGTTCTTGAGTGAGTCAGTGGTATCATCACTGTAGACTGGGACAGACTCCTGTGTGATAATTGGTCCCCCATCGACCGCTTCTGTCACGACGTGAACAGTACAGCCACTGAGGCGGACACCAGCGTCAAGTGCTTGTTGGTGACTGTTCAGTCCAGGAAATGCAGGTAACAACGACGGGTGAACGTTCAGAATTGGTGGGGTTGCCTCAAGAAAAGTCGCTGTCAATACCCGCATATACCCATCAAGACAGATCAACTCGAACTCATATGATTCTAAGACGTCGATAATCGCCTGCTCGTGATCTGCTCGTGACATCGACTGCTGTGGAACAACCTCCGTCGGAATCCCACGCGCAGCAGCCGACTTTACGATTGGTGCATCCTCGCGGTTAGTGACGATGACTGCAATCTCCGCCCCACCAGGGTTCTGTGAGTCGAGGTGCAAGAGATTTCGCCCACGATTCCCCGCCAGCCCTGCAACCTGTGTCATATTCGTGCCAGAACGCGCTATTAGTAAGTCAGTTCCGGTCGACAGAGCGGCTGGAGCAGGTATAAAAGAATACACTCATCGATACCCTTTTTGAAGTACCCATAGCACGCTGAGGTATGGATGGTCTCTCTCGCACAGACGCGCTGGCCTCACTGTCACCGGTTGATGGCCGCTACAGTGGCCATACTGCAGCACTCTCTCCAATACTCGCTGAAGCAGGACTCATCAAGGCACGTGTTCGTATCGAAATCGAGTATCTCTGTGCACTGCTGGACAGCTCCGAGGTACCGGTCAGTGTCGAAGATACCATTCGTGACCAGATTGAGGCTATCTCTGCGTCTTTCGACGCCGATGATGTCGCGCTGATCAAGCGGCTCGAAACAGACGGAGCAAGAGGATATTCGGCTACGAATCACGACGTCAAAGCAGTCGAGTATTTCATTCGAACGCAGACCCCAGCGACGATTCATCCGTGGATTCACTTTGGGCTGACATCTGAAGATGTGAATAACCTCGCGCTTCGACTCTGTATTCGAACGGCAATACGAGAGGTGATTCGGCCAGAGATCGACACCCTCATTCATCGACTCACCGAGTTTGCTCAGCAGTATCGCTCAGCGGTGATGTTAGCTCGTACTCACGGCCAACCAGCAACACCGACCACATTTGGCAAGGAAATGGCTGTGTACGCCTCTCGACTTGGAGAGTCACGGAGTGATCTGCAGGCGGCTCTTGAGCAACTGCAAGGAAAGTTTGGCGGCGCTTCAGGGACAAACGCTGCTCATTATGCTGCCCTGCCAGAAGTCGATTGGCAGGCATTTGGTCAGTCGTTCGTTGAATCACTGGATTTCACCTACCGAGCGCTGACGACGCAGGTGAATCCTGGCGATGATTTGGCACGAGTATTTGCCGCATTTCAACGACTCAATCTCGTCCTTATCGACCTCTGCAGAGATAGCTGGCGATATGTCTCTGATGGATATCTTGGTCAAGAAAGCACTGATACCGAGACAGGGTCTTCGACGATGCCACACAAAGTCAATCCGATCGACTTTGAGAACGCAGAGGGTAATCTGTCGAAAGCGAACAGTGACTTCGAGTTTTTAGCAGAGTACATACCAACCTCTCGGTTACAACGAGATCTATCTGATTCGACAGTGAAGCGCAACATTGGGACAGCTATCGCACATGCACACCTCGGATACACAAAGCTCCAGACAGGACTTCAGAAAGTCGCACCGAACACTGCGGAGATGAAGTCAGATGTCGCATCTCACCCAGAATTAATTGGAGAGGCCGCACAGACGATTTTGCGGCGTGAGGGAGATACAGATGCTTATGAACGCATCAAGGCGCTCTCACGCGGCCGGGATGTCAGCCTCAAAGCGTTCCATGAGCTCTTCGGAGAACTCGATCTTCCGCAATCGGTCATTGAGGAACTCCAGACGCTCACGCCAACAGAGTATCTTGGTGCAGCTGAGGAACTCGCAGTGTCGCCTGAACTCGATACGCAGAATTCCTAAGCGCTCGAAACTTCCTTACTAACAGCTTCCATACTGTCGCTATATGAAGAATGTCGACGATCTCATTGAAGACGCGAGTGAACTAGCAGCGCGAGGATTATCGAAAGGCGAAATTGCTGACGAACTCAACGTGTCGCGCGAAACAGCGAGTTGGCTCGTGGACCGGGGAGACTCAGAAACGACACGCGGTATCGATCCCGTAGCGAGCGCAGAACCAGAAACCCACGATATTCACGTTGACTGGAGTGCGATCGGGCGTGACTCAGAGCGACTCGGCTACGTCGCTCGGGCGATGGCTGACCTCCTGACGAAGCAGGGTGATGCGGTGGATTTGACGATCGGTATTGAAAAAGCCGGTGCGCCACTCTCAACAATTGTCGCACAGGAACTCAACACTGACTTGGGGTCTTACGCCCCGGCAAAGCATCAGTGGGAGGAAGGAGACTTTGACGAACTTGGTGGACCCTTCTCTCGGAATTTTGCCCAGATTCGTGATCGTGACTGCTACGTCGTCGATGATACGATCACATCGGGAACGACGATGGCAGAGGCAGTTGAAGCCATCAGAGAAGCCGGAGGAAGCCCGGTTTCATGCGTTGTTGTGGTGGACAAGCAGGGAGTCGAGGAGATTAATGGAGTCCCTGTCTACTCGTTAATCGACGTTGTTCGTGTCGATAGTAACAGCTAATTGGGTATCAGCAGAATTGACGTAATCCCTTTACTTACGCACTGGAATATATATATATGACATTCCAGCCAGAGTCTGATCTGGATGATGAAGAGGTCAAATCCAACGTTAAGACGGTCATCGAGGAAAACGATATTGTCTTGTTCATGAAAGGCAATCGGTTGATGCCACAGTGTGGGTACTCACAGCGGGCAGTCAATCTGTTGTCTCAATATGTGGATGAGTTCGAAGTTGTTGATGTGCTGCCAGCACTTGATGCATATCGAGAGGCACTTGACGAGCATAGTGGGTGGGAAACCATTCCACAGACGTTCGTTGACGGGGAGTTCATTGGTGGTAGTGATATTTTGGCTGAGATGGATGAACGTGGCGAGCTTCAAACGGCGTTGAGTGAGCAAAACTGACGAAACTGCTGAAAGAGTAGGTCATATAAGCACGGGTATCTTAGCTTCCATTAGACACTGTCGGCTCGCTTGTTAATCTCACATGAATTCCCATCAACAATAATTATGTCAGGCCGCGTATTTCGATTACATTCAACGTTAGAATTGCCACTTGAAGATGTTGAAGCGTACATTGACAATGATCCCGACCTGCCCGTCAAAGTCGAGAAAATCGACTTAACGCGCCGGAACAATACACTTATTCTGAAGGCAGTTGCGGCAGAGGATAATTTTAGTAAATACACACCCACTGCACAGCTCAAAGCGAGCGTTACCGAAAACCGAGTATATGAGGAAGAACCGCCGCGCGGAGGGAACCCAAGGTGGACAGATGACGACGAAGAAGAGATTCCCTCTGAACTCGTTGAGTTTGCATGTTTCAAGGGCGACCGTGAAACAGTGCTACAGAATTCAGCCCTTCAGTATCCGATGTTTAAGATCTTCCGCAGCATTGCATTGATGGCTGAAAAAGGAACACTGACCGCGATCACCGAATCAAACGGTGAGCTAACTGCACATCGAATCGTTGAGGGTGAAGAACGACCAGCATCAATTGAGGTCGTTGAGAATCCATCGCAGAATGAAGGTGGATCTAACGGCGTCAATTGGCGTGATAATAAGTTCATCTCTGATTAACTCCCTGAGGACGTCGAAGACGTGGACATAAACACATGGCCAAACGGCTATAATAGTCGCTGCTGACAACTCTATATGATTGAATGGTACGATGAGCCACCACCAGTGAGCGACGAATCATGTGGATATAGCGAACACGGAATATCCCTGTGTAGGATTGCGCGTGAGGCGTGCGAGACAGGAGTCAGAGCTGCTCAACCCGAATCCGTTCTGAAGAGAGAGCTCACAATCGCTGATAATCAGCTTCAACTGGGGAATACCATCATCGATCTCGATGATTTCACACGGGTCGCAATCCTTGCCGTGGGAAACGCTGCTGGAACGATTGGAAGCACACTCACAACGATACTTGACGATATCGTGACCGAGGGAATAGTCATAACAGATAATCCGCGGGAAGTGCCTGAACTCACTGTCCACGTTGGTACACATCCATTACCAAGCCATGAGAATATGACAGCGACTGCAGACCTCCTTGATTCAGCTGCTGAATACGGCGCGGAAACGCTCGTGATTGTTGGAATCTCTGGCGGCGGGAGCGCGCTCCTCACTGCACCGGCCTCAGAGATCTCATTAGAGGAACTCCGCGAGACGACTGAGGCACTATTGCGCAGCGGGGTGCCAATCAACGCACTCAATACAGTCCGAAAGCACCTCTCAGCCGTCAAAGGCGGACAGTTGGCGGAGTGTCTCGCTCCTGCCCGGACCGTTGGACTGTTATTCAGCGACGTCGCCTCAGACGACCCAGCAGTAATCGCCAGTGGTCCACTCACTCCTGACGAAACGACATATCAAGACGCAATTGATGTATTGGCACGATACGAGGTGTCCGTTTCAGAAAATGTTCGCTCATATCTCGAAGCAGGCGCCAGTGGCACGTATACCGAGACGCCTTCATCTGATGATCAGAGTTTTCGCTATATCTCTCAGCAGGTGATCGCATCAAACCACACTGCACTCACAGCAGCCGCAGAGACATGCGCAGAGGCGGGATATGAGCCACTCATTCTCTCGTCTTCGATCAGAGGGGAAGCACGTGAAGTCGGGACCGTGCTTGCAAGTATCGCCGAGGAGTGTCGTGATCATAGTCACCCACTTGCACCGCCAGCAGCAATCCTTTCTGGAGGGGAAACGACCGTACATGTGCAAGGTGATGGACGTGGTGGTCCGAATCAAGAGCTAGCTGTTAGTGCTGGACTCGAGCTTCCCGAAAATGCCGTGCTTGCGAGCGTCGATACTGATGGCATCGATGGAGCGACCGATGCGGCCGGAGCTATCGTCTCAGCGTCGAGTTTGAGTAATCGAAAGAAAGCAGTGGACGCACTGCAAAAAAATGATGTCTATGGATTGCTTAAATCCATCAATGCACTCGTTGGTGGTGGGGCAACAGGCACAAATGTGAATGACCTTCGGGTGTTACTTATTTCGGATTCTTGATTGACTGCACGATTGTGATTTCGTTTTCGTAGACTATCTCAGGGCGCCTGCCTTTGATTATTCATTGTCGGCTTCTCCGGTCACTCAGACATGAGGCTCAAGCTGCCGATGTTCGCCGGAGAGAGTATGGTATCGTGTATCAACAATGTGGAGGTATCAACTCAATTGCTTCTGTGGTCAGAAGGGTTTTATTTATTCTTGGAGTTAACCACTATTTGTATGCCGGAAGGCTTTCATAAAACCTTAGATGTCGATTACACCGATGGCGAAGGCGAGTCGCCGGCGGCGTATCCACGTCTTGAGGATAAGATCGAAAAGGCAATTGCGGTCACAAAGGAGGGTCTAGAGACGTATGACAATCCAGTTGTCATGTGGACTGGTGGAAAGGATTCGACCTTGACACTGTATTTCATACAGGAAGTCGCCCGTAACTACGATCTTGAGACACCGCCGACGGTGTTTATCGACCACTATCAGCACTTCGATGAGATTCACGACTTCGTGGATCGGTGGGCTGACCGGTGGGATCTTGACGTGATCTATGCGCGAAATGAAGATGTGGGTAGTTACGTCGATACACATGGATTAAATCCTGGTGACGAGATTCCAGTCGCAGAGCTTTCAGAGCATAATCAACACCACATCCGAGATCTGTTAGAATACGAAGAAGAGACATTCCCGTTCCTGTTGGATACCTACGTTGGTAACCATCTTCTGAAAACAGTCGCACTCAATGAGACACTTGAAGCACGTGACGTCGATGGGGTAATATCGGGCGTCCGATGGGACGAACAAGAAGCACGTGCAGAAGAGACGTTCTTCTCACCCCGCCACGATCCTGACATTTATCCACCTCACGATCGCGTCCAGCCAATTCTGCAATTTGATGAACGGGCTGTCTGGGATACCTTTTGGAACTTCGTCGTTCCAGATAGCGTTGAAGCATATCCTGATGAGGGCTATGTTCCGACAGGCGCTGATGACCTTCCAACAGGCGTTGACATTGATGATATTCCCGTATCGCCAAAATACTTCGCTGGTTTTCGATCACTTGGGAGCGAGGTATCGACTGAAAAGACGACTGCAGATCCAGCCTGGTTACAAGATGTTGAAAACACTGTCGAACGGGAAGGACGCGCACAGGATAAAGAGGACCTGATGGAACGGTTACGCGACCTGGGTTACATGTAACGCCATGTCATGTTATCTAATATAATTTAGTCTGGTGTGTTCACCTGTCCACCAGTGGCAGGAATCAATGAGAGTATCTTTATTGACACCGTTAAGCAACTAACAATGAGCGCTGAATCGTGGGTGAGTCTCTTTTCTGGCGGAAAAGATTCCTCATGGGCATTGTATCAGGCCTTAGAACAAGGACTCGCTGTTTCTCATCTCCTGACAGTGCACCCATCTCAAGAGTCGTACATGTATCACGTCCCGGAAACACGCCTCGCCCCCGTTGCAGCGAGCAGTATCGGTATCGACATACATGAGGTCACAGCACCGAATCTCAATGCACCGAATGCCAGCGATGCAACCACACAAGGTGACGCAGAAATTGAGCCGCTGGAAGTAGCACTCACGGAGTTAGCTGAGGAGACCACGATAACGGGTGTCACCGCTGGCGCAATCGAGAGTGCTTATCAGACTGATCGGATTCGAGACATGTGCGACAGATTGGGACTCAAGCTGTTTGCCCCGCTATGGCAGGAGTCACCAGATGCAGTGGCCTCAGCGATGGTAGAGGCTGGTTTCGAAATCACAATAATTCAAGTCGCGGCCGCAGGACTCGATCGAAGCTGGCTCGGCCGGACGCTCGATACAGATGCACTCACAGAGCTACGAGACCTTCGCGAGGAGTATGGCGTGCATCTACTGGGTGAAGGTGGTGAATTTGAAACGTTTGTTACGGATGCCCCGCACTATTCCAGAAAGATTGAGTTGACATACGATACTCATTGGGAGGGGTCGCGCGGCCGAATTCACGTTGAGGAAGCAACACTCGTTGAGGTGTAGTATTCGAGCGGATTGCCGATTTGGGCTCGTACTGAGTGCTGTTCATGATGATGAAAAAAAGCTACCGCGATAGGATTCAAACACGTAGCGAGGCGGATTCTCGGTGCCACTATGCGCGGGGCAGTTGACCACGACATACGACAAGACAGTGGCCTGGATGTTAGCCGGTTTATTGACTGGTCTCGCCGGTGGCGTCTGGAGTTTTGATAATACACTTGTCGATCCAGTGAGCACATATGATACCGCTTGGAATATTGAAATTACTGCAATGGCATTGCTGGGTGGGTACAGAATAGCATTGAGATCTGTCCTCGGTGCATTTATTTCACACTGTGATTGTCGTCGTCGACACGTTCGCTGCTGGGTGGCAACTCGTATGACAATTGCACTCATACGATATCGGTTCGGAATTCTTATGCCGTCTTTGAGCTAATTATATGTAGAAGACGTTTGTCATGCCGGTGTAGCTCAGCTGGAAGAGCGATTCCTTCGTAAGGAATAGGCCGAGGGTTCAAATCCCTCCACCGGCTTCGTCTCGGCTACCCCGATAAGCACAATCGGCTCGAAGGAGGTCAGAATCGAGCCACCTTCTTGAAGCTCTCTCATTCAAGACGGCGTTCCACTCCACTCTCTCAAACGTCCTGTTCGGTCGTCGATATGTCGCCACTCCGGGGCGATTTCAGGACATGAAGTACAGCAATTGAGATGGTTTTCACCTGAGTATGGAAGAATGGCCTCCTCTTGCTGTTTCGTCGGTGCTATTTGCTTGCCGATCGAGACATATCTGAGTCACCCCCCTTGATGGGCCCTACGAGCCAGCCAGAGTATCCCAATCAATGATGATTCCGCTATTGTTTGAGAGTGAGTCTGGACCTCGTGACATATCAATAGCTGATCAGATATACACTGATTATTGGATTTGCAGGGCGAGAAAACCCACGAATTTCGTCGTGGATTCGCCCGTGCTCAGTTTCACTGTCCAGTGAAGGTTCAGATCTGCCGCTGTCGTCTCGGTGGATGTGAGGCGGAAACTTGGCAGTTGGATTGGTTTGGTTTGGTGTTTGCCACGGCCTCCAGCCGAAATCAAAAAGTGAGCCGACCTGAAACAATTAGGCAACTCCGACTCCCTGCTGAATTGTTCGGCGAATCGGAATCTCACGTGGCACTACCTGTCGCTGTCGGAGCACAAACCTTCCCAACCATCCGAATTGACAGGAGTCACAGACTCGGGAAGCCCACGACTTGACTCGCGGGAGGATGTCACGTGAACGCAACTTATCTTTCGATAAAAAGCCTACTGGGTTTCTCTAATGGCGGTAACCGCCTCATCCAGGTCGCTGGTCAGCTCTCGTGCCTTCCTAATCGGGAGGCGAACCGTGTTCCCACTGTGCTCAATTTGGACAGAACCGGTGTCGTCGTATTCCTCAGTAGCGCAATACTCAGAAAGATCGATCCGCGCTGATTCCATGTCACCAGTCATAACGTCGCCCTGAGAATCAATCGCCAAGCGAATCAACTCATGCGCAAAATTAATTGCTTCTGTTGATTCTAACAAAAAGGCTAAACTATCGTCTCGATTCCGTAAGAACACAGAGACAGCTTCGTCTCTCTGTCCGATCTCAATCTCTGTCTGTTCAGTTTCACATGAAGGTTCGAAAATATCTGATGCTCGATGATCTGTTTGCTGCGACGGTTGACGGCTAGCCTCAGTAAAAACCGTCTGGATTGAGTCAGCACTGGTGTCCGAGAAGTCGCCAGTGCTGGGGTCTATGCCAGGCTGAAGAACGTCACTGCAAAGAGAGTCAATACACGCTTGGAGATTTTTTTGTAATTCATCTGTTGATACGTCAGATTGCGAGAGAGATTGAACGTTCTGTGATACTCCTATCCCAAGAGTCACCTCACCAGCATCATTTCGGACTGGCACGACAGTTGATCGATATCGTTCATTTCTGAACTCCTCTTCGTATGTGACTCGGTTACCGCTGAGAGCACTCCGATACGCGCTCGTGACTTTCTCAGCTATCGTATCAGGAAATACGTCGTGTGGAGTTGCATTCGTAAACTCTTCATTCGATAGTCCCGCTGCTGAGAGTTCTTTCCCTCCCGCAAAAATGTATTCTAAATTTCTATTGAATAGGAATACGCCCCCTGGGAAATTTTCAACGAGTGTCTCGTATTGAGATGTGAGTTGCTCGAGTTCCTGCTTGCGCTTTTCTCGCTGAGTGACGTCCCGAGTTGTACCGGCGATATACTTCACCTCCTCGTCGACCTCCACTGGGACAATTCTGGCTTCCCACCAGGTTGATGTCTCGTCAAGTTGCAGTTGCTCGGTGTATGTGAGCGGGTTTCGACGTTCGACACACCTACGATATCTGCGCTCAAGCGCTGCTCCCTGCTGTTCGCCAAACAGACCGCGAGGCGTCTGTCCCCTGACGTTCTCGGCTGATATTCCGACAGTCCTCTCGTAGGCTGGATTCACCCGTGCGTATCTAAATTCATCGCCGACGGTGATCAGAAACAGTGGGTCCCTCGCGTGCTGGAATAGTGCCTCACTCATACCGGCCAGTCGCATATGATGGTGTACTGTTCCAACATCATATAACTGTCATCCCCGAAGACCAAACTTCGGTTCATCGCTGGTGCCGTATGAGTGATGATCTGTGTGCCTGAGCAACGTTCTGTTATTCTCAACAATCGTTCAGCGCCGTTCAGCAGTCCTCTGGCTGCTCTCAAGATGAGATTAATGACCGGGGGGAATGCGGTGTCCATGCACAGACAAGTTACATTCATTCGAATCCCGATATGTTATGTATATGCCTCGAGAGAGGTTCTCCAAAGGGCTTCGTAGACCTGGTCACACACGGTTGGCATCCCAATCCACTCAACTCCATGCCAACCACCTTTTGATCGAGTATACATCTAAATACTCAGTTGTGTCGCGAGTTGGCTTGGTGATGACATACCAACTGAGTTCAGTTCAATTCACATGCTGATACGCTGGTTCTGTTATTTGTAGACGAGAACGAACCTTCTCTGATGTTTCTGTCTAACAATTCCCGTGATCGCGTGCAAATAAAAAGACACGCCTATGTCCTCGTGAGCCGCCTCGGAGTCAAGTGGTTCGAGACGCAGAGCATCTCATCATCAGGCTTACATTTTCGATTTCCGAACGAAGCAGAGGCACTCAGCCTGCCCCGCCTGTGGAGACTCTTTCAGCCCTCCGAGCTTTCAGTTATCAGTAATACGATGCCCACTATGACGAGGGCGACCGCGGCAAATATATTTACATTAATCCCAGCATAGGTGCCTGGAAGTGGCCGAATAAACATCAGGATAATAGTAAGAATGAGTATCGCCCCCAATGCCTGTACGACGACTCGATCTGGAGTCTCATCCTCACTGTCGTTACCATCACTATTTTCTGAATTACTCATCGCCTGTAAGTTTGAGTTGCTGATAAATACACCCACAGCATCCGGTGAATATCGAAATTCGTCATACCAAAGTCTTCGCATTGATTCTGAAGATTACTCATACTTCGTGTTACCTTTCAGATCAGGCATGCGTGAACACCCCCGACCACAAGGGTCGGGGCTTCTTCATGGTTCCCTCAGATTAACGCTCACACTCCCTGCAACCTCGACGCCTACCTGTTTAAAATCAGGGCCGTCTCAAACGGTTACGAGGGATGAGGTCGGGCGGTTCACACGCCCCGATGCCCACCGTCGCACCTTCCGAACTTGAGGAAGGTTCTTGAGAGCAGGCACATCTAACAAACACTTCTCCAACCCACGCTTCGCAACGTTCACCGATGCATTCCTATCCGCATGGTCTTGATGACCACACGACTTGCAGTTGAATCGTTTTCGCCGTCGATTCGCTCGCTCGGCGTGTTCACACGCCGTCAACGCACAGCCCTGACTCGTGTACTCCGCGTCAACCGAAGCAATCGGAATGGCTTCAAACGCTGCTTTGTACGCGATGAACACTTGCGTTGCACGAAACGGCATCGCATGGAGCCGACGATTCATCCGAGTGCCATAGTCGATTGACTCGCGCATATCCTTGAGGTCTTCAAGAGCAATGCACGGGTCAGGAAACCGCTTCGCAAACTCGACTACGGCCCGAGACAGTTTGTGGAGCCTGTCGTGGACGAACCGATACTCCCGGTCACGAACCACATTCTTGTACGATGACTTCCCCGCGTTCTGCATGCGCTTCCGCATCGTGAAGTAGCGGTGACGCTCGGAGTTGATTTCGGGGAAGTCGATGACGAGCGTGTCGAGAACCCCCGTTTCATCTATCGCGGTCAACGCGATGTTGTCCTCGTTTACGTCCACACCAATCACCGTCTCCGAGTCGGCTTTGTCTCGGACGGTCTGCGTCTGGTGGGTGACGTTGACGTGGAGTTCGGGACGCCCATCCGTGAAAAGGGCTTCAGCCGTCCCTATCTTCCACTCGTCACTCGACAACGCAGTTTTCAGCACGTCGAGATGCGCTCGCCAACTACCGTGCCCCGAACTGGATGATATGGTTGTGGAGAGATACGGAACGCAACGTCACCCTCGTCGGTGAGTGAGAGAGTGTATCCCTCGGTGTGGTTCATCCGCAAGGGGTATGGCCCAGTTTTTGTGTGACTGGGCATGTTGTCGTCGTCGTCGTCGTTCTCCATCGCTTCGAGGGCTTTCTTGACGACCAACTGTGTGTTGTTCTTCACGAGGTTGGCGTCTTGCTCCATCTGTCGGCGGATGTCGTCCCAATCTTCGCCTTGTTTGGCGAGGCGGATGGTGTCGTTGTACACCGAGCGCGACTCTTGGGTGGATTCGAAGACCTTTCTCTCGCTCTCCTCATCGTCAAACAGGAGTTGGAGTGT
Organism: Haloquadratum sp.; assembly: GCA_028275165.1. Classification (GTDB taxonomy): domain Archaea; phylum Halobacteriota; class Halobacteria; order Halobacteriales; family Haloferacaceae; genus Haloquadratum. The sequence goes on from JAQCNF010000109.1 coordinate 43,411, forward strand.
GAGGGTTTTCGTTAGATTTTGGTCTTCGATGTCCATGCGTAGCACTCACTCGGTGTCTTCGTCGCACGTCCACTCGCGGAGGAGTTCGCGCACGACATCGGCTTTCGTTCGGTCTTCGTCGATGCATTTCTTCGAGAAGTCCTTGTAGAAGTCCTCCTCGAAATCGACAGTGAATCGTCGCGCCATCCTATTTGCAGTAGATGCTTAGTGATATATTGAATTAAATGGTGTTACGTCAGATAGTGTGTATGGAGGCGACTCGCTCGAACCACACGGTGTCCAATATCAACTCTCACTTCGTGTGGTGTCCTCGGTATCGGCACTCGTTTCTCGACCATGTTGCAGAGACATTGGAATCTGAGTTCCATGCTATTGTCGAGCGGAACGACTACGAGTTGCGGTCGTTGCATATCTCTCCCGACCACGTTCATGTGTTCTTTGGAGCGCATCCGAAGCACTCACCGAGTGGGATTGTGTCGCGGTTGAACAGCGTGACGGCCCGGAGATTGTGGTCAGACTATCCCGAAGTGATGCGGTCGTTGTACTGGGGAGGAGGGTGTTGGGAGCGTTCGTTCTACGTGGGGACGGCAGGTCAGGTGAGGTGAGTCGAGGAACGATTGAACAGTAGATCAATCGCAGTGAGCATGTGTAGTCCTTCGACGGGCTTCACCCCCGACCTCAAGGGTCGGGGTTCTCGCCCTGCTCCGCCTATAGACATTTGTCGATTAGGCAGTGTTCGACAATCTGACTCAATGGTGTGATTTCAGCCTCTGGAAGGGAGATATTCTGCACGATTCATTACACATTTTGAGGCGGATAACCCGACTCCTGAGATCGGGAGGAGGTCGACACTTGTCCGAGTTGTAAAGATGTCTGATGACAGACACA